>CAXTRQ010000189.1:0-11547 GCA_964246705.1 uncultured Pyrinomonadaceae bacterium
ATATATATTACGACGTCTGCGAAGCAGTTGCCTCTGTCATGCTCTCACAATTAACCTGGCAGACAGACCTGAGCTTACATAGAAGGCTAAACAACTTTGCCACTGTCGAAGATTATTTAGAGGATAAGGACAGGGCCTCTTCTATTTTTGAATATGCTATCTACGGCGGAGCGAAGGTACACGGGCGCTCGGGATTTCTTGGCTGGAAGCGTGAGAAGCCGCCCGTCTCCGGTGCTGAGTTGACTGATCAGTTAACAGAGCTTCGCAACGGGGTTAGCCCATCCAATATGCGAATGATTTTCTTCCAGGCGCAATCGCTCTGTCAGGGCTATCTCACTAAATTCGGCGCCATTAGGCCAGTAGTGAAAGAAGTAATTACAGCATGTCAGACCCAATTGGAGTTCGATAAGTATCAGGAAGTCGAAACGCGAATGAAGAGTCCACTTCTTCAACGTTACGCGCAAACCATATGCAAACTTGAGTTCCTGGAAGGATGCGATCTCCATACCTTTAGAGCACTCAATGAAAAAACTCTGTTCGCACCATTCTCTCATGTCATCTACGCTGGTGTGATACTAGCCATAGTCGCCCAGTATTCTGACTGGGGCAAGACATATCAGTTAGCTGCGTAGTGATGGAGGCGGTTGATGATTGCTCAGATAAACTGAGCTTGGTCTGACAAATTATGACATGGCTTATAATTGGGGAGTAATTAATGGAGGGCGAGAAAAATAACGCCGAGCTAAATCTACTTTCGCATTACGGGGGCTGTTTCGCTTCTTATAGCGGCGCAGGGGTGATGACTTATGATGACGGACAGAAATTGACTTGCAAGTTTGAGGCAGGACAGTTAAACAACGGCGAAGTTTTGTTACTCTGCGAATTAGATTCCCCCCTTCCTTTCTTCAACGAACTATCACCTGTCAAATTTGAAGGAAAGACATCCGAGGGCTTCGATCTGTGGGCTGACGGAGGGATCAGTGGGACTAACTATCTCCCCGGTAGGCGCGCGGGTAGTTCGAAATCGGGCGAAGCTTTTCGCTTGCGAGAAATGTTCGTTCGCATGATGAAGGAGGAGCACATCCAAAGCGCGCGTTTCGGCATCACGAATTTTAAGTTCACAGGAACTGAAGCATACAAGACAGCACTATCACGCGTACTCGCGCTTCCGCTGAGTCTGCAATCCGGCAAGTCCCTCACCAAAATCAGGATAATCCCTATCGAGGACTACGAATACGCGATGCTCCGGGCGCAAACGCTCCACGGAATAGACGTGACATGCGAAGCGGTCGGAGAGATTCCCAACGAAGGTGGTGTTGAGCGCTTGACCGAGACGGTTGATGATTTATGCCGGCTTTTATCCGTAGCGCGCGGGACCAAGGTTCAGTGGATACATCGAGACCTATATGACGAGAACGCAGCGTGTGTCTTACGGTATCACTATTCAGCCGTCACCAAGCCTTACTGCCCGTTAGTTATCCTAGATCCCTACGCCGAAGGCAGGTACGAAACCAAAACGTTTCTCGAAGGCGCATACGCCCCTTACATTCAGAAGCGTGACACTTACAAACTGAATCAAGGAACGATTGATGCTTACTTGGATGCTAAAGCGGACCACGACTACCTTGAGACTCGCGGGGCTAAACTAGCTGTGGCACTTGAGAAGCTTAAAGCAGTCTTCTTTGCGGCGTCCGGCGGCAGCGTCAAAGAGTATATCCTCGATGAGGCGGCCTTTGGGAAACTCGTTATCCCTTTACAGAAAGCGCTGGACGACGTGCTCGCAGGCGCGGAGGTTGATCAAACGACTCGTCAAGCCATAGTAAACGAAGGCAAGGTGTTGAGCCTAAACCGTAGATCATTCTCCTATGCGCTTAGAAAGCTCTGCAAAGACATTGAACTCAAGGTTAGTGCGGACGAGATCGACCTGTTCATTCAATGCAGAAATAAGTTGGTTCACACTGGGGAATTCTATTGCATTGCGGCGACGCCGAATGAGCGCGCTAAATGCCCACCTCTTCCCTCGCCTGCTGAAGAGTATTACTTCCTCGTCAACTTTCTTGATCGAATATTCCTACGGCTGCTCGGCTACAGCGGTCGCTACGTTGATTGGCGTAGATCTAAAGGCTCATTACAAAAAGACGCAGTGTGATTGTTGAATGCAACTTAAAAACTGAAAACTCAAAATTGACGCAATGAGAAATAACGCTTGAGAGTTACTCATCAGCGGAATCAGTCTTAACCTCAAGCAAGGTGCCGATCCTCACTTCGCCCTCTACCATAGGAGCATTATCAGCATATACTGTCCAACGGATGACCTTGTCCTCGAAATTCTTAAGGTCGCCTTGACGAACTCTTAGTGAGACGTAGTTTGTAAATCCGAGCGACGGCAGCACGGGGTCGAATCTCGTCGCGTATAAAGGTTCTGAATAACTCATTGGTATTTGCCCGCCAGTGTACGCCTTCGTTGTACCGACCATATCCTTGTGCGTATTCTCGAAGTACCTTTCAATGTAGATCTTGCCGTCAATAGTCTTCTTCACACCCCTGCCGCCGAAAACCATCGCTTCTGGAATCTGAACAAACCCGTTGACGAAGTTCGCATACACACGACCTGCGTTGCGGCAGTAGATTTCAAGTTCAAGGGCAGGGTCGCTCGTTCCTTCATACTTGGCAGTTCTTTCCGGTATGAAGCGGCAGCTCAGTTTCATCTTTGGATGTTTGGCTCGCCCGACAATGTCCATCACCATGCGATGACTTATCGGTTGGGATTTGCCGCCAATTCGCGCGTAATATTT
Organism: uncultured Pyrinomonadaceae bacterium; assembly: GCA_964246705.1. GTDB lineage: Bacteria > Acidobacteriota > Blastocatellia > Pyrinomonadales > Pyrinomonadaceae > DASZCR01. The sequence goes on from CAXTRQ010000189.1 coordinate 2,796, forward strand.
CTTATCGTTTGCTTGGTGCGGCGCGCGCTCGCTCGATGGCACGTCAACGATTACGATCCCCTTGCCCTCGGCGATAGCGCTTGTTGCGCTTTGCTTTTCGATGACATAGATGTTGAAGCGGCTTAGTGGAAACTCCACCAAGTTGGAGACGATGTCTTCTAGCCATTCCTTCGTAGCGTTCTTCAAATTCAGTGAAACTCCCCCATGTGCATCAACGATTCGCGCATCCCTACCTGCGGGCGCATCAGCGACGCCATAAACGATTGCTCCGCCGCCGGAGTTTGCGAAGGCGGAGAGTTGCTTTGACAACTCGTCTCTTACCTTATTCATGTCGCTTCGCGGCAGTGTGAAGTCCAGCGCCGTCGCCTCTTTGAACTCGACCCAGTCATGCTCACCGGGCGGCAAGTTCAGCACATAATCTTCATCCCATTCAACTGTCGGTTTCATGCCTCGATTCCTATTCTGACGACTTTGGCCGTTCAAATAGAGCTATAACGACTGAGGATCATAAACGGAAAGGTATTTCACGCCATACAGGTTTTGCTCATCATCTTTGTCAAGGTCAACTACCCTAACAGAGATCCCATTTGCCCCTAAAACGACTAAAGGTTGTGGTGAGGCTTTGAGCGTAGGGAGCGCGAGGTCGCCGGCTTCCGCCATGCGCTTAATGGTCATAACGTCTCCCGGCGTGCGACAAACGGTAGACACCTTTCGCAGCCATTCCAAGTGTTCGTCATACCACGTTTCAAGAAAGCCATCAGTGGGATAGTAAGAACTGATATGATTGATCGCCTCGCGCGCTTTCTCCTGCGCATCCGAATCGTCACAGATGTGCGAAGACAATGCGACCAGTCGCGCCATGCCGTATAAGTTCTCTTGAAGCTCGTCAAGTTCCTCAGCGTCTTTCACACACCGAACATCCAGCGCGCAATCCCACGCCGTCCACAGCAAGAGACCTGCGACTATCGAAGTCTCGTCAGCACGGGAATTTGAGTGTCTGCGTTGTGCCTGTATAGAAACGGCTCGCGCCATCAAGGCCGTGCGTTGCGAGTAGAGTAAGCGGGTGGCGTCAAGGAAGAATTGCCATTCGTCCTGATAGCGGACGAAAGTTTCGCCACGAAGCAACTGTTTCTCTATCTGCTCTAACTCGCGCAGCCATGGCAGTAGCGCAAGTACGGCAGCCGTTTGACGGATAGCGCCGAAGGTTCTTTCTTGTGCGACAACAGCTAGCTCAAGCTGCGCTGTCATTCGCCGCAGCACAGTCCTCATTTTGCGCTGGCAAGTACGTGCCAGCGCTTCCCCATCAATCTCCCGCTTCACGTCAGGAAGTTCTTCATCTTCCACATCAAGACCAACCAACTCCTCCTCACTGCGCGCGATTGCTGCGCCTGTCCCGAATGATGCTTCCAAGCCGCCACCTAGCCTCCGGCGCAAAGCGTCAATGATTAAAGTTAAATCATCGGACAGCATGAAATTTAGCTTGCGTTTTAAGTGTCGGGCGTCAGCGATACTTACGGAAAAAGATGTTTGCGGCGCGTCCTCAGATAATTCTTGCCCGCCGAAATCGTGCTCTGCCGCCTTTGCCCGTCCCGCGCCGCCCGACTGCGCTTGATAGTCACAAAATCATCGAAGATGGCTCGCTCTACGATCTTCAGCATGTTTTCGAGCATTGGCGTTGCGGCTTCGAGATTGGCGAGCGCGAACTGTAATTCGCGCTGTCTTTCGGTCTGTGCTGACACGGCAACATCAAAGGTGTGATGAACGATTGCGAAGCGTGATCTTCCATCCACGGATTCAAGGGCAATCATTGACGCCCGTCTGCGTGGCTCGATGTCGGGCACATCAATCTGGTAGAAGCCGAATTCATCAAGACTAACGGGAAAACTGCCGAGAGTGTTTCCGCCTGTATCCATGAGTTCTGCCGTTGAAGAGAGTTCGCCAGCGATGAACTTCGCCTCAAGCTCAAACCCCTGCTCCGTCTCCACAGCAACGAGTGGGGTGTGATGAGTTGCCGTCTCCAACTTCGGGCGCGAGGTAACATGTCGCTTGATTTGCCGCCATGCTTCTTCTGACAAAGCCGCTTCCTTTGCCAGCGCTCTCAGACCCAGCGCATTTGCCGGAGACTTTCTGCTCGTTTCTTCCGTAACGATCACCGCTTCGGCGTTGCGCCCATCGTTTTTCAGCAACCACGCCTGTCGGCTCGCGTTCGCGCTGCCGGTGATGAGCAATTCGCGCCCGTCGTGAGCCTCAAATAGAATCGCTTTCGCGTGTAAGTAGCCTTCTCCCTCTTGCAGGTTCTTAACATCCACGAACTTCGCGTTTGGCATGACGCTTTGAGCGTTGTGGTTGATTTCCACCGTATCCGGCTCTATGCCGACGACGAACTCTTCGGGCGATACTTCGTCGTGTAGACGTTTAAGAAAGTCGAGTCTCGAATCGAAGAAAGGCGCGACGACGGTGATGCGCTTTACGGCAGTCGGTATCCTTGAGCGAATCATCTCCCACAGCGTTTGACCATTTGGCTGAGAACCGAAGAGCTCTGCTGACATATTGCTTGAATGCGTAGAGGCAAGCGCGTCCCGCAGCCAATGCGCGTAAGTCTCCGCATCGTCAAACGGAATGCGGAGTTCTTCAGGCTGCTCGGCCGTCCACGTGCGTAGGAAGTTCCACGCCTGCCCGAAGGCGGCTAACTCCGCTGCATCACTCCCATCATTCACTTCGTAGCGGCACGTTAATTCGCGATTGTGACTGAATCCGGCGATGGTCAGGTTATGACTTCCGACGAACATTAATCCTTTGCGTTTTCCGACAAGCAGCAACAACTTCGGATGGAAAGCTCCGCCAGCATGCACGGGAACGAGTGTGTACTCGCGCCCTGCGTGCCGCGGGCGCGAGCCTTCAACGACGAACGCAGCAGCGCATTGTCTACCATCCATCATGAGAGTATTCGCGCGACATCCAGCGCTCGCCAATCGCCGCAAAACCACCTCTTCGTAAAACGGAAAGTACGCATTGTAAGTCGCGGCGAATGAAAACTCGTAGCCACTACCTATACGCCGCAGTTCATCAAGGATTGAGATGTCGCGGTCTCTATTCATTGCGACACTCCTTCAGCATTTGGCTGCCGAACGCGGATAGTCTCATGCCGCCGGTATCCGCGTTTGAGTCAAGGGCACGGAGGTCGTGGAGTATTTGCAGCGATTGTTTCAGGCGCGGGCTGGTGAACGAAGGGACGGGGGCTTCCGTCACGACCAAGCCCTGATCCGTCGGCTTGATCTTGAATGTATCACGCGAATCGTACCGCAATTTGCGTAGCGCAACGCGCAGGTGAGCTTCAACGCCCCAATGCACAGAGAGCCAGCCGAGCAGTTCACGCATTGTGTAATTTCGCCAACCGTCGTTTGCGTGCTGCTCGAAGCCGCGAAAGTTAACCGGATACTGCGCCAGATAGGTGGGCGTCAGGCCGACGGTCAGTTTCTGCGAATCAAGTTCATGCTTTCGCGCAGCGAGTATAAGCAGCAGCTTCACCGATGTGTGTAAGACCTCCCGTCGTTTATGTGCCGCATCTTCTCCGCGCGTGAGATTATGAATGTGCCAGCCGAGTTGGATTTCGTGTTCTGATTCGCCCCACAGCTCTAACGGCAACAATTGGTTTCCCGTTCGATGCACCGCGTCCACGAAGGACTCTTCGCCTTCACGCTCAAGCTCACCGGCGAAAGCCTCGACGAACCATTTTCCGTAAGCCTCGCTATTTGCCAGCTTAACTCCCTGCTCTTGCAGTTCGTCCAGCCCTGCCCAGAAGATGCCTTGCATGGCGACGGAAAAAAGCTCGGAGCGGTGATACTGTTGCCAACCACGACGATGCTGTCCTAGGGCCAGCGCATCGAATGTCCATGATTCGCCGTTCGACAACGCTCCGGCGTAAGCGCACGCGCGAAAGAGGTCTACACCGTAACCGTCAACGGTAAGTCCTACGTCCGTCCCTTCGAGCCGCGCCGTCAAATCCAACAGCAGAGTGAGCGTCAGGCGGCGGGAAATTCCTGATTCGTCAGAAAAAACGCTTTCACGATTGAAGAACAAGTTCGTCAGCGCGGAGTGTTCCTGTTCGTTCTCTTGGAGATTGCACGGGCAGAAAGACGCGAGCTCATCGAGCGCGTCAAACGTCACTTCATCGCTTTCCAGCACCTCAAAGAATCTTTCGCGGTTAATTCCGCGCTCGAAAGCCTGCGCGAGAATAAGCCCCCGTTCCTCCGTGTACTTCACACCCGTACGTAAATCGCCGACCAGCACGCCAGCTTCACGCAATGTGCCGAGATAGTATTGCCCCAGACCGCCAAGTTTATTCTTAAAGTAACGCTCCTGCGCTGCTTCAGTGGTAGCGTATTTCGTGAGGCGCAAGCGCTCGTCGTCAGCAAGTCGTGCGAGCGCGGGAAAGAGTGTGATCGCGCCAATCATCGCGCCGTGAAGTTGTTTGCTTTCTTCGCTCCTGGCTTGATGCCGCGCGGCGATGAGCGTGAAGAGACAATCCGCACGCCGGAGGATTTGGAAGAATGGGAGATCTTTCAGACTACCTGCATGTTGCTCAACCGCCCAGATAAGCCACGGATAGAAAGAGAAATAACGGGCGCGGTCGGTGACGTTAGTGATGCCATGCACAAGTTGGGCGTAGAGATTCTCGCAAGGCGCGCGCACGCCGAGATGATCCAAGCCTTTAATACTCTGGGGCGATTTTATCCAAGCTACCTGAGTTGATGTCATCGGCTAATCGTTGTTTTAAACTACTGCGAGAAATATTCCTCACATAGGACTTCCCCCACCCGGTCTTGAAGCTGTGACGAAAGACTTGGAAGAAGTTTAGCGGGCGTTTCCCATCTGCGCTATCCCTTCTTATTGCTCTTCTGCATATAGTGCAATATGAGTTAACTAAGTCCTTTTTTGCTTTCGTTTCTTCGCTGGGATTGCGGCTGCCCTAACTACTCCGTGCATCGGATCGCTAGCCAACTTCTTAGGTAAATCAACCTTGTCATCGATCAATACATCCACTGTAACGCCAATCGTTTGTGCATAGCGCAACAGGTGTGGCAATGCAGGCTCCCTTGTGCCTAACTCAAATGCGCTGATATCCGCTTGAACCAATTCGCCTGATAGCCCTAGACGCCTAATCATACCGTTCTGCGATAAGTCATAAGCATTTCGGATCCGTAAGAGCTTTTCAGCCAGCCGCTTTGGCTTGGGACGTGATTTTTTACCCATCAGGATACCTCCTGACGGGAAAAGTCCCCTGCTTTGTATCTATTCTAAAAGTATTTACTTTGCTTTTGACTTTAAATACTTTTAGAATATTATCGGTTCGCGAAGTCGCCGGAAGTCCATATCTTCTGAACTCCGTGGCGGCACTCATTACACGTAAGGTGATGCCGCTTCAAGCAAGTTTCACGAACCAACTACTGCTGCTATGTAACTGCCTGCACTGAATAATAAGGGCTTCGACAAATTATTCAAGTATCAAGTAGGGTACGGCAGTTTGAGACCTCAATACTATCGCTCCAGAAATGGGATTATTATGTACTGCTCGCCCGCAACTTGTCTTTTATCTTTAATCACCTTTCTCTTCTCTCTTACAGCGCTACCTCCCAGATCTGATGTCTGGACACATTCATAAACCGGCTTCCAAGTTGAGCTTACTTTGATGTTCAAGCAACTGCCACAGGCTTTCATCGCGCATGAGCAGTTCAACGACGCTTTTGACCATGCTCAACTCAGAACGTGCCCGGCGGCGCGAACGCACTTGCCGCAGCCATCTAGCGCAACGCGCGTGGTCTGTCAGCGCGCTCCCGATGTTCGCCAGTACGGCCACAGCGATAGCCACGAGCGTGAACATTCTTACCCAAGCCGCAAGGTCACGGATGCGGGCCTCAGCAAAACCAAGCAACCGCTTCGCATCACGAAAACCTTCTTCGCAGGCGAAGCGTCGCGCATACTCGTTTGTCATCCCCACCGCCGACAGGTTGCGGTTCGACAGCAAGTGCCAGATGCCCCATCTCCCGTGGCGGTCACGCGCTCGCGCTTGCACCAGAAAGAGGTGGCGCGGGTCGCCTTCCACATACCAGACGCGCCCCCAGGCGCGCCGCCTTTGATTCGTTCGCCACTTGAGCGCATCAAGTCTGCGCCACCGACCTTCGACTCTCACATGGTAGTTCGACTTGGTGCGGATGACGTAAGCCACACCCAGATCATTGAGCAAATCGAGCAAATTAACATCCGCGAACCAACGGTCTGCCGTCACCACAAAACGTCGCCGGGCTACGTTGCACAGCACATCGTCAAAGAGCACACGCACGAACTGGCGTTCGTATTGGCTCATCCGCGCTTTCAAGTCCGTGTCCTCATAGGCACGCCAGTAGAGCGGGATAGCACGCCGCCCGATGTTAAGAGAGGCAACCAACAGATGCTGCGTATCTTCAACCGTCCAGTCGAGGGCGAGGCGCACACCGCCTTGCGCCGGCAGACGAGCGACGAGAGCACGGGCATGAGAGAGAGCCAATGCGTCGGTCTCCAACCGCGCGTTATGAATGAGCCGCGAGAGGCGTTTGCTCGCGGACTCGAAGTTGTCAAAGAAGCGGGCGAGTCGGGCTTGGCAACAGCTTCGCACCATCACGACCGCCAGGACGAAGTCGGTCACGGCTTTCTGCTGATGCCCATGTGCGTCCGGCAAAACGAGGCTGATATACTCGCCCAAGCGAGTGGTCAGAGAGTGTTGTGTCATCGTAAACCGATGCTCTCACGAGTCTCTGGCTCATGACCACTCGCCTTTTATCAAATGTGTCCTGACATCAGCTCCCAGATTATATGCGCAAGAAGCATGGTATCCGCTGACTGGGCCAGACAATGATTTCACTGTTTCTTTTCCTGGCTCACCCTCGCACGAAACAAAAATTACTCCGCAGAAGCCTTTTACAGGGCAGAAGATGGAATTGTACACCTACCAAAGTGGTAATGATTCATTCACCCTCAGCTATAAGGACCTGCCAACCAGAGCAGGTACGCTGAATCAAGGGATAGTTCTCACCGAATACGAGCGTGGTTTATTCGTTGATGGGTGGCTCATTAAGAATCAGTCCCAGTTAAGTGATGGCGGCTGGCAGTACGAATCAGTTATGAACCTGCCGGGCGGAAAGATAACCGAGCAGCGTCAGGCACGCATGCAGACACGTGTATATTTCCGTGGCAGAAGAATGTACTCCCTATCGGTTATGTCTGTTGATGCTAACCACTTTACTGATGATTCGCCGCGCTTCCTATCATCGATGCGATTCTTGAGACTACCTCCTATCCCGCCCGCGCCACGCAAACAAGCTCTCTCGGCACGTGAAATGGTAGCAGCGCGCGGGGCATTGAAAGCATTAAGGAAGGTAGCGGCTGCCGAAGAGGTGGCTCCAAACTACGAACAGTATGTCGAGCTTTTATTAGAGGTGAAGGGCGAAGTGGACGGATATCTGGCTGACCTGCATCCAGGAGAAGTCAAGTATGAGTTGAATTCGGCGCTAGAGGCTTACATGGATCTCCTGCGGGCGTGGAATGCAACCAGAGGACTCTTGACTATTCCCATCATCGGTTACGAACCACAACGCACTTTGATCGTTAAATACGGAATTCCAATTGATAGAAGAGGTGATATGCCAATCATGGATTTTCAAGGTGCAGTATTTACGATCTTCAAGGCCGCACGTGAGCACATCGACCGTGCTTCTGCTTTGTTAAGAGGTTGAAGAGGTCAGCCCTAAGGTTCACATATTGTGAATGCGCGTTCTCTTCATTGAAGATAATAACTCGGTAAGAGGTGCAGTCGGAGAAATGCTCACAGATGAGGGTTGGCACGTCGAAGTGTGCGAAAACGGCATCGCAGCTTTAGAGATGATAGAAAGCGAGATTCATTACGATCTCATTCTTACGGATTATGATCTCTCTGGTGTGAACGAGATTGAGATCGTGCGCCAAACACGCCAGTTAACTTATCGGCAGCGGACATGGGTTATCATGTTTACAGCCAGCTCCGTTCAGAAGGAAGCTTCCGCAGCAGGAGTTGCCCGGTACCTACGGAAGCCGGAAGACACTCACCGCATCGCCGGAATCATTCATCAGATGATTTGCTTTCAGTGAAATACTTATCTCCTTGCTTGACCTTCTCGATTTTAGCTAAAGGGGCCTCACGAATGAATTGCCAAGCGTCAAGCGTCAATTGAGCCACGTTCATTCAAACGTGGAAACAAAATCAGAGGAGAAGGAAAAGTGAAAAAGAGTTCCGCTTCAATTGAGCCACGTTCATTCAAACGTGGAAACCATAATTACGCAGCCTTCTGACGCTGCGCTTCTTAAGCTTCAATTGAGCCACGTTCATTCAAACGTGGAAACGGTCACGCCCCCGTTATTGACGGTATGGGCGTGCAGGCGCTTCAATTGAGCCACGTTCATTCAAACGTGGAAACTCGCGGACGACATTGGCAATGTGACCGCTGCCGGCAGCTTCAATTGAGCCACGTTCATTCAAACGTGGAAACGCTTCCTTGAAGGGAGCGGCAAGCTCTCGCAAAAGCTGCTTCAATTGAGCCACGTTCATTCAAACGTGGAAACCGCCTCGCCAGCATCGCCCGCCTCCGCATTTGGTTGCTTCAATTGAGCCACGTTCATTCAAACGTGGAAACTCCGGCATCGGACAGATAAGCTCTCCGTCTTTCGTTTGCTTCAATTGAGC
>CAXTRQ010000190.1:0-11526 GCA_964246705.1 uncultured Pyrinomonadaceae bacterium
TCTGGAAGCAGAAATCCTAACATACGAAGTGTCCAGTTTTTTGGGGATGGGTCACAGGTGACATAGAAGCCGCTCCATGGTAGTGGTTTAATCTGAACGAGCAAAAGATAATACCGTGCCAGCTTGCAACTATGTACTAACATAGTGCATCATAGTTTCTAGTGATTCCTTCTCTCGCGCATCAACGGTGATGCGCCCCGCGTCTAAGCAAGGCGTCGGCGTTCTGGATGGTTCGAGAGCAGGCTGTTTTAAACCTTAGAAGCCGCTCCTACAGAGCAACCGAACACGAGCCTTCGCTGCTACCGTTTCTCCGAAGTCACTTCAATTCGAAGCTTCTCTTGATATTCCCACAGGGGAAAGGTACACAAATTATGTCTATGAAACTTTATGTTGGTAATCTCTCGTTCGACACGTCGAGCGACGATTTGCAACAACTGTTCGCGCAGGCGGGCACGGTCGAGTCAGCTTCAGTCGTTGAAGATCGCGAAACGGGACGCTCACGCGGCTTCGGCTTTGTCGAGATGTCTTCCAAAGAAGAAGGCAACGCAGCGATTACGAAATTCAATGGTCAAGAGGTTGGCGGTCGCGCGTTGAATGTCAACGAAGCCAAGCCCCGCGAAGATCGCGGTAATCGCGGCGGCGGTGGCGGCGGATTTGGTGGCAATCGAGGTGGCGGCGGTCGCGGCGGCTCCCGCTACTAATTCGTCGCCCGCTACTTCCGGCGACTCTTTGGCAGAAAGCCTCCGGCGTAAGTAATTTCGCCGGAGGCTTCTACTTTTAAACGGGAATATCTTTGACACTCAGCGAACTGATAGAGGAGAAATTTATTGTCTAAAGAAGATTTGGTTCCGGCTGAAGGAGTGATTATTGATAAACAGCCAAACGCATTTTTTAAAGTCCGGCTCGATAACAGCGAGCATATCGTGTTGGCGCAGATTTCCGGCAGAGTGCGCCGCAATCGCATCCGCATTCTCGTCGGCGACCGCGTGAGCGTCGAGATGTCGCCTTACGATCTGTCGAGGGGGCGCATTACCTACCGCTACAAGTAAGCGGCACGGAAGATTGATGGGACGAAAGATGATTGAAGTTTTTGCTGCTTTGGAGCAGTCGTCGTTTCGCAGGGGCTTTCGACTGCGAGGGAAAGAGCTTGACTACTTTCGCCGTAAAGGTTTGGCGGTCGTGCTCGAACACGCGGCGGATTTCATCGAGAAGCGTTTGGCTCCGGCATCCCCGGCCAATGATGGGAAACAGACCCCAATGCGCCAACATCCTGCCTTCATCGCCCAGCACGCGACTGCCACATGCTGTCGCGGTTGTCTCCAGAAGTGGCACGGAATCGAAAAAGGCCGCCCGCTCGAAACCAGCGAGAAGCAGTACGTCCTCGAAGTCTTAGAGACGTGGCTGACTCTTCAGGATCAGACGAACGCGGGCGCACCCACATAAAGTTTGTTTCAAAACCTACCCGCCCTCTTCTTCTTTGCGTCTCCAGCGTCTTTGCGTGAAACTTCTTTCTCTTTAAAACCAAAAGTTTCACGCAAAGGCGCAAAGAACATCCAGCATTGTTCCGGCCTTCGCTGAAGTCGGCGTCACTCGTAACGCAGCGCGATTATCGGGTCAACTTTCATCGCCCTGCGTGCGGGGATGTAACAGGCCAGCAGCGCGACTGCGGTCAGTAGCAGCGAGATGCCAAGGAATGTCAGAGGGTCGGTCGTACTGACGCCGAACAGCAGGCTTGTCATCAACCGCGTCAGACCCAGCGCCGCCAACACACCGACGCCGACGCCCACCAACGCGAGCAGCAATCCCTGGCCCAAGACCAGTTTCAAAACATCAATCGTCTGTGCGCCGAGCGCCATGCGAATGCCAATCTCGTGCGTCCTCTGCGTGACGGAGTAAGAGATGACTCCGTAAATACCGACTGCCGCCAAAATCAGGCCGATGTTTGCGAAGATGGCAATCAGCAGCATGTTGAAGCGTTGGCGGGCAATGGAATCCGACATCACCTGCGCCATCGTGCGGACGTTATAGAGCGGCTGATCTTTATCTACCGCCATCAATTCGCCGCGAATGGCGGGCACTAGGCTAAGCGGCTCGGCGGAGGCGCGCGTGACCAGCGTCATTTGTCCTTGAGGATTTTGAGTATAGGCGGCATACATCTGCGGGTAAGGCTCCGCGTCGAGCCGCTCGTGCCTGCCATCTCTGACGATGCCGACGATTGTGCGCCAGAGGATGGTCGGCGGGTCGGCGAGGTTAATGCGTTTGCCGATGGGGTCTTCGCCGGGCCAGTATTTCTTCGCCATCGTCTCGTTGATAATCAACACTTGCGCTACGTTGGCATCGTCGCGCTCTGTAAACCCGTTTCCCCTGACCAGAGGAATGCCCATCGTGGCGAAGTAATTGGGACTGACCACGCGATACTCCGCGTCTACGACCTGATTGGGCGGCGGGGCGGGACGACCTTCAATCGTGAAGGAGAGAAAACTTTCGCCGCCCGTGAGCGGAAGCGCGCTGACGAGTGCGGACGATTCAACTTGAGGCAATGCCGCAACGCGTGTCAGCAGTTGATTGTAAAAAGCTACCATCTTCGGTGCTTCACGATACTTCGCGCCGGGCAGAGCGATGTCGAGCGCCAGGATGCGTTCGGGCTTGAAACCCGGATCGACATCTTGCAGGCGGATGAAGCTTTTAATAATCAGACCCGCACCGATTAACAGCGTCAGCGCAATCGCAATCTCCGAGACGACCAGCGCGCTTCTCAGGCGATTGCTGCCCAGCCCCTCGGTCGCGCTTCGACCGCCCTCTTTGAGCGACTCGCTGAGATTCGGTTTCGTGGCGTGGAGCGCAGGCAGCAGCCCGAAGACGATGCCGCTCAACAGTGAAAGTCCCAGCGTGAACGCGAAGACAGGCCAGTTGATACTGACCTCGTCAAGGCGCGGAATATCGCCCGGACTGAGTTTCACTAAAGCTTCAATGCCCCACACCGCCAGCATCAAGCCCAACCCTCCGCCGAGCAGAGCCAGCAGCACGCTTTCGGTGAGAAACTGTCGCACCAGCCGCCAGCGATTCGCGCCGAGAGCCTGACGCACAGCAATCTCTTGCTGCCTCGCTGCCGAGCGCGCCAACAGCAAGTTGGCGACGTTCGCGCACGCGATTAACAACAAAAACCCGACGATGCCCATCAACAACCACATCGCCGTCCGCACGTCTCCGACGATGCGCTCTTGCAAAGGGATGACCGACACACTCCATCCCGCATTCGGGGCCGTGTATTGCTGCGCCAGCGTGGACGTAATCGTTTCCATCTCGGCGCGCGCTTGTTCGAGCGAAACATCCGGCTTGAGCCGCGCGATCACGCTCAGATAGTCGCGCCTGCGCGTTAACGGATCAATATTGATGGGCAGCGGCGCATAGAATTCCGCAGCGGTGCGCCCTTCCAACGTGGGATTTTTAAAACCCGGCGGCATCACGCCGACGACCGTGTAGGGATTGCCGTTGAACGTGATGCTTTGCCCGACAATCTGTGGATTCGCGCCGAAGCGCCTTCGCCATAATTCGTTGCTCAGGATAACCACACGATGATTGCCGGGTTTGTTCTCCTCCGGCTTGAAGCTACGTCCTAATACCGGCTCGACGCCGAGCACCGAAAAGAAGTTGGCCGTCACGTATAAGCACGGAATGCGCTCCGGCTCGCTCTCGCCCGTCAGATTGAGCGCCGACTTCAGGAACGCGGCCATTCCTTCAAAGCTCTTGTTCTGGTTTCTCCAATCGTCAAAGTTCGGGAGCGAGGCTGGCTCCTGCTTGATGCCGCTTGTCTGGTTGGTCTCCCAGAGCCAGACCAGCCGCCCCGCATCACGATACGGTAGCGGGCGCAGCAACACCGTGTTGACGACGCTGAAGATGGCTGTATTCGCGCCGATGCCCAAGGCCAGCGCGAGCACGGCGACGGCGGTGAAGCCGGGCTTCTTGCGTAGCATCCGCAGGCCATAACGTAAATCTTGCCAGAGGTCTCCCAACACGTTGACTCCTCTCTGCGTTCCCGGTACGACCGGCTCCCACACGATGGGATGCTCAACCCGGCTTAGTTCCTCGACCAACAAATTGCCCGCACTTAATTCTTGCAGCGCCGCGCCGTATGCTTCATCTTCCGACGCCCCGCCCTCTAGCAACATCTCGTAGCGATCTTCGAGATGCTGCGCCAGTTCCTCGGCGATTTCAGCCTCACGCGTCGGCTCAAGCCTCAGGGCCGTCAGCCGCTTCCTGATTTCTGCTTTCCAGTCAGGCATTTTCAATTCCTGTGACGCGATTAATCGCTTCGACAAACTCGCGCCAGCTATTGCGCTGCGCCGCCAGTATCTTCTTGCCTTCGGGAGTCAGACGGTAATATCGCCGTCGCCGCTGCGTGGGCTTCTCCACCCAGCGTCCCTGAATCCAGCCGCGCTTTTCCAGCCGGTACAGCAGCGGGTAGAGCGAAGCGACGTTAAACTTCAGGACGCCCCTCGAACGCTGCTCGATTAAACTTCCGATGTCGTAGCCGTGCCTCGGCTGATCTTCGACCAGCGAGAGAATCAACAACTCGGCGCTGCCCTTCTTCAACTCACGGTCGAAAATCTCAGAACCTATATATGCCATAGCCATATATTATACAGACGCACCTCGTCGGTCAAGAAATATATTTTCTTAAAACCACATAAATTTTTTTTTATTTTTTGCGATTTTGCTCTAAATTTAATTTTTTCCAAAAAATATTTTTCGCCAATTGTCGCAACGTCGCAATGCTTTCAAGCTCTCGGCGGTCTGTGACGTTGTTGAAATTTCTGGTAGGGTTGATGCTCCATTCAATTAAGGAGAATAACTTTTGCGTAAAATTGCGATAGCCTTCGTCCTTATTTCTGCGCTGTGCGTGAGTGCGTTCGCGGCGCAGGAGACTGGCGTTCCGACAATACGTGTCAGTGGGATCGTGCTTGACTCCTCAAATTCTCCGGTCAGCGGGGCGGAAGTTTTGTTAAGAGCGGGTGAGGGCGTGACCCGCCGGATGATAACGGGTGCGGATGGCCGGTTCGCTTTCGACAAACTTACGGCGAAGAAAGGGACGGTCAAGATTGAGGCGCAGGGCTTCGCGCAGCAGGAGAGTGTGTGGAGCATTGTTGCGGATAGCGCCAACGAAATAGTTATCGTGCTCGCGCCTGCGCTCCTAACTGAGAGCGTCACGGTGACGGCCACGCGGACGACGACAAAACTTGATGAGACTGCGGCGAGCGTCCGTGTCCTCCTGCCTGAAAACCTCGACGCCACTGCCGCACTGACGCTCGACGACGCGCTCAAACAAGTGCCCGGCTTCCAATTATTCCGCCGCACAAGCAGCCGTGCCGCCAACCCGACCACGCAGGGCGTCTCACTGCGCGGGGTGGGGGCAAGCGGCGCGAGCCGTGCGCTCGTGCTGGATGACGGAATACCGCTCAACGACCCTTTCGGCGGATGGGTCTATTGGGGGCGCGTGCCGCGCGCATCCGTCGGTCGCGTCGAGATACTGCGCGGCGGTGCGTCAGACCTCTATGGAAGCGCGGCGCTCGGCGGCGTCGTTCAAATCCTCACCAAGCGGATTGAAGAACATTCGACGCTGGCGCTCGAAGCCTCCTATGGAAGCCAGCGGACTCTGGACGCCTCACTCTTCGCCAGTGCGCGCTGGAAGGGCGTTTGGGGCGCGAGTCTCGCCGCTGAAACTTTTCATACCGGCGGTTATTATCTGCTCAATCGAGCGGAGCGAGGCGAGGTTGACACTCCGTCGGCATCGAGGAGCACGGCGTTGAACGCGTCTCTCGAACGTGAGATTAACAGTGCTTTGCGCGTGTTCGCTCGCGTCTCATCTTTCGGCGAGGCACGCGACAACGGGACGCGGCTTCAACGCAATCGCACACACATCCGTCAGGCGGCAACCGGCGGCGACTGGCGGCAGAGTCGCGCAGGGGCTTTCACCTTTCGCGCTTACGCAAGCTCTCAAGTTTTTGACCAGAGCTTCTCCGCCATCTCCGAAGACCGTCAGAGCGAAACGTTCACGCGCAACCAGCGTGTCCCGGCGCAGGCCGTGGGATTTCTGTCGCACTGGTCGCGGGATTTGAAGCGCGGGAGGTGCGCGGCGCGAGTGATGAACTCGTCTTCGTCAACAACCGTGCTTCCAGTCAGGTCGGCGCGGGCGGGCGAGAGCGGACGGCGGGAGTTTTCTTCGAGGACATTTTTCAACTGACGCCAAAGCTGACGCTGACGGCGGGTGGTAGGCTCGACCGCTGGCGCAACTTCGACGCGCTCGCCGCCACGAGTTTCATCGGGAGAAATGTTCCATCGTCGGTCATAAAGTTTCCAGACCGCGTGGAGACGGCCTTCAGCCCGCGCGTTTCATTGTTCTATAAACTAACTGACATTGTTTCTCTCTACGCATCCGGCTATCAAGCCTTCCGCGCTCCAACTCTCAACGAATTATACAGAGCGTTTCGCGTCGGAAATGTTCTGACTTTAGCCAACGAGAACTTGCGCGCCGAGCGGCTCGTCGGCGGTGAAGGTGGCGCGGGCTTCTTCTCTACGGATAAAAGATTCAACGCCCGCGCCAACTTCTTTTGGCTGGCGCTCACGCGTCCCGTCGCTAATTTGACTCTTAGCGAGACGCCCACGCTAATCACACGGCAGAGGCAAAATCTTGGGCGTACGGGATCGAGCGGCGTCGAAGTTGACGCCGACGCACACCTCACCAATCGCTGGTCGCTTTCCGGCGGCTATCAACTGACGAACGCGAGGGTCTTACGATTCCCCGCCAACACAGCCCTCGAAGGATTACGCATCCCCCAAGTTCCACGTCATCTCGTCACCTTCCGAATTGATTACAGAATCGCCGCACGACACACCTTCAGCTTGCAGGCGCGCGCAGCGGGCGCGCAGTTCGACGACGACCTGAACCGCTTCCGGCTTGAGCGATTCTTCACCCTCGACGCCTTCGCGTCCCGCATGCTCACCCGTGGATTGGAGATGTTCGTGGCCGCAGAGAATCTGCTCAACACGCGTTACGAAGTGGGGCGCACGCCAATCCAGACACTCGGCCCCCCCCTTTTAATCAGGCTCGGATTAAGAATCAGACGCGGCTCTTAGTTCTAACTTCAAAACCCCCTTATCGTTTTCCGCCCGCTGTGCTCTCGCATAGATAATCAAAGCAGCCGGATCATCAGCCACATCACCAGTACGTGACACGTCCAGATGACCAGCGCGAATGGCACTTGAAATTTAATCACGCCGTATTGATCGCGCATATTCAGCAACGCCGTGGGCACGATGTTGAAGTTGGCGGCCATCGGGGTCATCAGCGTGCCTGTCGAACCCGCCGTCAGCGTGATGATCGCCACCATCGCCGGGTCAACGCCGAACGGTTTGATGATTAAAGGAGCAAGTACGCCCGCCGCGATGACCGGGAACGCGGCGAATGAGTTGCCCATCACCATCGTAAACAGCGCCATCCCCAGACAGTTTGCGACGATTAGCAAAAAGAGATTTTCGCCCGGAATGATGCGCTGGATACCGCCCGCAATCAGGTCGCCTATTTTGCTCGCCGTGAAAATGATGCCGAGCGAGGCCAGCAGTTGCGGCAGAATGATGACCGCGCCCATCGCATCATTAAGGCGGCGTCCTTCGTTGAGTGCCTCGCCCAGTGTGCCTTTCGTGAGCGCCAGCCCTGCGATGACCGCCCCGATGCCGCCAATGCCGAGACCGACGAGCGCACCTTTACTCGTATCGCCTCCGAGCGACAGAAACACGACCGCCAGCGCGAAAGCCATGAATGGAATGAGCAATACGGGTAAGAAAATTTTATTTCCGAGCGGGCGCGCCTCCGCCAACGCCTGCCCGGACTTCGTCGTTTCGTGAGCGCCGGGGTGTTGACCGACGCGCCCGGCCCCGTCCAGCCCGACCATCAGCAGTACCAGCACACCTGTCAACCAATGCGGCATGACGCTGCCCAGCGCAAAAATAATTCCCAGCACGAGCCAGAAAAGTGTGTTGCCGATGCGCCGCCGGTTGTCCCGTTCTCTGAAGTTCAGCGCCGCAAAAATCCATAGCACCACCCCGGTCAGGATGTAAACCGCGTCGAGGCTCAAAAGCCCGCTGGCGATTGTTGTTAGTGAAGGCATAAAGGATTCCTCACCGCCCGCGCGCCAGACGCTTTTTCAAACTCAAGTCGAACAACCAGAACTGCACGGCTGCGATTAAAACTGAGATGGCTGCGATGGGAATAGCATAGAGCACCAGATTCCACACGCTGACCGCGTAGCCAAGCCCGTTCATCACCCCGTAAACGAGCAGGATTCCAGACTGTACCGGAGAGAGATTCTGACCGTAGAAGTTCCCGTAATTTTCGCTCGCAGCGGTCGCCGCCTTAATCTCTTCAACTTCCTCGACAGGTAAATTCTCAACATTTTGGACGCCCGCCACCGCTTCAGCTGCACCGAGCGCCATCGGAAAAACGAGCGGTCGCACGAAGGCCGGATGTCCCAGCAACCTGATACCGAGAATGCCCATCAAGACGCGAAAAAGTTGATAGGTGATGAGCAATCTCCCCGCCGTCGCCGCGCCGAAGCGACGAATGAACCGCGCCGATTGCTCCTGCAAACCATAACGCTCGGCGAGTCCGATGGCGGGCAGGGTCACGATGAAAAGCGTCATCAAACGGTTGTCAGCGAAGCCTCGTCCGAGCATGTTGACGATGCCTTCCTGACCTGCTTTCGTCAGCAAAGGTAGCCCCGCAAAGACGCCTTCATTTGAAAAGAGCGGAAGCCCTGCCAGAACTCCCGTGACCATCCCGGCTGTGACGACTACCAGCGTAGTGCGAAGTCGGAGCGCTAATCCGACGACAACGATAACGATTCCTGCGAGCTTGAACAGTTCCGGTAAGTTCAACTCTCCCTCCAAGCGTTGTCCGAATGATTGGGCAGGCAAGATATTCCGCTGTATGTTGCGTGTCAACGTTGTACGAACAATTTTCTTTATCTACGAAATAGTGTCAGGCGCTCACGATTTCGGATAGCCACCCATCAATTCCGTCTTACGTTCTTTCCAAAAACAATGAAATCCATGTCCAATCCCCTTTCATCGCTCAAAGGTACAAAACTTGCTCCTGCGCCCGTCCAGCAATTTAGGATTCAAGCTCGAATGGTCAGGGACGCGCCCGGAGCGTTCCCGAAAAGTCACAGGCCAGTCTTAGCGCGATTTATCTTCCAATTAATCGCAGACGCGACAATTCGCTCCGTGAGAAGAGCGGCGAGTCTATCTGGCACCACCCTCGCATGCTGAAAGTCTTCGGCTCAAGCCATCGCCCATGGAGGTGCTTATGAAGTGGTTGACACTTACATTGCTCTCAATCCTGTTTATTCTGACATGCTTTGCGCCTGCCCCTGTCGTGACGCAGACACGTGAAAGAAGAGTCGGGCAGTCGCCGGAAGATGTCGTTAAAGTGGATGTTGATCTAGTTGTTCTCGATGCGCTGGTGATGCAAAAGAAGACCAGCCGTGTGGTCGGTGGACTGAAACTAGAAGACTTTACACTCACCGAAGACGGAGTCAAACAGCAGATTACGCATTTCAGTCAGGACACTTTTCCGCTATCCGTGCTCTTACTGATTGACAGAGGAGGATGTCTAGACCCCTTCGGCTCAGAGGTGCGTCGCGCCACGCTCGAAGCCCTCAAACGTCTCAAGCCGGAAGACGAGGTCGCGCTGATGGCTTACCACAACACGGCTGAGTTGATCGCAGGCTTTAGTCGAGACCGCAGCAAAATTGAAGAAGCATTGAACCGCATCCCCGCGCACGACGAGGAGGCAAATCACTGTTTGAATCTGGCTTTCTACAACGCCGCACAGTATATGATCGGAGCCGGAAACCCCGTCGGTCGGCGGGTGATTATCATCATCACGGGTGTCACCAGTAATTTCGATTGCGATGGCCCTTCGGGTAACGAGGCGACGCGCGAGGTTTTTGAATCCGGCAGCGTCGTCTGCGGACTTATCCCACGCAGCGCAGGCCAGCGTATGGAGAGCGGTATTATGCGCACAGCCACAAGCCTCGGCGGGATATTCAAAGCGCCCGCCTTAAGGATCAACAAACTGGCGGAGGAGACCGGCGGCGAGGTACTGGACGACAAGCCTGAAAATCTTGATCGTACCTTCAATACGTTGATAGATCACCTACGCTCACGCTACGGCATCGGCTTTGTCTCTTCAAACAAAAAGCGTGATGGCAGTATGCGTAAGCTCAAGCTTGACATCGCTACGGCGGTACAAAAGAGCAAGCAAGGTAAGCTCGTCATCAAGGCACGTCGCTCTTACATCGCGCCCAAAAGCTGAAGCGGCGCGTCGAAACTCACATGTCTATTGACAGCCGCGCGGGTGTCCAATTTGGATTCCCTACCTCACGGCGGAATACTGCAAGACGCCTCTCGCGCTAGTCTTACTAATCTGAATAGTTCTGGCGAAAACCCGGTTTTGCTTTCGCTAGGCTTAGCTCCCAAGCCTCTTCAGCGTTCTTCTATCCCTGACCTTCCAATACTCCAAATCTTTGCGAATACGATATAACTGTTGATATGTTAGGAAGAATTAGCTTTAATTTTATCTTCAACCTGTGGTATAAGGCGCGGTTATGAGCAGTGATGACACACCTTTCAGCGTCTCCCCGAATCCGAATAGCCTGTATTTAACGCCTCTGCTCAAATCAACGCTCATTAAATCACGCTTTACGATTGATAAGCGGCAGGGCTTGACCTGTATCCTCGGTGATAACGGACTTGGGAAATCCACCGTTATGCGCTTTCTCTACGCCGAATACGGCGCAAAAGAGAAGATCGTGACGACGCTTATCCCCACCCCGGCTTTTAACTCGGATTTCGCAATGCTGAAGAGTATCTGTCAGGATTTCGATTTGCCCCCCAAACGCTCTCTGGTGGCTCAACAAGAGGAGTTTCAGGCATATCTACTGGAAACCTATCAGGCCGGTAAAAACGTGGTTCTGTTTGTTGATGAGGCGCAACGTCTGACCAATAAAATGCTCGAACTGGTGCGCTCTATACTTAATTTTGAGACGCACACGCACAAATTGGTTCAGATCGTCCTCGCGGGTCAGTTGGAACTCAGGGACAGATTGCTCTCAGACGCTAACAAGGCCATTGCCAGCCGCATTATCGCTGCTTCCCTCCTCGCCGCGCTCAGCCCTGATGAGACTGCGACCATGATTGAGCATCGTTGCCGTTTTGCCGAAATTCTGAATCCCTTCCCGGCCCAGACCGTCGAGCGGCTTTATGAGATTACGGGCGGCGTACCACGTGAAATCCTGAAACTCTGCGCTCTGGCTTATGAAATGATGCAGATGAGCGGCGAGCGCGAAGTCTCGGTTGACTTACTTGAGTCCGCTTATGATGAGGGCGCTTTGAAGGTGGTTGCTGTATGAGCGGCGAAAGAAAACGAGTTAAGTTCTCAGATCTCGCCGATGTTAAACCACTTGTCGC
>CAXTRQ010000191.1:0-11525 GCA_964246705.1 uncultured Pyrinomonadaceae bacterium
AGAGAAGCTGTCATCAAGAAGAAGTTCGCGTATCATTCTTTCCTCCAATTCAGAGCTAAAAGCGGTTGAAGTTTTCAGTGGCGACCTCACTACGTTTTGCTTCTAAGGAGCAATTAGTGATATTACTAGATGCGTTTACGCTTAGACTCTTATAAGACTTAGCACCTAGACTACTATACGTAGAAGCAACTTGCATGCCAACATCCGCCGCTCATTTTGACTAGTAAATTCAATATTAAGTGTTTACGAGATTTCGTCTTTTTCCGATTTTTCGGACATCACGTCCGATTTTTTGGATTTAGCCTTTTGGCGCGGCAGCTACCAAACTAGATATGAAGATGAGAATGTGAGTTTATTGTGACAGTTGTCACAGTTAGTTGTTGACATCAATGAGCATACATACTACTGTAAGGTCATATGCCGAGTAGTCAAGGCATAGAGAAATATATTCCAAATCCAAAGAGGAGGTCAGATGTAAGCCATGTCAACACCAAAACGTGCTCTAGCACCTAAACAGCAAATGCAAACGAAGAATCAACCCATAGGTGACAAGATAAGAACCACCCTTATCCTCAGTGAACAGGTAGATATAGGGATAGAAGTATGCGCTGCCAAGGAACGCAAGCAAAAAAGTGATGTTGTAAATGAAGCTTTAACAGAATTTTTAAAGAAGCGGGGTCATTTGTGAGTCAGTAGTTCTATTAACATATTGGAAACGCAAATGCCCCTACCTTTAGGGGCATTTGCTTTTCAGGTATTTAGGGCCTAAAGATTTCAGTTTAGAGATTTCAGATGCCTCTTTCGCTCGCGGCGGGCGCTGAGTTTGCAGGCCGTATCATCTAATTCCTTTCGGTCAAGAATGGTGATTTCACAGCCGCGCTTGCTGCTCGTGTAGGTGATCATCTTATCGCTTTTAAATTTACGCAGGATGCGGTTGATAGTCTCCCGCTCGGCCCCGATGTACGCCCCTATCTCATCCTGATGGATGAGACCCGGAATAGTAAATACATTCGATTTATCAGGAGGAGTTTTCCTGCATCGTTCCTCGGCCAAGTACAAGAGCGTCTGCGCCACCTTCTTCTTGGTAGGAGTCATTTGGATGACTTCCGCGCGATGCCTCTCTTGATGCAGTTTTTCCATAAGTAATCGCGCCACATTACGGTAAATGAGCGCGTTAGCCTCGGCAACATCCGTTAGAGCGTCGCTTCTAAGCTCTATAAATTCGCATGGCTCGCAGGTGGTTATTCGTGCTTCAGACGGCTCATCTCCTATCGAGCGCATTTCCCCGATGATTTGCTCTGGGCCGCGCCAAGCAAGAAAGTTCTCCCCCATGTGAATGAGCCTTGAGGCCAGCCATATCGCGACGTAGCCGCTAATAATGACATATATGTAATCTATGCCCTCCCTTGTGGGTGAGAGGCTCTTGTGAGCGTTGAGCCGACAGATCCTGCTGTATTCTAAGAGATTCCTCAGACTACGCTCACTCACTTCTTCAAATAGTTCTTTGCTTTTTAAATCATCTACTGTGGTAGGTCTGAGGTACTCAAGGCTTGAGGCAGCGTACTTGGTGCGAAGTGACATAACAGTCTCGCCTTTATAAATAGAGACTCTTACCATGACCGGTTCTGGCAAGGCCAAAATAGAGTGTGCGTGCGTGAGTTTTGGAAGGCTGGAGAGCAAGGCTAAAGGTAACGCATAAGCCTACACAACCTATTGCGCTATGAAGCCACAAAGATAGAACGCATCGTTAAGCAAGTCAATTAAATGAAGATGTAGTGTCCGTAGCAAGTTAGATGTCCAGTCTTGGTAGTACATCAGATGTCCGCTTTCGGGCGGTCACGAGTAGAAGCTGTGTGGCGGGAGGTGCTCGCCATGCCAGACACTCACAGTCCACCGTACTTTGTGATTAAATACAGAGATCGTCTGTCTAATCAGTTTATATTTGCACGGGACGCAGTCCCCCGGCCGCTCGCGTTCTATCCCGGCTCGCGCGGGAACGTCTTGCCCGCTTGACAAAGCCTTTGATTGATTGCCCCGTGATTTGAGAGGCGAAGAAGTGCAAGCGTGTAAAGCGCAGAGTGAGAAGGCGTCGGAGCGGGCGAGCAGGAATGAAAGGTTTGATATTCCGGTGTGGGGCGGGGCGTCAATGGTGAATTAGAAGTTTTCGATAAGGGTTTGATAAGTGTTATGTGAAAGAATTGTTTTCGGGGGGCAGGTGCCCGCAAATCTCTGCGGGCGCAACGCCGCCTCTCTCCCTCCATTGTCGGCACAGGTCGCGCGCGGCTGCGGGCCAAGTCGGGAACCGGAAAGTGAACTCACTCTCCAGCAAACGGCCCGGCACTACCCGACGGCTTTTGAGGATCAATTCAGTTTCTGTCCTCATGAAGAGTGCCCCAACCTCCAGCATCAGTTTCGTCGCCGGAAGGCCGAATCGAATGCCCCACGCTTTGCGCAGGGTACGCATGAACTCAGCGTTTGTGGCCGGGTGTGGCGCGCTGAGGTTGACTGCACCCACTAGATTGTCATCCTTGATCAGCCAGTAGACGGCGCGCACGAAGTCCTCATAGTGAATCCACGAAACGTACTGCCGCCCGTCGCCTGCCTGCCCGCCGAGGCCGTAGCGTACGAGCCATAATAGCGCGTCAAATACGCTGCCCCGGTCTGGGCTCATCACCATCGCCGAGCGCATTTTGACCTTGCGCGTGTGGCGTACAGTCGCCGCATCCATTGCTCGCTCCCAAGACGAAGCCACATCAATACTGAAACGCCATGTGGATGGAGCGTGCGGTTCCGAGCCTCCGATGATGCCATTAGCCTCGTCGTTCGCCGCGTTGTAGCGATGCGCGTAGATGGTGGCCGTGCTCATCTGAAGCCAGACGCGCGGCGGGCGTAGTGCCCGCGCAATGGCATCGCCCACAATCCGTGTCGATCTCACGCGTGATTCCAGAATGGCTTGGCGATTAGCCTTGTCGTAGCGACAGTTTACGCTGCGTCCGGCGAGGTTGATCACCGCGTCAGCGCTTTCAAACTCCGCCGCCCAATCGCCGAGTGTCCGCGCGTCCCAAGCCGTCACGCGCCAGGGCGCACTTCGCGGCCTGCGACTGAGAATCACAACATCGTGGCCGTCCTCGTGGAATGCGCGCGCTAAAATCGTTCCGACCTGACCCGTGCCGCCGGGAATAACTATCTTCATAGAACCACCTCGTACAGAGTTTATAACTGCGTAACAACCCGCGTGCCGCAACATGAAGAGAGAAAGATATAGTCTGAACGGGAAAGAATGTCTGGCTTTGCTATGCATGATGCATATCAATCAGAGGGTATATGCAGAGTGCCAAAGGATGGGCGCAGACGTAGCCGCAGGCTAAATAGTAGAGCCGTCAGAATAGAGGGAAAGGTATTGCGGTGTAGGGTGTCAATGGTGTGTCTTTACGCCTCCACTTTCAAGTCGCGCAGCAGCCTCTCGAAGGCTTTAGTATAGGAGTCGTGTGACTTGCACCGGCGGAAGTCCCCGATATGGCACTTGCGGCGGATGGCCGCCGCCCACCCCATCGTGCTCTCCGTAACGGCATCATCGATCTGGATGGGAAAGAGGACTGTGCGGCTCTCCCGCTGCTCCCGCTCGAATGCTGCTTCTACTTCATCTCTCACCCACTGGCTTGAGACGGAATTCTCGGAGAGTATCAGCAGGAGCTTGTCGTGGAGGCGGATGGACTCGTCAATGCGGTCCCTAAACCTATCTCCAATCTTCAGGTCTTCGGGAGCGAACCAGCAGCGGACTCCTTTGTTTTGTAAATCCGCATGTAACCTTTTTGCGAAGTCTCGGTCTTTGGATGAGTAGCTGATGAAGCAGGAGTAGAATTGGGTTGTTTTCGTTGTGGCGACGAGCGTGTGCATTTGCACGATAAAAGACTCCGGCACGCCACAGCCGCGCATGAACTCCTCGGGGATTTCGCCGTGTGATTTATAGATGGTGTCGATGCCGATTGTTGAGGGGCCGAAATGATTTAAGGCGTCCAGCCCGATGACACGGCTGAGGTCGTTACCTCCGAACGAAGTGTAACTCACCAAAGCATCGCTAAAGTCAGCGCCTTCGAGGCGCGCGCCGTTGAGGTTTGCACCGCTGAGGTTCGCGTAGGCGAGGTCTGCGTCGGTGAGGTCTGAACCCGTCAGGTCTGCATCCACGAGGTCTGCGCACCTGAGGCACGCGCCTTTCAGTGCCGCGCCGACCAAGTCCGCGCCAACGAGGTCAGGATCAATCGTGGGATTCTCCTCGCCCCATTTATTCCACACCTCAACCCCTTGTTTAAGAATCTCAAGATGTTCATGGTTAGCCATCGCGGTCGGCTCCTATGAGGATTAGGATAGAGCGCGGGGAATATATGTGTGGGAGGGAAGGGTGTCAATCGGGAGAGGCTATAGCAGAAAAGGAAGTGCCTAGCGCCAGAATTTGTATGTTGACCGAGGTCGGCTAAGATGGACTCAAAACCGCAGGAGCACATAGGGCCGTTCATTATGAATGCGGAGGGGATAGGTCGCATCTTCGCGCCGCTCGCCGCCTTCGCCGACGGGACTCTGCCTGAACACTATGAGCCGGTGGAAAGTCCCATCGCGAATCCGCTGCACTCGAACCAATCAATCCTGTGGCTAAAAAGTACAAGTCGGATTTAGATAAGTACGGAACGACGGAGCAGGGCTTCAACGTCGTCTGCACCACTTACCGCTTGACCGAGCACTATCATTACTGGATGAAGAACAATCCGATGAACGTCCAACTCGTGCCGGAGCCGTTCGTTGAAGTCCCTGCGCAACTCGCAGATGAGATGGGTATTCACGGCGGCGAGAAAGTCGGTGCCGTGGCCGTATTTTTCCATCGCATCTTCTACGGGCCGAAAGCGCCGCAGTCCGACGCACTCCCGTTCGTCGAGGAGACGCGGCCAGCGGATGAAGTGGAAGCGGGAAGAAAGGAGGAGCCATGAGCAGCAGTTCTGTCGAGCGGTTTGACGAAAAGGCACGGCGCGAGTTCGGTCAGGTCGGGCATACTTACGTCCATCAAGGCGAACTCTTGCGTCACCCCGTCTACGCGCGCTTTCTACACTGGTCGGCCGCGATTTTCTTTGTCCTCTCGCTGCTCTCCGGCTTCGCCATCTATTCGCCATGGCTCTATCGCTGGCTCACCCCGCTTTTTGGCGGTGGCACTACGACGCGCTTTCTGCATCCTTGGTTCGGCTTATTCTTCGACATCTTCTTCTTCTTTCCGTTCTTGAACTGGGTCGTTCCGATGACATGGACGAAAGTGGACAGTCGTTTTGTTCGGAACATTAAAGAGTACGTGTCGAATAAGGAGAGACTTGAGCCGAAGGACACAAGTTTTTTTAATGGCGGGCCAAAGCTCTACTTCTGGACTATCGTAGTCAGTGGACTGTTCTTCCTGATTTCAGGACTGCTGATGTGGTTCGATAACGTCGTCCCCCGCACACTCGTCTGGCTCAGCTATATCATTCACGACATCGCTGCCTTAGTGACGTTGGGCGGGTTTATCATTCACGTCTAGGAAGGGACGGCGGCACAGCCCGGAACTTTCCGGTCAATGACCAATGGAACGGTGAGCAAAGAATGGGCATGGACGCATCACCCTGCTTGGTACAAGCAAGTGACGGGACGCAACCCACGCGAAGATTACGAACGTGCGCGTTATCGCCAGCGCGAGCGTGTCCGCGCGATGGAGGCTTAGAAGCGCGAACAGGATGCGCGCGAACGCACAGGCGAAATCGTCCCGGCGAAACTGCCGGGGCGTTAGTGAGGAGCATGTGATACCGATGACCTATGCCTATACTGCGATTACCGATTCGGAAATACCGCGCGCTTCCAGTCTTATCTTCCAGCATCTCCTGAATACTTACGCCAGCGAAACGAACAAAGTCGTTTCCGTATGGCGTGAATTCCCCTTTGCGGACATGTCATTTCGCCCGCATCCGCGCTCAAGCACGGTCGAAGACATCTTGAAGCATCAATTGCTCTCAGAGCGGCGATTTTTCGGCGAGTTCCTCGGACTGCCGGAGCCTCCGGCAGCGCAAGTTCTTCTGGAGGTGAAGACGCCGGAAGATTATCTGAAGCGCCTGCGTGAGCTTGCGCTTCCACGCCTGAGCTTCCTCGCCGGGCAAACCGAGGACTGGTGGCTAGAGGTCGTGCCTTTCTTCGATGTCGAGCGCGAACGCATCTGGATTTTCTGGCGGCGCATTTTGCATACGGCGCACCATCGCACACAACTCACGGTATATCTACGCCTGCTCGGAAAGAAAGTGCCCACGACGTATGGCCCGACGGCAGACGTGACATGGGACGGAGCAGACCCAACGCAAACAGTAGAAGCGGCAAGCCGTCCATAGAGAACCAAAGAGCAGGCTTCAAACATCAACCTGTTAAGATTACCGTCGCTTACTTACCCTGCAATGGGACAGGCGAAGTTCGTCGCTTCACTGTTTCAGATGGCCGCCTGATGAAGAGTTGCTTGTGATCTTCTGCGCTCTAAAATAAATTTTGCAACACTGCCCTCTGAGACGCATGAGAACGAAACGGACTATTTCAACCCAGCACTTTTCACCACGCGCCACCCTCGCCGCTTTCGGAGCAAAGGTTCGCTCGCTCAAGTTCTTTGACACCATTGCTGAACACGTCCGCATCCCTCAGAAGACGGTGCGTCATACGCCGCTGGAAAAACTGACCGACGCCTTCATCGCCATTCTCTGCGGCGCGCACGGTCTCGTTGAGATCAACACTCGCGCTCGCTCCGACCGTGCTTTGCAGCGTGCCTTCGGCAGATCATCATGCGCCGAACTGTCAGTCGTCCAAGAAAGGCTCTCGGCTTGCACCGAAGAAAACGTCCGGCAGTTGGAACAAGCCGTGGATGCGCTTTTTCGCCGCCACTCACAAGCCTTTCGTCATGATTACCAAGCGCAGTTGCAACTACTCGATGTTGACATGACCGGCTTGCCGTGCAGTGCATAAGCCGAACGAGCGACGAAGGGCTACTTTAGTTCGCAAGGCATTCGCGCCGGACGCCAACAAGGGCGCGTCGTCGCTTCGCACTACGATGAGGTGGTCGTGGATCGGCTCTTTGCCGGGCACGTCCTCGGGTGGGCGGTCTCGGGGACTTGTCAACAGAGTTCGTCGAGGCGGCCTTCATGCAGGGGCAAGCCAGACGGGGCGCGGCGGTATCACCCATGGTTCATTCCGACCGCGGCAGCCAGTACGCGAGCGGGGCCTTCCGCGAGCGGTTGCTGGCGTGGGGCTGCGCGCAGAGCATGAGCCGCAAAGCTAACTGTTGGGATAACGCGAGGAACTCCCGCACATTTGATACTGCTGGCGAATTCAACTACCCATAGTGGAGGTACTATTCTCCGCCTGTAAAGATGCCCTTCACTTTCTCAACCGCAGCTTCACATTCCTGAGTTGGAATCTCGGATTTAGGGCTTCGCTTCCTAATCAAGGGACGCACGTCAATTTCCTGCTCTAGTATGCGCTGAATGAACTGGTGATTGCTGGGGAAAACTTGCAGTTGCTTTCTTTCTCCTTGTTTTCAACTACTGATTCGCATACTGGTACTGATACCGCTCTTTATAAGAACCTCATTGTCTTAATATCTGCATTGCATCCTCTAAGCAGGCAATTCACCCAGCCCCCTGCAAAAATAATCATGGACAGCACCCATATTCGGGCATACAATCACGCGCCATGAGCAAGCAGCCATTTTCTATTAGTCCTAATCCCATGCTATTGTATCTCACACCAGCTCTACAAGTAACACTGGAAAAGGTTCGGTTCGTCGTGGACTCAAAGCAAGGGCTTACCGCGATACTTGGTGACGTGGGACTCGGCAAATCCACGGTCGTTCGCTATCTCTTCAATGAATACGATTCACGTGAAGATGCCGCAGCCACGATGATTGCCAGCCCAAACTTCCCTTCTGAGTTTGCTTTCCTCAAGAAGATATGCGCCGATTTCGGCCTAAAAGCCCGTCGGTCAATGGTTGATCAAGAAAATGAATTGCGGAGCTTCCTGCTTGATTTATTTGCACAGGATAAGGTCTGCGTGGTTTTCATTGATGAGGCTCAGCGTCTTCCGGGTCCCCAGCTAGAATTAGTCCGAACGCTCCTGAATTTCGAGACAGACGAAACGAAGCTCATTCAAATAGTCTTATCTGCTCAGTTGGAGTTGCGGGTAAAGCTAATGGACAGCAGCAAAAAGGCTCTTAGAAGCCGAATCTTCGCGCCTTCCCTACTTGCGGAACTGTCTCTCAATGAGACGCGTGACATGATCGCCTTTCGCTGTAAACAATCAGGCGTGACAAACCAATTTACGGATGAAGCGATAGAACTTCTGTACACGAAGACCGGCGGCGTTCCCCGTGAGGTGCTTAAGATGGCAGCCGTAGCCTGGAGATTTAGCGGAGGATCGCGAATATCACCTGACATGGTAGAAGAGGCCGCTTCGGAAGCTATACTGATGCAGGAGAATACCAATGAGCTCACGCTGGCTTAAGCCGTTGGGGGAGGATAAACCTCATAATGTAAGCCAATCAGATGTACGTCGGATGGCACAGGAAAAGGCTGCTAAGCAGAGCCCTCCACCCCCCTTAGGTGGGGTAACCCCACCTAACGCCACCCTACGTGATAATGCGAAAGATGTTGCGCCTTCTCGCGATTTCAATAAAAGGGCAAATAGTCTCGATCGTTTGGCTTTACCTGCTGGCCTTTTTCCTGGTTCTAGCAAGAAACTCTACGATGCCCTATACATTCGCACGCGCGGTGCGGTCGTACCAACTAAGACCATTCGGGCGACAAGGCGAGAGCTAATAGAGTGGAGTGGTATCCGTAACATCAAGACCATTGATTCGCACCTTCGCTATCTAACGGCTATCGGTTTACTTGTTCATCACTGGGAACGCGGTCAGAATGACGGATCTCTTTATGAAGTGCAATTACCTGAAGAGACGACCGGATTAGCGGTACGCAATTCTACGGTGGTAGCCCCACCTAACCCCACCTTAGGGGTAGTTACTCCACCTAAGGGTACCTTAGACCAAAATTTGGATATACCCTTAGACCAAAATTTGGGGTTAGGTGGTGTAAGTCAAACTATTGATATTGCAGTGGATAGGGTAGAGGCTAAGACTTCTTATAAGACTAAAGAAGAGAATACTGATGATGAAGCGTTCGCGGATTTCATCACACTGTTCAAGAAAGCTACCCTGAAGGTAACGGGGAAGGAAGTTAGCACAGGCGATCGCGCGCGCTGGAAAGAGGTCGCAGAAGTATTGACAACGGAACTGGAAATTGCTGCCGCACGCACGACCGTCTCATCAGCTCCAGCATTCCTCGCCGAGCATCTTCGGCGCAGGCTGTGGAAGAAAGACAAAGCTGAATTAGCGGCAGAGTCGCGCCAACAGCAGGCAGGGGAAGCGCCAGAGCAACAGCAAGTCGTTAACGCAAACCAGTGCGCCGATTGTGGCGGCACCGGGTTCTATTATCCGAATGGTTACGACGGCGGCGTAGCGAAATGCAAGCACCAGAAGTTATCGAAATGAACGAGCGGCAGTGCGACCACATCAATTATTTTCTGGATAGTCCCGCGCATTGGAGAAAAGTAAAAGGGCGGTAACTGGACGACGCGCATGCTAGCTGCCAGAGACGCAGATGAGCGCCATCCGTTGCCTACGGAAGAAAAAGCCCATGCTTTCATCAGCTACTTCAGCGACCCAGATGCCGTGCCTTTTAACGATTGACGGGGTGCAAATACTACCTAAGTCAAAGGTTTCACCAGCACAGCATTGATTTCCGATAAGGTCACTTCAAGGCGAGAAATACCGATGCATATTACCTTGATTGTTTGGAGAGGAGATCAACAGTGATTATGTACTGCACACCGACCCAAACATAGAGCCATGATCAAACCCATAGGCGTGAAACGATTACTGCGTTTATGATAAGCGGAAAGCCATTTTTATAGAGGAACGAGTGCGCAAACACTCAAGTTGTGTGTCCATATAATATCGGGTATTTATTCAGGTACCCAGCCAAAAACCGATAAACAAAGGTTAATTTGGCGGCACAGGGACGGCACTTTTGGGGGTAGAAGACGCTTCTCGCTCCGCTTGGGGGCGCTGCCGGGAGCCTTTCGATGCTGAGGCTTTCGCTGACACGCCGCCAGCTTTACGAGCTTTACCACGAAGGGGCGGAGCCAACCATCCGCCTCATCGTGGACCTGATTGAGCAGCTCGCCGACTTCGAGCTCATACTCGGCGAGCACCAGCCGCGGGTCATCGACGCCCAGCACGAGCGCAACGCGCCTCAAGCGGGTCGAGGAGAAGCTAACGCGCAGGGAGTGCGAAGTCTATGCGTTGACGCGCCGCATCCATGAGCTACAGGCCGCGCTGGAGCGCGTCAGGCTCACGCAGGGCGAAGTGGCGGGCGCAGGCGTCAGGCGCGACTCGCACAACTCTGGCTTGCCGCCCTCTTCAGACCTGCCCGCAGCTAAGGCGGCGCGGGCCGTCCGGCGGACGCGCTGGTTGCGGCGCAAGTCGGGCTGGCACGTCGGCGCTCAGGCCGGACACCCTTCACACGACGCGCCACAGGTGTGCGGCCGAGTTGGTTGGGGTGGAGGAGCAGATCAAGACTGGCATCAAAGCGGCGGAGGTGATCGGTGCGGACGAGACGGGTGAGGGTGGCGGGTCACAACCACTGGATACACGTGGCGCGCACCGACTGCCTGACGCACTACGGGGCGGATGCGCGGCGCGGGAAGCTGGCGATAGACGCCGTCGGCATCCTGCCTCAGTTTAAGGGTATCTGCGTCCGGGACGGGTTGATGGCTTACGACGAGTACCGGCAGGCGACGCACGCGCTGTGCAACGTCCACTTGCTGCGCGAGTTGGTCTATGTCGAGGAACTTAGCGCCGAGCAGCAGCGGTGGACGCGCCCGCTCGCCAAGCTCTTGCTCGACATCAAGGCGGAGGTGGAGCGGGCGCAGGGGCGGGGCGAGACGAAGTTGAGCGACGGGCAGCTTGGCACGTTCACCGCGCGCTATGACCGGCTGGTCAAGCGTGCGGCGCGGCTGAACCGGCTGGCGAAAGCAGAGAAGCCTGTGATGCATTGGCGAAGCGCTACAAGGTGGTGCGGGTCAAGCGGCGCGACACGGTGCCGCCGCTCATACATCGCTTGCGGACGAGGCGCAATCAGGTCTTACGCTTCATGACGGACTTTCGCGTCGCCTTCGATAACAAGGCGGCGGAGCGCGACATCCGGATGGTCAAGCTCCAGCAGAAGATCTCAGGGTGCTTCCGCACTGAGGAAGGAGCGGAGGCCTTCTGCCGCATCAGGAGCTATCTCTCTTCGGCGCGCACTCGCCGCGCTAGAGCGGGTCTTCGCACTCGCCCTCATCGCATTACGAGCCTGAATAGTTACAAATATGATACGGCTGATGTGGAATTAAATTGACAAAAGGGAAAGACCTCTCGAATCTTCCTT
>CAXTRQ010000192.1:0-11501 GCA_964246705.1 uncultured Pyrinomonadaceae bacterium
TCTCCCCGCCTTCCAGATACCTCCCTATGTCTCCCGTCCGGTACACCCTCGCTCCGGCTCTCCCGCTGTACGGGTGCGGTACAAATCTCTCCGCCGTCTGCTCCGCACTGTTCTGATACCCTCTCGCTAACCCTTCTCCTCCCAGATAAATCTCTCCGCTCACTCCTACTGCCACTACCCTCTGCTGCTCGTCCAATATGTAGGCTTGCGTGTTCGCTACCGGCCTCCCGATGCTCACCCGCTCCGCTCCTTCCTCCACCACACAGTAGGTCGAGTAGGTCGTGTCTTCCGACGGCCCGTAGAGATTCCACACCTCGCGCACCCCCATCGCCTTGTAAATCTCGCCGACGAGCGACGGGCGCAGCGCTTCTCCCGCCAGATTCACCACCTCGACGCTCTCCGGCACGCTGCCGCTCCTGACCAACTCGACCATCGCCGAAGGGACGGTGTTGATGAGGCGCACCTCGTGGCGCGCAGCCAGCGTCGGCAGATGCAGAATGTTGTCGGCCAGCAGGACACGTCCGCCGCCGCACAGTGGAACGAAGAGTTCAAAGACGGAGAGGTCGAAGCAGATGGAGGTGGAGGCAAGCAGACCCACAAGGAGATGAGGAGGGAAGATATCGAGCGCCCAGCGGACGAGTGAGCAAGGGCTGTGATGCTCGATCATGACGCCTTTGGGAGTGCCGGTTGAACCTGAAGTGTAGATGAGGTAGGCGAGGTTCTCCGGGCTGGTAAGACAGAGCGGGTTGTCGGTGCTGACGATGGAGAGCAAAGCGGCGGCTTCATCTAAAGAGAGGACGGGTAAGCTCAGAGAGTCAGGCACGGTGTAGCGCAGTAGTTGTTCAGTGATGACGACCTTGACGGCGGCGTCTTCGAGCATGAAGCGGAGGCGATGCTGCGGGTAGGCGGGGTCGAGCGGGAGGTAAGCGCCGCCGGCTTTAAGGATAGCGAGGATGGAGATGAGCATCTCAGGGGAACGGTGGAGCAGCAGAGCGACCCGATCTTCTGGGGAGATGCCGAGAGAGCGCAAGTGATGAGCGAGTTGATTGGCTCTACTATTCAACTGGGCATAAGTGAGTTGTTCATCTTCGTAGAGTATTGCGACGGCATCGGGTGTGCGTTCGACCTGTTGCTCGAAGAGTTGATGCAGGCACAGTGTCGAAGGATAGTCTCGCGCCGTGTCGTTCCACTCGACGAGCAGTTGATGCTCTTCCTCCGCACTCAGCAGGGGCAACTCTGAGAGTCGCTGCTGAGGCTCTGAGACGATGCCTTCGAGTAAGGTCTCGAAGTGTCGGAGCATGCGTGTGATGGTCGAGGCTTTGAACAGGTCTGTGTTGTATTCGAAAGTCCCGCTGAGTTGGGTGGGAGATTCTTCTACGGTGAGCGTCAGGTCGAATTTGGCTGTGTTTCTTTCGATGTCGAGGACGTTGAATTTCAGGTGGTTCAGTTCGAGCGTTGGGCGCGGGGCATTTTGTAGAACTAATAGCACCTGAAAGACGGGCGTGTGGCTCGTCTGCCGTTTTGGTTGGAGGTCTTCTACGAGTTGCTCGAAAGGCAAATCCTGATGCATGTGAGATTCGAGAACGGTGTCACGCACGCTGCTCATCAACTGGTTAAATGTCAGGTCGGAAGAAAGAGAGGCGCGCATGACCAATGTGTTGATGAAGAAGCCTATGAGTTCTTCTAGCTCCGACCGCTTGCGATTGGCGATGGCTACTCCGACGAGAATGTCCCTCTGGTTTGAATAGCGGTAAAGGAACACGTTGAAAGCGGCCAGCAGGAGCATGAATAAAGTGCTCTCGTGTTGCTGGCTTAGGGTCTTCAATGATTCAGAGAGACTTGCGCTCAGTTGAAAGGACTGCGAGCCACCGCGATAACTCTGTATCGCCGGTCGTGGATAATCTGTCGGAAGCTCTATTACCAGAGGCGCGCCGTGGAGTTTTTGCCGCCAGTAAGAGAGTTGGGCTTCCAAGACCTCGCCGCTTAGTTGCTCTCGTTGCCAGATGGCGAAGTCCGCGTATTGAATTGACAGTTCGGGCAGCGGCGATGGCTTTCCCTCAGCAAAGGCGTTATAGAGGACTCCTAATTCATTGATGAAAATTCCGAGTGACCAGCCGTCGGAGAGGATGTGGTGCATCGTCAGGAGCAGGACATGCTCTGCTTCATCCAGACGTAACAGGCCGCCCCTTATCAACGGGCCGGTCGAGAGATTAAACGGTCGCATGGCCTCTTCGGTAGCGAGGCGTTGCACTTCCGCCGCTCCGGTATCTTCTTTGAGCGCAGACAAGTCTGTGAGCGGCAAGTCCATCTTCAGGGCCGTCCGGATCAACTGAACCGGCTGGTCGTTCTCGACGGCGAACACCGTCCGTAATACTTCATGACGGCGCACGATTTCATTGAGACTTTTTCGCAGCGCGGATACGTTCAGAGGGCCTTCAAGATGAATGGCGAGGGGCAAATTGTACGTCCCGCTAACGGGTTCCAACTGATACAGGAACCAGAGTCTTTGCTGCGCGAACGAGAGCGGTAAAAAGTCTGGATTATCCCTCCGCGGTATTCGAGAGGTTGAGACATCAAGCCCTTTTTTCTTGAGTAGGAGAGAAAAGAGCTTACGCTTCTCTGTGGTAATGGTGGACATCAGCTTAGAAATTTTGCCTTGATTGACCGGAGATGAAGGTTACTTGCCGGAGGTGTCCTGCGAGAAAACACTGGCAATACGGATGAGGTCGGAAATCATATCGCTATCTAATCAACAGAGCGTGTTCATCAAAGAAGATGCAACTGACGCCGGAAAAGTAAGACAGCGAGATCAGTGCTTTGGAGCTTCGCTTGGTATTTTGTAAGGCATCGCTAACAACCGTATCGAACGACATTCTCGCGTCCTCGTTCCATAGTGCTTTATGAACCGGCTGTCGCGTAGGCGGACACTTCAAACCTCAGTTCGTTCTTACAAAAATCCATCCATTCAGGAGACACCGTATCAAAGATAATTGCTTCGTCTTTGAAGATGCCCCCCGTCACTGTGTAGTCATCTTGAAGGTACACATAATTGCTGACATCGGCCTCGCCCTCGCTCGCACTACCGTTTTGGCTCGACGCCCCGACTTCCTCGCCGTCGTTTTGCGGCTTCTCAGTCCATCCTTCAAACTCTCGAAGTGCGCTGAGCGGATAGGCTTTGCAGTATTTTCCCATTTGACTCATTTGTCTCTCCTGACTTTGACGTAAAATCATCCTCAATTTTCTTAAGGAAGGGTTAAGTTATCCTGATATGTTTCCCCAAAGGCCGTGTGAAGCTTTGGACTATTGAGAGGCGAACGACATGGCTTCGAGACGGATGTTTCCGGCGCATCCTTCGGTGAACCTCGCGGTTGTCGTAACGATAACCGCGCCGTTTAAAACGTAAAGGTCTTGCTGACGAGTGTCGCGTCGCTGAAAGTTATGGGACATGAATGGTGTCGTGCAAGAGTACGGAGTTTCTGCCTGAAGGAACTTCATTTTGCTCTGGGGGAAAAAGTCCGTGAGAGTTTTTCTTTCGCCCGCTCGCCCGAAGACCTCCGAAGTCCAGTCGTCGAGTTTGTTGTCCATGGGTGCAGACATGGCTGCCGCATATCAAGCCAATGATTCGTCTTGAGCTTGATTTTTAGTTCTCAGCACCCCGCCTGATTATAGTGAGGACGCCGTGCAAATCGGCTCCGGCTTCAGTAGCCGGAGTTCGGATGCAGCTTGCGCCGTCGGTTGCTGTCAAGGCCGCATAGAGGAGCGGCTACAGGTCTCATTTAATGTGTCAACGCCTTCATAAACCCTGAGGCGGCGATGCACGCAGCTTGACCTAGCTGACCCTTTCCACCAGTTGTTCTTCCACGGAGATGCGACCCTGATAAGTGATAGCGGTCAGCAATATCATGATTCGAGCCGTGCCCTTTATCCTCCGGTCGAAGATACCCGCGAAGTTCTTGAGAATGCCGCTCTTTATCATCACCTTGTCGTTGATATTCAATTGCTCATCCACGTCAACGAAGCCGTCTTGATTCATCCGCAACTTAATCAGGTCTATGACCGCATCATCAACTATCACAGGCTTGTCGCATAAGCTGACTATGCTGTGCACCCCTCTGGTGTAATAAATCTTGCGTAATAACGTCCCGGCAATAAACCGGGCGAAGATGTATCTGGGGAACAAGGGCTTCGTGAGGTAGCTCGGAGCATTCGTGAATTGGTTGTAGCGCCGTTCTTGAATTTTAGGAGCGAAGGTCTCTACTCCGCCTGCCATTAAATTTTTGTCGGCGCGATCTTCATCCTTCGGCTTAGTATAAATAGCGTACCAGTGTGAACTCTCGACAGGTATTTCAAAATTCACGAAAAATTCCTCTGTTTCCGGATGTGAAGGTCTTGGTAGTACCGGCTAATTACTATTGAAATCTTTTGGCTAAGCAAGGACTTGCACTATAATGAGCAGGCCCATTAGACAACGCGGCTCAGGACGGCCTTGGGACTCATAACTATTCTCGACCTCACTGATCTAATGACCGCTTCAACCTTATGATTTCAATCTCACTATTTCCTATTACCCAGAGATTACCAAGAGGAGGCGAAGAAATCTTCAATAATGCATTCAACTTCTTCTTAATAATTCTTCAATAAGTTATTAGGGAAATCTCAAGAAAATTATCCTCATGCAAACAACTCTCTTTTATGAATTTGGCCCTTTTTATCTAGACCCCGTTCGACGCCTCCTCTTGCGTGCCGGGCACCCAATCCAGTTGCCGCCGAAAGTGTTCGAGACGCTCTTAGTCCTCGTCCAGCGGAGCGGGCAGATCGTTGAGAAGGACGAATTCATGAAGATAATCTGGTCGGATGCCTTCGTCGAAGAGTCCAATCTCAGTCAAAACGTTTTCACGCTGCGAAAGATTCTGGGCAACAATTCAGAGGGACGGCAGTACATTGAGACTGTTCCGAAACGAGGCTATCGCTTCGTTTCGACCGTCAGAGAAGTACAGGAGCAGACGCTTAAGCCCGGAGCGGAGCCACATGCCAGCGCGCACGCCACCCCCGGAGTTGGAAAGACAGCCGGTCGCAGTAAGAACATCTACTCTCTCGCCGTCCTACCAATGTTAAATATGAGCGGTGATGTGAAGCTTGAGTACCTTGGTGACGGCATGACCGAGAGTATCGTCAACAGTCTTTCGCAAATATCCAGTCTGCGAGTGATGGCGTGCAGCACGATGTCCTGTTATAAGAATCAAGAAGTGCATCCACAGGAAGTGGGACGGGCGTTGGATGTTCAAGTGGTGGCATTCGGGAAAATCCTGTCCATAGACGACATCGTAACCATCCGTATGGAACTCGTCGATGTGACGAACGGGTGGCAGATCTGGGGCGAGCAGTATGACTCAAAGCTTTCCGACATACTCCACATCCAGAAAGAGATCGTTCAGAACATCACGGATAATGTGCGCCAGAAATTGGCTACCAAGGAGCAGGAGCGGGTCTTCAAAGTCCACACGGATAGTACCGAGGCTTATCAGCTTTACCTCAAAGGACGGTACTTTTTAAATAAACGTACTGAAAAGAGTTACCAACAGGCCATCGAATCTTTCCAGCAAGCCATCAACATTGACAGTAAATATGCGCTGGCCTATTCAGGTCTGGCTGATTCTTACATCTTATTCGACTTCTACGGCCTACGCTCTCCGTGGCAGACCGTGCCAATTGCGCGAACAGCGGCGGCGATAGCCATCAAGCTCGATGCCATGCTCGCTGAAGCTCACACATCAATAGCTCGCATTAAACTGATTTACGATCGGGATTTTGAGGGCGCTGAGCGAGAATTTAAAGAAGCCATTGAGCTAAAACCCAAATATGCAGAGGCTTATAATGGCTACTCGCACTGTTTGCTGGAATTAGGAAGAATCGAAGAATCATTCGCCGCAATCAAGGCGGCGATGGAATTCGCTCCGCTTGATCTCGACATTAACATGTACTTAGGATGGCACTACCTTTATGCCGGTCGCTACGAGGATGCGATTAACCAATTCCGAAAGACGCTGGAATTAGACCCAAATTTCTACCGCGCGCGGCTTCTTCTGGGCATGGCCTATGGGCAAAACGGTCAAGTACCCACAGCCATCGCGGAATATAAAAAGGCGGCTTTATTAGAAGACACCCCGATCTCATCAGGATTTCTCGGACAGGCTTTCGCTTTGATGGGAGAGAGAGAAGCGGCGTTGAGCCTGCTCGCCGGGATGTTAGAACAAGCGAAGCGAACCTATGTTCCACCCTTTGCCATTGCATTAATTTATACGGGACTAGGCCAACGAGACGCGGCATTTGAATGGCTTGAAAAAGCTTTCATAGAACACACTCAGTGGCAGGCATGGTTAAAGATCATCCCGGAATTTGATACTCTTCGCTCAGACCCGCGCCTCTCAGATCTCTTACTACGTATACATCTTCTGGCTGGTTGAATTTTACCCAGCCTGAGTTCCTCCCCTCGCTTCAAAAAACTGCTCCCGTTGTTAGGACTCGCCACTCTAAAGCTGGAGGACGACGAACCATAGCCGGAGGTTGGTGAACATAAATTTTGCGGGGAGTCTAGCCTGTGTTACGCAAGCCCGCTGAGATGCCGTTGATAGTCGCTGCCAGCGCGTAGTTCAAATCTTCGCTTTCCTCGCCGCCGCGTTTGCGACGCAGTAGCTCGACTTGAATCAAGCTCATCGGGTCAACGTAAGGATTTCGTAAACGGATGGAGCGAGCGAGCACGGGATTGTTCTCCAGCAATTCTCTCTGGCCGGTGACGCGCAGAATCACCCTGCGGGTTCGGTCGAATTCTTCGATAATCATCCGCCACACGCGGGCGCGTAGTTCTTCGTCTTCGACAAGCGTGGCGTAGCGGCGCGCTATCGAGAGGTCAGCTTTCGCCATCCCGCTCTCGACGTTGCTGATGAGGTCTTGGAAGATCGGAAACTTAGACATCATCGCGCGCAGCATTTCTAAGCCGCCTGTGTGCGTGGCGCAATAGCGTTCGAGAGCATGCCCGACGCCGAACCATGCGGGCAATACGTGGCGGCTCTGCATCCAGCCGAAGACCCATGGAATCGCGCGCAAGTCCTCAATTCCGTGGCGCTGTCGGCTCTTCCCCTCTCCGGTGTCGCGACGGCTTGGGCGGGAGCCGCTCTTGGCGAGTTCAAATTCTCCGACCGGCGACCCCTGATGAAAATATTCGAGCGTTTCGGCGTTTTCAACGATTGACTGACGGTAAAAGGCGAACGCCGTCTCGGACATCTCTTCCATCGCGGCTTCCCATTCCGCCGCGACGGTCGCAGCGTCGGGGCGCGCAAGTGTATCGAGCGAAGCGGCGATCATCAGTTCAAAGCTGCGTTCGGCTAACACAGGGTCGGAGTATTTGAAGTTCAAAACTTCGCCCTGCTCCGTGATTCTAATCTTTCCCGTGAAGGCTCCGGGCGGTTGCGCTGTGATGGCGCGGTGGGTCGGCCCGCCGCCGCGTCCCACAGTGCCGCCGCGCCCGTGAAAGAGTCGCAGGCGAACACCGCATTCCCTCGCAACGCGATGTAGCGACTGATGTGCTTTATAGATTTCCCAAGTACTCGTGAGCATCCCGCCGTCCTTGTTCGAGTCCGAATAGCCGAGCATGATTTCCTGCTCTCTCTGCCAAGAGTCGAGCAGTCGTGTGTAAAGCGTTGAAGTCCAGAGGTTGCGGCAGACTTCAGGAGCGCGGCGCAAATCCTCTATTGACTCGAAGAGCGGCACGGGCATCAGTCCCGGATCGTCCTGCTCCGCAGTAGCGGCGGCGCGCACGCCGCAGAGTTCCAACAGCCAGAGGAGCGTGAGCACGTCCTGCTCTCTCTCAGCGCCGCTGATAACATAGGCGCGAATCGCACGCGGAGGAAAAGCGCGCTTTAATGCTGCGATGGCACGCAAGCTATCGAGGAGTGCAGCGGTCTCTGCTGAAGGAGCCGGAATCTCGACCGGTGATTTATCACCTGCAACCTCCGACGCATTGACGGACGAATCGAACTCAACGCCGCGCGCGAGTTCACGGATTGCGCGTGCGTGCACGCGTGCGTGCTGCCGTATGTCAATCGTGTGCAGATGAAAGCCGAACGTCTCTATCTGTCGCAGGAGCGGATCAAGCAATCCTTCAGCCAGTTCCAAGCCTTGATTTTCGATGAGGCTTTCGCGGATCAGTTGCAGATCAGCGATGAAGGACGGGACATCTCTGTAGCCGTCTGAATTGATGGGAACATCGCGTGAGGCGCGCAGGCGGCAGAGCACGCAGGCGAGAAAGCGCCGGTAGATTTCGGCTGGCGGGTGGCTTTCCACTTCCGTCTGCGCTCCGGGCAGAGTCAAAACATAAGCTTCAAGGCTCGCACGCAAACGTGCTGAGACGCTCATTTGATAAGCTGACGGGCTGAGTTGTTGCTGTAGGCGATCTATGGCTTCCAAGTAATAATCGAGAATCGTGTGTCGAGCCATTAGGAGCGCCTCGCCCGTCGTCTCGGCTGTGACATACGGATTGCCGTCGCGGTCGCCGCCGATCCAAGAGCCGAAGGTGATGACGGAAGGTAACTGATGGGCATCTACGCGGGCATCGTAAACCTGCTCGAACGCGCTCGACATCTCCGTATAAACCTCAGGCAGTGTGTCAATCAGAACTGACGGGTAATAGTCGAGTCCCATCTTGATTTCGTCTGTCACAGTGGGCTGGCGACGGCGAATCTCGTCCGTCTGCCAAAGCGATGTAATCTCACGCTCGATGGCGCGTTGCGCCGTGGCGGCTTCGGTCTCCGAGAGGGGCAGGCTGCCGAAGCGTTCCAGTTGATTCGAGATACGACGCCGTTTGAACAGAACCGTCCGGCGTGCAACTTCCGTCGGATGCGCCGTGAAAACCGGCGTGACCTCAATTTGCCTCAACAATTCGAGTGCGCCCTGCCACTCAATGCCTTTGTCGCGTAGGCGCGCGAGCGTTCCGCGAAATGTGCCCGGCAGCGCAGGGAGATTTCCGGCGAGCGTGCGCGCACGGCGGCGCTGCTTGCGGTGATTCGTTTCAGCCAGATTCGTCAGTTCAAAGTAGATGGCGAAGGCTTTGGTTAGTTGGTAAGCCTCTGTGAGCGTCACACGCCGGATGATCTCATCGGCCTGCGTAATCAAATCGGTTTCGTCCGTGGGGGAATTTTGAGCGGCGATTTCCTCCCCGTTCGACTCGCGATGTTCAATCGTCAAACGGCGCAGCATCTCGACGGTATTGTATAACTCCTCCCCGGCCTGCTCCCTGAGAGTATTGCCGAGCAGCAGACCGAGCGAGCGCACATCGCGCCGCAGGGGGATTTCTTTCACACCGGGGTCATTGCTCGTCAGTTCAACTAGCCGCGCCGCTTGATTATCAGCCTGCCACAAAGACTTCATCATTCTTTTGTTTGTCATCAAATAGTCTCCGCAGATACCTGCCGCGTCGCACCCAGTCTTGAGTGCGAGTAGCGGTGGGCACATTCTGGCACAATTATCACCCGGTTTTTAAAGATATATACGAACAAGGCTTTCCGCTAAATATGCGTTGACGGTTGAACCAGACAAGCATAATATAGCGACATTCTGCGAGATGGTGCGACCAGTTGACGTTATATCTCGCACCATCCCCAAGGAGGCGATTTGGCTAGCTCCGAATATATTTCTGCTACAGAAGCCTGCGAGTTTTTAGGAATCTCTCCGGACACCTTCCGTCGAATCGTGCGTGATATGAGCTTGCCGACGACCAGCGATCCGACAGATGCGCGTGTTAAACTCTATAACCGCGCAGCAATTACTGCGCTCAAGCAGCAGCCATTAGTAATACCTACAAAGCATCGTGTTATCACACTTAGCAACAACAAAGGTGGCGTCAGTAAAACTACTTCGGCTATTTCCTTAGCGGCAGAAGCGGCGGCGGATGGTTTTCGGGTGCTTCTGATTGATGCTGCTCCGCAAGCCTCCGCAACTATCTCATTATTGGATGAAAAAGACCGCCCGCAAGAGACGGATCACGGCATTCTTCTCGCTTGGCTCAAAGGTGACACGCCTTTTCAGGAATTGATTAGGCCGATTAGATTCAGGCAATTTCAGATAGATTTTATTCCTAGTTCCCCCAAAAATGACCAG
The DNA here is from genome assembly GCA_964246705.1 of uncultured Pyrinomonadaceae bacterium. Lineage (GTDB taxonomy): Bacteria > Acidobacteriota > Blastocatellia > Pyrinomonadales > Pyrinomonadaceae > DASZCR01. The sequence continues at coordinate 10,153 of CAXTRQ010000192.1, forward strand.
ATTGATCGGGCGAATCCGCTGGAAGCCGTGCCCGCCCTCAGAGAGTTTTTTGAAAGCTGGGACGATTCCCCTTACGACTACATCTTTATTGATACTGATCCCTCTTTCGGCACACTCGTTTCCATGGCTCAAGTGGGCAGCCATTTTGTTATCTGTCCGGTGCAAGCCGACGTGCTCTCCGTTGATGGCACGATTCAACTGACGCGGCAACTCCAGCGTGCCAGAAATTTGACTAAAAGCCAGTTTCCAGCCCTTTTGGGCTTCTTCCTCGCCCGCTTCGATTCCCGTAAGAGAGTCTGCAAAGAAGCTCTCGATACCTTAAGGGCTGCTTATCCCGAAGCGGTTTTTGAAGCTGTTATCCCGGAAAATGTGCGTGTCACGGAAAGTCCGAGCCAGAAAGCCCCGATTAATCTCACAGCGCCCGATTCTAAAGGCGCGATGGCCTATAAAGCTTTGTGGAAGGAGGTACGCGAGCGTGTCGAAAGAACCACAGGTGCGTGAAGTTGTGCCATTTAAACCGGGGAAAAGACCTTCTACGGCGCGTAAGTTGAATATTGACTTTGCTGGCGGCACTGCTCTCGAAGAAGCCCTCGCCGGACAACAAAGAGCCGAAGCCACTAACCACGACTCCCCACCACTCCCCACCACACCCCACCAGACCGCGACTTTATCAAAAATCTAAACAAATAAGCCTGTGGAGGAGACACCCATTGCACCTACACGGGACTTCAACAAACGCGCAAACAGCTTGGAGCGGGATGCAATGCCCGCCGGACTATTCCCCGGCTCGACGTTCAAGGTTTATAACGCCCTCTATTTGCGCTCGCGCGGTGCAGTCGTTCCAACCCGACGTGTGCGTGCGTCGCGTCGTGATTTGCTAGGCTGGACGGATATTAGAAATCTCAAGACTATTGATAACCATATCCGCTATCTAATGGCTAAGACACTAATTGTCCGCCATTGGGAGTTAGGTAGTAATGAAGGCTCCGAGTATGAAATTTTCCTCCCTGAAGAGGTATTACCACCAGTCACCACCAGTCACCACCAGTCACCACCAGTCACCACTACTCAAAAAACGAGTAGTGGGTATACCCAATTTTTGGGGAGTGGTGGTGATAGTCAAACCATTGAAAACAAAACTACTTCCGAGTTGCCTCAGACTATTATAAGACTAGATAAGAATATTGATGATGAAGCATTCGCCGGATTCATCGAAGTCTTGAGACAGGGAACAAGGGAAGTGACGGGCAGAGATGCGAATGTCTCTGACCAGCAACGATTTAGGGAACTGGCGGAACTGCTCATGACGGAACTGAAAATTGCCTCCGCACGCACTACCGTCTCAAACG
>CAXTRQ010000193.1:0-11469 GCA_964246705.1 uncultured Pyrinomonadaceae bacterium
TGTTTCGGCGATATGGTTCAGCGGCACTGGATTGCTGCTCAATATTATTCTGAATTATTTGTTCTCAAAACAGATGGGCGTCGTCGGCATCGCTCTCGCGACTTCCTGCGTTTATTCGATTATGACCTTGTGCCTCTATATTTATGCGAGAAGACTGTTAAGCGAAAAGGCCGCGCCGTCGTGACAGATGTCGCCCCCGACGGAACTGCAAAATAAATGATGAGCAGCAGAAACTATAGACCTCTGGCGAAAGTCCCTGCGGGACTGAGGTGCGCCCGGACTTTTGCCAGAGGTCTATTCTTCTTTGTCTAAATCGAGCACGACGGAGTTGATGCAGTAGCGCAGATTTGTGGGTTGCGGGCCGTCGTCAAAGACGTGACCGAGATGAGCATCGCAACTGGCGCACAAAACTTCGGTGCGAACCATCCCGTGTGTCGTATCAACTTCGGTGCGGACAGTATCCTCCGTCGTCGGCGCTGTGAAACTCGGCCAGCCGCAGCCGGAGTCGAATTTCGCATCAGAACTGAACAACTCGTTTCCGCAAGCCGCACATTTATAGCTGCCCTTTTCTTTTGAGTCATGATATTTGCCCGTGAACGGTCTCTCCGTTCCTTTCCGGCGGGCGACCGCATACTGCTCCGGCGTCAGTTGTTGTCGCCACTCTTCGTCGGTTTTAATAACTTTCTTCATCTCAATCGTCCCTTTCCTGATCGTGTAAATTCGTTCACATCCATCCGAAACATCGCTGACGAGCGCATACAGGTACGGTATCATGAAGGTCGGAAATTACCATCTCGATTGAGAGGTAGAAATGATTTTATTGCCTGAATCTGACGAAGACCTGCTGCAAGAATGCGAGCTTGAAACCTTCCGTGCGAGCGGCCCCGGCGGCCAGCACGTCAACAAGACGGAGAGCGCCGTGCGACTCCGTCACCAGCCTTCCGGGCTAGTCGTCACCTGCCAGCAGGAGCGCAGCCAGCACCGGAACAAAGCGTTGTGCCTGCAAAAGCTGCGCGCGAAAGTCGAGCAATTGAATTATCGCCCGGCCAGCCGCATCCCCACGCGCGTCCCGCGCAGCTCGAAGAACCGCACGCTGGAAACGAAGGCACGACGCTCGCACCTCAAGCGATTACGTTCAAAGCCATCCACGGACGACTGAGCACAACCCGAAGCGCCCACTGTCCGCCGCGTGGTAGTATCTTGGGATAAAGGGAGACTCGAAAATGATTACTGTCGCCAATCGTATCTACGTCAATCAGGAGTACGCCGACGCCTTCGAGCAGAGATTCCGCGAGCGCGCCGGGCTTGTGGACAAGATGCCCGGTTTTATTTCCAATCAGGTCTTGCGCCCCGTCAACGACGGCGACCCTTACGTGGTCTTCACCACTTGGAACAGCCGTCAGGACTTTCTCAACTGGGTACGCTCCGATGCCTTCGTTAAAGGACATGCACAGTCCGGCACTTTGCCGAAGGACGCCTTTCCCAGATCGAACGTCTTGGAGATGCACGAGGTCGTACAGGATTCGGCGCGACCCGATTTAGAGCCGGAGCCACACGGCGGCCCCTTCAACATGCACTAAATCAAACCTAAAGAAATTCAAACGCGGAGGGAAGAGCAAGGCAGAAGGATGAAGGATGACTGATGAAAAGAACAACAGCTTTCTCTTCATACTCCGCCTTCATCCTTCCGCCTTCGGACGGGCGGGTCTGCGTTCTCAATCTTTTCGGCGAGTCCCATGCTGTGACGGCCAAAGGAGCGACCGAGCGCCTGTATCTCGCGTTCAACTTTAGGAATGAGTCGCCGCGCGTGTCGTCCCACAACGCGGTCGGCCACCGAACTCATAAAGAACTGGCGAATGAGGGCAAACGGGGCGAGCATTCCCGGCACGTAAATTTTCCGCTTGCGCCGCTCGATGGCCTTGACGAAGGCGGCGGCGCAAGTCTCGACAGAGGTGACGGAGCCGAACGGGCCGGGGAGCGCGTGGAGTAATTCGTTGAAGCTTTCGAGGTCTCTTTGCTGATCGCGGACGAGGTCTGTGTCAATCCAAGACGGATGAGCCACGCCGACCCGGACACCCTTGTGCGCGACCTCCAGACGCAGGCCATTGCCGAACTGCTCGACGCCGCTCTTGGTGGCCGCGTAGGTCGAAAGGCCGGGCAGCGGAGCCAGCGCCGCCATCGAAGACACCAGCAGGTAATAGCCTCTCGCCGCCGTCATGTGAGGCAGCGTGGCGCTGACGGTTCGCACGACGCCAATTAAGTTGACCTCGATGGTGCGCACCAGCGTGTCAACCGGGGCGATTGCCACTGTGCCGTTGCTGGCTATGCCAGCGTTAGCGACGACGACATCAATCCGTCCGAACGCTTCCAACGTCCCGGCGACGGCGCGTTCAAGCGCCGTCTGGTCGGTCACGTCGCATTCAAACCAGACGTGTCCCGCGCCGAGTTCCCCGACCAGCGCCGTTAACCGCTCAGGCTCAAGTCCGACGAGCGACAGACGCGCGCCGCGAGCCGCGAGCATCCGCGCGGTCTGCGCGCCGATGCCACGCGCTGGCCCTGTGATAAGGACGACCTGACCGGAGATTGGAGATGGCATAGGATAGATTCCTCCTGCAAGATAGCGATTTGCATGAGCATGTAGCCTGTAACGGAGCAGAAGAATTTCGCGCAAAGAAAGCGCCGCAGCTTTGGTTATACCGGATTGCAAACAGCTGGAGAGAATATTCAGCCTGCCTCAACATTCTCACTGGACATGGAACGTCTCTCCGGTCGCCGCCGCCGGGTAGTTCGCGTCGGCGGGTGGATGCGCGCCGGAGGGAAATCTAAAGACGTACTCGGCGGGGTTCAGCCGTGCGACGCGGCGACGAAAGCGCCATGTGAAGTCAGGCCAGAGCGTAGAGTTACGCCCGTTGCGGTCGAGATACCAACTCGCGCAGCCGCCTGCGACCCAGACAGTTCCTTTCATTCTCTTCTGAACGTTCGCTACGTAGGATGCCTGCACGTCCGTCCTCGGTTCAAGGGCGCTCGCGCCGCGCCGTCGCATGTAGTCCAGTGCGGAGAGCAGGTGATCAATCTGCGCCTCTAACATGTAGAGCACTGAAGTGTGACCGAGGCCGGTGTTGGGGCCCATCAGGATAAACAGGTTGGGGAAGCCCGCCACAGTGGTTCCGACGTGCGCCTGCGGACTTCCCTCCCACACGTCAGCCAACGTCTGCCCGCTGCGACCCCGGACGTGCTTCGCCAGCGGCGGGTCTGTCACCTGAAAACCTGTGCCGAAGATAATCGCATCCACCGCGCGCTCCACACCGTCTCTGCCGACAACTGAATGTTCGCGCACCTCTGCGATTCCAACCGTCACCAACTCGACGTTGGGACGCGTGAGTGACGGCAGGTAATCGTTGGAGATGAGAACGCGCTTGCAGCCGATGACGTAGGAGGGCGTGAGTTTCGTGCGAAGCTCCGGGTCGGGTACAGATCGTGCGAGGTGACGGAGCGCGATGCGTTGAACGTACTTTGACAGCCAGAGGTGTCGGAACACGAAGAAGAGCAGTTCGCGCAACGCGTAGATGCAAGCGCGCACGACTCGCTGCGCCGAAGGGAAGCGGCGAAACAATCGTCGCTCGTGCTCGCCGAAGGAACGGTTGCTATGCGGCATTACCCAAGGGGCTGTGCGCTGGAACAGGTGGAGCTTCTCAACCTTCGGTTGAATCTCAGGAACGAACTGGGTGGCGGATGCACCCGTCCCGATGACGGCGACGCGGCGGCCTGCGAGGTCGTAGTCGTGATTCCAACGCGCGGAGTGAAACATCTCTCCCTTGAAAGTTTCAAGCCCTTGCAGCTTCGGTATTGCCGGGTCGCTGAGAGCGCCGGAGGCCATCACGAGCATAGAGGCCGTGTAGCTCTCCTGCGAGGTTTCGATCTGCCAGAGTTGTGCGGCGTCATCCCACACGGCCTCGCGCACCTCCCTGCGGAAGCGCACATGCGGCAGCACACCGAAGTCCTGAGCGCAACGCTTCAAGTAAGACAGAATCTCTCGTTGCGGCGAGAAACTGCGAGTCCAATTCGGGTTCGGCGCGAAGGAGAACGAGTAGAGGTGCGACTGCACGTCACAGGCGCAGCCGGGATAGCTGTTGTCCCGCCAAGTGCCTCCGACATCTCCTGCGCGTTCGAGGATGACGAAATCATTCATGCCCTGCCGCTTCAACCGGATGGCAACGCCCAAGCCGCCGAAGCCGCTCCCGATAATCACAACTCGCGTATTGATGGCGCTGCCTTCAGACTCCAACCCTGTCTCCTCTCTGATTGACCACCCGAAACGTCGCCATGAGTTCAACGGCGGCGGCTTCTCGTGTGATGAAGGCTGACACTTATAGTACTATACAAAAAGCATGTGGAAATATATCGTCGCCTCGTTCTTTCTGATTATCGGCGCGGTCGAGATACTTCTCGCCCTCAATGGACGGCTGCGCGAGACAGTGATGCAGAATAGTCTGGTTCGCTCGAAGCGTAGTGAGCCGCTCTTTCTCTGGCTCGCAGGGTTGTCGGCGCTGGCAATGGGTCTGGGCATAATTATCTACAATAGATTTTGGTGAGCGCGCGTGCGTTACCTGCGGATGGTGATTGCCACGTCGCGGCCCGTCGTCGCCTCATTACCGGCGTAATCCGCCGCGAAGATGCGCAGGATGTAGTCGCCCGCCGGAAGTTCAGAAGTCTCCCAACGCCCTTCCTGAGCGCGCCCGCCGCGCACGATGTTCGTCACCTCGTAGAGAAAACGCGTGGATGCGCTGCCATAGACGGTGATGCCGCTCTGGTCTGCGTAGGCAATTTTGGTCGCTTCGGTTGAGGGCGGCAGGCGGTCGAACTCTATCTGGCTGCGCGGCTGCTCGAAGTTGTGTGCGGGCGTTTTGTCCGGCAGCAGAACTTGATAGCCGAGCTTATACAAACCGAGACGCCTGCGCGACTGATTGCCGTCCACACGGTCGTAGGCATCCACGACGATACGGACAGCGCCGCGCACGACGAGTCGTCCCGCGCTCTTTTCCTTCACACGCTGGCCCGTCTCATCGAAGAGTTGGATGCCGTCACGTTCAATCACGGGCGCAACCCTGTCACTGAATCCCTCGAAGGGGAGTGCGAGCGGATTGAATTCCGCGCCGGGCGGCCCCAGATTCAAATGCACATGATACATCCGGTTGATGGTGCCTAATGACTCTCCGGCGCGGAGGTGCGTTCCGCGTCTGACGCGGACGCGCACAATCTTGCCGGTCTCGTCTCGCACAGGGATAAAAGGCGTCAGTGGTAGCATCTCGTCCCGCTCGTTGCGACCAACGCGGAGATGAATGTAAGAGAAGAGACCGGCGCGCAGCCCCTCGTTGAGACTGCCAAAGCCCCAGTTGCCGAGCGGGCTGGAAACCTTCTCTTCAAACACGGCGCGGACAGTCTGCCCGTAGAGACCGAACACATCTATGCCGCTATGCAGGTGATGGCGGCTGTCTTCTGTCTCGTAACTGCCGCGCACCTCTCCCAAAGTGGCGACGAGTTCATGCCTCTGCCGCTGCGGGTCGAGCGGCCACGGGAAAGAATCCGCGCTCATGCTCTCGGGCTGAAGACGCGGCAGCGCGTCTTGATGAGGCGGCGGCGGAATATCGGTCGCCTGCTCTGCGGGGAACACGCGGCGCACAAGATAATTCGCGCTGTCGGCGACGAGAAGCGAACCGTCGCGCGCGACGGCGACTCCGGCGGGCTGGTTGAAGCGTGCGGCTTCAAGCCCCACGCCGTCTGCGAAGCCTGAACCAAGACCGGCGACGTGGCGCACTGTGCCGTCGGGCGCAATCTGCCGGACGCGTCCACGGTCGAGTTCCGTGACGTAGATGAATCCGTCGTGTGTGAGCGCCAGTCCCGTCGGTCTTGAGATTTCTTCGGGCGACACGCCGCCGGGCGTGTTCAACGGCAGAGTGATAACCTGCCCGTCTTTCGTCAGCTTGCGCAGACGATTGTTGCCCGTGTCGGCAATGAAAAGCTCTCCCGCGCCGTTTGCGGCGACGGCGCAGGGCGTATCGAAGAGTGCTGCCGACGCTTCTCCATCCAGCAGCCCCGGCGTGCCCGCGCCTGCCACGGTCTTGACCTGCCCATCTTTCGAGATGAGACGAATGCGGTCGTTGTAGGTGTCTGCGACGAAGATGTTGCCGTCCCTATCTACGGCGACGCCGATTGGCGCGTTGAACTGCGCGACCTGTGCCGCGCCGTCTCTGTAGCCGGAAGTGCCGTCGCCCGCCAGCGTCGTTACAGCGCCTTCGGGCGTCACCTTGCGAATGCGGTTGTTGCCGGTATCGGCGACGTAGAGATTGCCCGCGTCGTCAATCGCCAGCCCCGATGGTGTGTCGAAAGCAGCCGTCGCACCCGCGCCGTCCGCGTCGCCTTCACCGCCGCCCGCGAGGGTTGTGACTGCGCCCTGGGTGCTCACTTTCCTAATCCGGTTGCTGCGGCCTGCATCGGCGATGTAGAGGCTGCCATCGCGCCCGACCGCGACGCCGAACGGCTCACCGAATCGTGCCTCGCGCGCCGCGCCGCTATCCTGCACGCCGGGCGAGCCGTCACCTGCCAGTGTCTCAACACTCGCGCGCCAGCCTGTGACAGTCGGGCGCAAATGTTCTTCGTGCTTTCGAGAGAGAAACAGATACAACAGTCCGCACGCAATGCAGAGCGGAACTGCGATGGACAGAATAATTCTCAAGAGGCGCGTGCGTGGTTGCTTGTTTGTTTGTCCCAATGTGTCCTGAAATTTCAAAGCCGCGAAGAAAGCGAAACGTACTTCTGACGCTTAATTGAAAAACTAAGTCTGACGGAAGTTTTTCCACACAGATGTTGATGTGTCAACCTTCAGAATCGCGCGTCGCTGGAGCGCGACTTTCATTGATAGACGGCTGGCCGAGCGGTGGGGTATGCTGCTGATACCACGTCTTAATCGAAACATTCCTTTAGGGGAGTCAGAAATCATGTCCGAACGCAACTCGGTGTCGTTCGGCGACGGCGTCTATAAGTCTACGGACGGCGGCAAGACTTGGCAGCACATGGGACTGAGGAACAGCGAGCGCGTCTCGAAAACCCTCATCAACCCGCGCAACCCCGATGTGGTTTACGTCGGCGCGCTCGCTCACGCCTTCGGCGCGAACGAGGAGCGCGGCGTCTTTATGACGAGCGACGGCGGAAAGACTTGGACGAAGACTCTCTATATTGACGCCGAGCACGGCGTCGCGGACATGAACATTGACCCGTCGAACCCGAACATCCTCTACGCGGCGATGTGGAAGTTCCGGCGCGCGCCTTGGACGCACGCGAGCGGCGACGAGCGGGGCGGGCTGTTCAAGTCTGTGGACGGCGGGCGGACATGGAAAAAGTTGGAGACGGGTTTACCGAAACTGTTGAGGCGCGTCGGCGTCTCGGTCGCGGCGTCGAACCCGAACGTTGTCTATGCCATCACGGAGGCGAAGGAAGGAAAGCTTTATCGTTTGGACGACCGTGGCGAGACGTGGCGCAACACCTCGAAACAAACCTCTATCGTCTCGCGCGGTCTTTATTACGCGCACGTGCGCGTTGACCCGGCGAACGAGAATCGCGTCATCGCCGTCGCTTCGACTTTGTTCCTCTCGGTTGACGGCGGGCGCACGTTCCGCTCGATTACGGGAAGGACGCACATTGATTACCACGCGCTCTGGCTCGACCCGCAAAATCCGCGAAGAATGGGCCAGGGACAGGAGGGGGGCTTCGCCGTAACAGAAGACGGCGGCGACTCTTGGGAAGTTATCAACAATATTCCGGTCGGCCAGTTCTACCAGATTCACGCCGACAACCGACAACCCTTCTATTACATCATGGGCGGCTTGCAGAATAACGGCACGTGGACGGGGCCGAGCCGCACGCGCGAGCCTGCCGGGATTATGAATGACGACTGGCGGATGGTCTCTTTCGGCGATGGCTTTTACGCCCTCAATCACCCGGACGACCCTGAACTCTATCTGACGGAATCACAGGGCGGCAATATCGTCCGCACGGATTTTCGCACGCTCGACAGTCTCAAAGCGCAGGTTGAGTTTATCGAACGCACCGTCAAGGACAGGCTGACGGATGTGCCGAAGGAGTTGAGCGACCGGCTGACGGAACAGAAGAAGAAAGTCGAAGAGTCGCAGAATCGGCTCGCGCAGCCCGAAGGCGGCCTCGGCTTTTCGGGTAAGGCGCAACTCGTCGACCGCATCGGTAATCTCTTCTTCACCATTGATGGCGTCAACGCCGGGCCGACGCCCGCACAGCGCGAACTTTATGGTGAACTGCAAAAGGAGTACGACGAGAAAATTGCTGCCGTCAACAAGTTTCTCTCGGAGACCGTGCCGCAACTCAACGAAACCCTGCGTCGCTTCGGTGCGCCCACATTGATGTCGGGCAAGCCGATTGAGCTTCCAAAACCGTGAAAAGCAAGGATGAAGGATGGAGGAAAAACATTTCAAATTTGAAATCTCAGATTTTGCTTTGATTTTATCCTTGCTTTTGTCCACCTATGTTTGAATTTCTTCGGGGCTATTCAGGGACTAATGCTTTACACCACCAGACAGCTTTATACGCCGCCGCTTCACCTGCACGAATTGAATGATCGCGCACTGGTCATTGACACGGAGACGGTCGGCGCGGGGGCGCAGATCGAGATTATCGAAATCGCGCTGGGCGACACGAGCGGGAACATTATTTACGAGACGCTCGTGCACCCGACGTTTAACCCCCTGCCTCCGCCTTCAAAGCACCACCGGTTCAGCCGCGAAGAGTTTGAGCACGCGCCCGCATGGCCTGACGTGTGGCCGCAACTCGCGCCGCTGATTGACGGAAAATTGCTCATCGCCTACAACGCGGCCTTCGACCGCCGCGCGCTGGCGGCGACGTGCTCACGCTTCCGCCAGAGTTCGACAGAGCGCGGCTGGCGGTGCGCGCTCCAACTTGCGAAGCAGGCGATAGGCACAAAAAAGTCTGTGACGCTCGAAGATGCCTGCGCGCGTTACGGCGTGGAAGGCGGAAACCATCGCGCGGCGCGCGACGTGCAGGCGGTCTGCCGTCTGCTCAACGCCTTGTTGCAACCGACGACGACGACGGAAGGGAATAATTAAATGGGATGGGACGGGGATGCTCTCGCCGAGCAGATGGAAGACGCGCAGGAACGGCAGCAGGCTGCCGCCGAAGCACGCGCACGCAAAAATGATTCTTCACCCGAACAACGCGCCCGCGACGCGCAACTCGAATCCGTGAGACTCTCGAAATCGCGGATACTCGATCAACTCAGCCGCGCGACAAACCCCGCGCACCGCGCCATGCTTGAGCGCGCTCTACAGTCTCTCGAAAGTCAGCCGGGAGAGTAGAGATTCTGAAAGCGACCTTCTTCTTAGCGCCTTTGCGTCTTTGCGCGAAACCATCTCAGGTTTACGAAAGACGCCGATGCTCTCAGGAACTTTCGGCGTCTCGCGCGTGAGGTCAGGGCTGATGATGTCCCAACTCTGCCCGCCGTTCGAGGTCTTGAAAAGCAGTTCGCGCCGAGATAGAGAACGTGCGGGTCAATGGTCGAGAAGATGAGCGGCGCGGTGCGAATGTATCTATACTTGCCGCTGCGGACGGCCTCCGGCGCGATTGATTGCACCTGCCCCGTCGTCTTCTCGAAGCGTGTGGCCTTACCGCCGTAGATGATATTCGGGTTGAGCGGGTCGGGCGCGACGTAGCCGTACTCTTGGACGCCGACGGTGCGCCAGTCGCGGAAGGTGGCTGGTTGTACCAACTGCTCCACGTCTCACCGCCGTCCGTCGAACGAAAGACGCCACGCTCCTCGTTCGCCCCGTAGGGATGTCCGAGCACTGCCACGAAGAGACGGTTCGCATCGCGCGGGTCAACGATAATCGCACTAATCTGCTGCCCGTCGCGCAAGCCCAGATGTCTCCACGTCCGCCCGGCATCATTTGACCTGTAGATACCGTCACCGGTCGAGAGGTCTGGACGCTGCAAGCCCTCACCGCTTCCGACGTAGATGATATCAGGATTGGAAGGCGCGAGGGCGAGCGCGCCGATTGAGCCGGTCGGCTGGTCGTCGAAGATCGGCGTCTAAGTGCGCCCGTAGTCGGTTGTCTTCCAGACGCCGCCATTGTTGACGCCGACACAGAGGACATTCGGTTGACCGGGCACGCCGGTCGCGCTGACCGTGCGGCCTCCGCGAAACGGCCCGATCATGCGCCAGCGCATGCTCTGGTAGAGATTCGGGCTGAGACTTTGCGCGACCGTTGCCAACGCCAGCCACACCAACAGGACGAGACCGAACACCAACGTCACCTTGCGTTTCACTAAACTCACACTTCACCTCCGTGGAGTGAAACTTGATGGCGGATTTCTGTTTGAACTTTTGAGAGCTAAGATTAACCACCGCAGGACACAGAACGGAGCGCAGAGCAAAGCAATCTCAAACCCTTTTTCTTCTGAGCGGCGCAAGCGTCGCGGAGGTTGTCGCGCCGGGGATTCAACGCTTGAGCTGCTCAAGGTACTGCTTACGAAACTTGGATACTTTGGGCGCGACGACCGCGCGGCAATACGGCTGCTCAGGGTTTCGCTGAAAATATTCCTGATGGTAATCCTCCGCCGGGTAGTAGTCCGGCAAGGGCGAGACCTCTGTGACAATCGGGGTGTCCCAAACCTGCGCCGCGCCAAGCTCTGCGATGACCTGCTCGGCAACCTCCCTCTGTTCTTCCGAATGGTAGAAGATAGCCGAACGATACTGCGTGCCCACGTCCGCGCCCTGACGATTGAGCGTCGTCGGGTCGTGGATGGTAAAGAAGACTCTCAGCAGTTCCGCGTAAGAGACAACCTGCGGGTCGAAAGTAATCCGCACCGCCTCCGCATGTCCCGTCGTTCCCTCGCAGACCTGCCTGTAAGTCGGATTCTTCACACTCCCGCCCGCATAACCCGACTCCACACTCATCACGCCCCGCAAATCATCGTACACCGCTTCCAGACACCAGAAGCATCCCCCCGCGAGCGTCGCAATTTCTTGATTCTGACTCATAGACTAATTTAACTCCCTCCGTGTTTACTACGCTGGTGAATTTACAAGCTCGGATAAATTCTCAAAGTAGCGGCGATGTGTACGCCGCAGAGCCTCTTCGGTATTGGCCTCTAACAAAACTACCTCATGCTCCGTTCCGAGGCGGTTAAGTTCGAGTTCCATTTCAAGACGTGCGTCCTCAGCCCTATGGCGCTGCGAATCGTCGAACTCTCTGAAGGTGACGATAAGGCCACGCTGACGACCATGTGGACGGCTCGATAGCCGTGACTGGGTTGCTTGCGGCGGTCAACGATAGTGCTGTTTTCAAAGAGGCTTTTAAGAGAGTTGACGACCGACTCTTGATTGGCTATGTCCGGCACAATCAATCTACAGCCTGCGATGTCTTGAAT
>CAXTRQ010000194.1:0-5365 GCA_964246705.1 uncultured Pyrinomonadaceae bacterium
GGCCGCGGTGGCGGCCGCCTGGTCAACTCTCTCCCCCCCGGCCCCCCCCACGGAGGCGCGAAGAAGAAAGGACGCCGCAGAAGAAGATGGCTTGAAGGCTACTATTTCGGGTTGCTGCTGTAAATCTCGTTCGGCTCGACGACTCTGGTTCCCATCCATTCGCGGCTCTTATAGTCGCTCAACGTGAGCGAAATCATAATTGCGAGCCAGAAGAAACCGGAGACGACGATGACCATGTTGAGGCGCGAGCCGTAGCGCACATGCATGAAGAAGAGGATGACGAGCATCGCCTTCGTCACCGCAATCGTCATCGCGATGATATTATTCATCGCGCCGAAGTCGAAGCGCGCGGCGACGACCGTCAGGAATGTTCCAACCATCAGCGCGCCGAAAACTGCGAAGTAAGTTTTTCTTGGGACGATATGTTCCGACATTGCTATCTCTCCGCGTGCCTCCGTTAGTGCTCCCCGAAATGTGCGCCGAGCAAGTATAAAAGCGGGAACAGGAAAATCCACACGATGTCAACGAAGTGCCAGTAGAGTCCGAAAAGCTCGACGGGCGCGTGATACTCCGGCGAGTACGCGTCGTGCCATGCCCTGTACATAATCGGCAGAAGGATGGCGATCCCGATAATCATGTGGAGCGCGTGCAGTCCCGTCATCGCAAAGTAAATCCAGAAAAACATCTGTATGTTCTCCGGCGCGACTCCGGCGGGGAGATGTCCGCCCCAGTGAAACCAACCCCTGACGGGAATTAAATTATCCACCCATTTGTCGTGATACTCGACGGCCTTGACGCCGAGGAAGGTCAGGCCGAGCAGCATCGTCAGCGCCATAAAAAGTACCTGCGTGCGGCGCGTGCGCCCGACCTGCGCCGCCCAGACCGCGAGCGCCATCGTCAAACTGCTGCAAATGAGGACGACCGTGTTGAAAGCGCCGAGCTTCCAGTTGAGATGATTGCTGGCCGCCGCGAACGCCATCGGGTATTTCGTCCGGTAGATGATGTAGGCCATAAACAGCCCGCCGAAGAACATCACTTCCTGCACGAGAAAGACCCACATGCCGAGCGTTCCGGCCTCGCGCTGCTGCTCCATGTTGTCGAAATGGTGCGCGAGCGCGGCGTGCGCCGAATGCGGCGTGTCATGCGTCGAGTGCGTCGAAATGGTTTCACTGGTAGCCAAAGCTTCTATCTCCTCCCATGTTCTTCGCTTTCGGCGGGCACGCCGTTGACGGGATGAGCGGGGTCAGCCGGTTGGTCTGCCGACTCGCCCGGCCCGATGACCCTCATTTCCTCGACGGGTCTGAATTCGTAAGCTTCCCATGTCACGATGGGCGTCTTGAGGAAGTTTTCGGTCGGCGGGGGCGAAGTCGTGCGCCACTCAAGCCCGGTCGAAGGCCAAGGATTCGCCGGAGCGAAACGCCCGTAGCGCATTGACCAGACAAAGTAAACGACCGGGATTAAAATCCCGACGCCGAGAATCGAAGCGCCCGCCGTGCTCATCACGTGAAGCACCTGCCACAGTGGATTGTCGAGCGGGTACGCGTGATAACGGCGCGGCATCCCCATGTAGCCCAACAGGAATTGCGGGAAAAAAGTTAAGTTGAACCCGACGAAGACGACCAGCGCGGAGAAGCGTCCCCAGCCTTCCGGGTACATGCGTCCCGTAATCTTCGGCCACCAGAAATGCAGCCCGCCGAGATAGCCCATCAGTGCGCCGCCGACCATGATGTAGTGAAAGTGCGCGACGACGAAATAAGTGTCCGTCAGGTGAACATCCAAGCCGACCGCCGCGAGAAACAAGCCCGTCATGCCGCCGATGGTGAACAGCCCGATGAAGGCGAAGGCGTAGAGCATCGGCGTGTCGTAAGAAATCGAGCCGCGATACATCGTCGCCGTCCAGTTGAAGACCTTGACGGCTGAAGGAATCGCCACCGCAAAGCTCAGAAACGAGAAGATCAGACCGGCATAGACCGACTGGCTCGACACGAACATGTGGTGTCCCCAGACGAGGAAACCGAAGACCGCGATGGCGATGGATGCGAAAGCCACGAACGAGTAGCCGAAGATGGGCTTGCGCGAGAAGGTCGCGACCAGTTCGCTGACGACGCCCATCGAAGGCAGAATCATGATGTAGACCGCCGGATGCGAGTAGAACCAGAAGAGGTGCTGAAAGAGCACGGGGTCGCCGCCGAGCGCGGGGTCGAAGATACCGATGTGCGCGAGGCGTTCGAGCGCGAGCAGCAAAATCGTGACGGCGATGACGGGCGTGCCGAGAATAAAAATCAGGCTCGTCGCATAGTGTGACCAGATAAAGAGCGGCAGGCGAAACCAAGTCATCCCCGGCGCGCGCATCGTGTGAATCGTGACGATGAAATTCAAGCCCGTCAGGATGGACGAAAAGCCGTTGATGAAGATGCCGACACCGGCCATCACAACGTAAGTATTCGAGTAAGTTGAAGAGAAGGGCGTGTAGAAAGTCCAGCCTGTATCCACACCGCCGAGCAGCAGCGCCCAGAAAGTGATGATGCCGCCCGTCATGTAGATGTACCAACTCAGCAGGTTAATCTTCGGAAACGCGAGGTCTTTCGCCCCGATCATCAGCGGCACAAGGAAGTTTCCGAGCACGGCGGGGATTGATGGAATGAGGAAGAAAAAGACCATCAATATTCCATGATGCGTGAACAGCTTGTTGTAGGTCTGCGACTGCACGAGGTCGCCCGCCGGGGTCAGCAGTTCGATGCGGATCGCAATCGCATACGCACCGCCGAGAAGGAAGAAGAACGAGATGGAGAGAAGATAAAGAATCGCAATGCGCTTATGGTCTTTCGTCAACAGCCACGACTTGATGCCGTAGTCCGCATTGAGGTAGTTGACGTGCGGATGCCTCGCGCGCGATTCTAAAACCCTTGTCTCTGGTGTGACTGCTGCTGTGCTCATAATTCTTTCGTCCCAAGACTCTATTAAAACTCTACTCTATTAAACACTGGCTCTCGACGCCATTTATTACTGCGGCGAATTATTACTATTCGCGCCGCCCGGCAGGCTGCTGCCGCCGCCGGGTTGCGAGCGGGTCGCGCCCGGCGATGTCGTGACAGGCGCGCTGCGCTGCCCCGCCCCGCGCGGCGCAGTCGGCGCGAGCGGATTGGAGCGTTGCACGTCCGGCGAAGTTCCGGTTGTCAACGTCGAGCCTTCGCGCGCCGACGCCGTGCCGCCCGTCGTGCTCGGCGTGTTCGTGCCGAGCGAGCGGATGTAGGCGATCAGTTGGAGAAGCTGTTCCTCGTTCAACTGCCCCTGATAGGTTGGCATGATAGAGGGTCTCTGAAAACCTGAGACGATCTTCGCCTGTGAGTTGATGATGGACTCACGGATATAGGATTCGTCCGCCGTCACGACCTCGCCGTTATCGAGCGAGACGGGCTTGCCGAACAGTCCGTTCAAGATGGGGCCGCGTCCCTGCTGCTTCTCCTGATGACACGAGGCGCAGCCGCGCTCCTGAAATACTTTCTGCCCCTGCGAGGCGGCGGAATCGGTCGCGCCGCCGGAGAGCCACTGCTGATACTCGGTCGGCTCCATGACGACGATCCAGCCGCCCATCCCCGAATGGTTCGTGCCGCAATATTCCGCGCAGAAGAGATAGTAGCGACCCGGCTTCGTCGCTTCAAACCACGTCTGCGTGTAGCGACCCGGCACTACGTCGGCCTTGATGCGAAACGCCGGGACGAAGAAAGAGTGAATCACGTCTTCGGTCGTCATCGTCAGCTTGACGCGCGCGCCGACGGGGACATGCAGTTCGTTAATTTCGCGTTGTCCTTCGGCGTGCTGAAACTTCCACATCCACTGTTTGCCGACGACGTAAATCTCCATCGCCTCGTTCGGGATGCGGTACAGTTTGAAATAGAGGCTCGCGCCCCAAGCGAAAATCGTCATCGCAATCAGGAGCGGGATGATTGACCACGCCGACTCAAGAATCATCGAACCGTGGACGGGACGCGGCACTTCCAGCGGGCTGCGGCGACGGTATTTGATGGCGAAATAGATGATGAGTACGCTGATCGTGACAGAGAAGAAAAGCGTCAGCGCGATCAGATACAGGTAGAGCGCATCCACCTCGCCCGCAAAACTGGAAGCCTGTTCGGGCGCAAACGGCACCCACACTTGCATTAACTGCATGACTTAAGCAGTTCCTCCTAGGTTTACGCTCCCACCCAGCCTGTCCACTTCCCCGCCGCTATTGTCTCCGCCGCCATCACGGTACCGGCGCAAGATGAGAAGCAGCGCAACGATGGCGAGCACGGTCGTCAGTCCCGCCAATCGCACGATGTTCATCACTACAGGGCCATACGTTCCGGTCGTCGGGTCGTAGTGGTAACAATAGAGAATCAACTTATCAACGGGCGAGCCGATGCGCCCTTGCGAAGCCTCGACGAGGCTCAGGCGCAAATCCTTCGGCGAATATTCGATACCGTAAAAATAGTGGGACAGACGCCCTCCGGGTGTTGCGACCATGATGGCGCTGGCGTGCGCGAACTGTTTTGACTTCTCGTCCCACACATATTTAAAACCGACGGACTGCGTTAGCCGCTCAATCGAACTTTTATCGCCCGTCAGAAAGTGCCAGCCCCGTTCTGCGCCCGCGCGCCCGTAACGTTTGAGGTAAGTCTCTTTTTTGCGTGCCGCCAGTTCCGGCGTCTCGCGCGCGTCGAAACTGACGGTCACGACGTTGAACTCTCTGCCGGGCGTGAACTTCATGGCTTCGAGCGTGCCGGTCAGCCCGTTCAAGACCTGATTGCAAAGCATCGGGCACTCGTAATAGACGAGCGTCAGGACGACTGGCTTACCCTCTCTGAAATATTCGCCGAGTTGTAGCTCGCGCCCCGTCTCATCTTTGAAGACCGCATCGAGCGGAATTTGTTCGTTGAGACGCTGCTCGATTCCGACCTGCTTTAAAACTTCTGGCGTTCCGCCCTGCGGCAAACTGCTCTCAAGCGGGCGACCGTATTGCCCGAAAGTCGTTCCGGCGTTGAGAAGCAAAAAGGCAAAAGTTAAAAGGCCGAAGGTGAAGCCCGGCGCGATGCGCCCCGCCTGCGTGCGCGCCCTCGTTTCACGACGCGCCGCCTGCGCCTTAACTTCTACATTTCGCCTTTTTACTTTTTCCTTCACTGGTGTTTCTTCTCCGTCTGCTGTCCCGCACTCGAACCCGAAGGCATCTGCTCGCCCGTGGCAGGCGCGATGGCCTCTCCGCCCTGTTGCCCCTGCGGCGCGGGCGTGGTTTGAACGGCAGGCTGGGTCTGTGTCTTAGCCTGTTGTTGTTGAAGATATAAATTCATCGCGGCGTTGATGGGCAGATGCTTCGTGCCTGTCGTTT
>CAXTRQ010000194.1:5375-11368 GCA_964246705.1 uncultured Pyrinomonadaceae bacterium
ACCCAGCCGTAGTCCAACTCATCCTTCCACGTCTTGAGGACTGCCTGATACTCGGACTGCGGCTCTTTCAAACTCAGGTCAACTCTCTTGTTGGCTTCGCCGTCAATGCCGAAGCCGGGCGCGGCCTGCAAACGCGGCTCAGGCGGCAGACGTTCCGCGCCCTGCCGCGCGAGCGGCGACGAAGGGCGCTCGGATTCGACCGCGCGCCGCTCCAAAAAATTGAATAACAGCCACATCAAAAGGGCGACGAGCAAACCCATGACGAACAGCCCGAAGACGAACTTCGCAATCGGGCCGACCGCCACATCTGACTCTTCGTGCGTCACGTCCGGGTTGCTGATGTGCGACACGTCGGGCGTTCTGTGGATGTCGTCGTGGAGCCTGTGCCTGTGTCCCGCCATAATCTCTAACCTCTCAAACTTAAAACGCCTCTTCTGTCCGCTGTCCGCCTTCCGCCTTTACCCTTCCGCCTTCGATTCAGTGATGCCCGCCGCTGACGGCGAGCGCCTTGTCCAAATCGGGCGCGCCGATGGGCACGAGCGGTCGCTTCTTCAACTGCCCCATGAAGTACCACAGCCAGATGCCGCCGACGCCGAGCGTTGCGAGAAACATCGTCAGGAAATCCAGCGGGTGAATCCCGACCGTGCTCTCGTGTTGCCCGCCGGGCGTCGAGACGGGCGCAAACAGGAAAATTAAATCAACGACGCGCATCACCAGCAGCACCAACGCGACGCGACGCAGCATGCGTCCCGAACGCTTCAGGTCGCGCGAGAGCAGCAGCGCAAACGGCAGAGCGAAATGGAAGAGGATGAGCGCGAGGCCGACGTATTGCCAGCCGCCGCGCATGCGTCGTAGGTAGAAAGGAATCTCTTCCGGCAGATTGCCCGCCCACGTAATCAAGAACTGCGAGAAGGCGAAGTATGCCCAGAGCATCACGAAGGCCAGCAGCAATTTTCCGTAATCGTGAAAGTGGCGGGGTTGATAAACTTCCGCCAGCCCATCGTGGCGTGCCAGCATCGCCGCCACGGTAATCGTAAAAGCGAGCGCGCTCAGTCCCCACCCGGCCATTACAATCATGCCGTAGATGGTCGAGAACCAGTGCGGCTCAAGCGACATGCCCCAATCAATCGAGGCGAACGTGACGGTCAGGCCGAACAGGAGCAGTCCCGGCCCGCTGATGTCCTGAAGTTTTCGCCTCACGCGCGGGTCGCTCGTATGATCCTGCTCTAGCGACCACTTATTGAGGAAGTGCATCAGCGCGCCCCACACTAGAAAATAGAAAACGGCGCGGATGAGAAAAAACGGGACGTTCAAATAGATGCGCTTGTGATTGAGCGCCTCGTCAATCACTTTTCCGTCTCGTATGATGGCTTCGGTGTGCGACCACTCGTAGAGCCAACTCATGCCGAGCGCGAGCGGGATAAAAAGCACGAGCAGCAACGGAATCGTCCGCGTCGAAGCTTCGAGGATGCGCCGGACGATTAAGCCCCACGCGCCGCCCGACATGTGTTGCAACATGAGGATGGCGAGGCTTCCCACCGCCAGCCCCGTGCAGAAGAAGAAGCCGACAAGATAAGAGCGGAAGAACTGCGCCGGGCCGTACAGGAGCGCGCCGCCCGCCGAGAGCGCGAGCGCGACGCCGCCGACCAGCAGCGCCATGCGCTGGTAGCGTTCAACCGCCGGAGGAGTTGTGTACCTAGAGACATCCATCTTAGTGCTGTCCACCTCCATGCTCTGTCGCTCCTCCCGCGCCGGGCGCTTGCCCGCCGCTCAACTGTCCGCGCTTATCGGCGGGCACATCGGCAATCGTCGCGCGGCGGCTCAGTTGCAGAGCGCGCACGTAGGCGATGATCTTCCAGCGGTCTTCGACCGGAATCTGCGCCGCGTAGTCGGGCATCGCGCCCCAACCGTTGGTAATGACATCGAAGAAGTGGCTCGCCGGACTCGTCCTTTCTTGCAGACGGTCTTCGTGGAATGACGGGGGGCGACGGAAACCGCGTCGCACAATCATCCCGTCGGCATTGCCTGTCAGGCCATGACACATCGAGCAGAACTGCTCGTAGCGCGTCCGCCCGTCTCTCAAACTCTGCTCCGTGATGGGGAACGGAAAAACGTCCGGCCCCTCCGCCACGTTGCTGCCCGCGATGCCCGTCGCGCGCACAGTAGCACCGCCTCCCGCCACGTTACCGCGCACGTTCACATCGCCAGTGGCCTGCGCCGTGTCTGCCTGCGAGTTCGGCTGGGCTGCGCCGACGCCGCCCGTCGCGCCTGCGGTCTGCGCCGAAGTGAGCGCCGCACCGCTCGCCGTCCGCCCCTGCGCGCCGCCGCTCGCGGCCTTGCCCGTATAGAGCAGCGCGTTTTCATGCAGTTGGCCGCGCGCCACCGTCCCTTCGACGAGCGGGCGCGACGACTGCCCGTCGGCGAAAGACTTGCTCGACTCGTAAACCTCATAACGCGGCTGATCCTGCATATCCATCCGGCAACCGGAAAGTAAAAAGGCCAAAGGTAAAAGGCCAAAGGTTAAGAGCGCACGCGGCGAGATATCTCGCTTGCTCTTCACTTTTACTTCTGGCCTTTTTACTTTTGCCTTCTGTTCAGTGTTCGACATCATTCACCTCGCGTGCGCCTAGACTTTGCAGGAAGCGGCGTGTCGCTTCGCGGTCGAACTTCGGGTCGTTGGCTTGAATCAGCAGAAAAAAGCTGTCGCGCGATGCGAGCGCGAAATTCGGCGTATTGAAGACCGGGTGATACGGCTCCGGCAGCCCGTTCAAGGCGAGCATGCCGAAGACCGCCGCCAGCGCCGCGCCCAAGACCGTACACTCGAACGTAATCGGGATGAACATCGGCCAACTATGAAAAGGTTTGCCGCCGACGTTCAACGGGTAGTTGATGACGAGCAGGTAATACTGCATCAAATATCCGGCGATGCCGCCGATGATGCCGCCCGCTAAAACGATGGGCGGCATATTCGTCTTATGGACGCCGATGGCCTCCGAGAGTTCTTCAATCGGATAGGGCGAATAAGCGTCGAGACGACGATAGCCCTCTTCGTGCGCGCGCTCTGCGGCGGCGACCGCATCGGATGGATTGTCGAATTCAGCCATCATGCCGTAGGTCGGCGTGCGCTTGCTCGTTTTCATGCCGCTTTGTCCTCCTTAATCTCGGCTTCGGGAACCATCGTTCGCATCTCGAAGATGGAAATGACGGGCAGGAAGCGCAGGAAGAGAAGCATCAGGAAGAAGAAGAAGCCGATGGTTCCGAAGAACATCGTGAAGTCGAAAATGGTCGGCGCGTACATGCCCCACGAAGAGGGCAGGAAGTCGCGGTGGAGACTAATCGGGATGATGATGAAACGCTCCAACCACATGCCGACATTGACGAACATCGCGATCACGAAGAGGGCAATGTTGCTGTGGCGAATACGCCTAATCCAGAGCACTTGCGGCACGATGATGTTGCAGGTAATCAGCGACCAATAGTAGAACGCGTAAGGGCCGACGAAGCGGTTCGTCATCATGAACTGCTCGTAAGTGTTCGCGCTGTACCACGCCACGAAAGTTTCCATCATGTAGCCGTAGCCGACAATCAGTCCGGTCGCCAGCATGACCTTCGCAGAGTTGCGTAGATGCCGGTCGGTGATGAAGTCTTCGAGGTTGTAAAGTTTCCTCAAGGGGATGACGAGCGTCAGCACCATCGCGAAGCCCGCATATATCGCGCCCGCGACGAAGTAGGGCGGGAAGACGGTCGTGTGCCAGCCGGGAATGATGCCGATGGCGAAGTCGAAGCTGACGATGGTGTGAACGGACAAAACGAGCGGCGTCGAAATTCCTGCGAGCAGCAGATACGTCGCTTCGTAGCGCGCCCAGTGGCGTGCGCTGCCGCGCCAGCCCAGCGCCATCATGCCGTAGACGACACGCCCGAACTTACTGCGCGCGCGGTCGCGCAAAGTCGCAAGGTCTGGAATCAGCCCCGTGTACCAGAACAGCGCCGAGACGGTCGCGTAGGTCGAGACGGCGAACACGTCCCACATCAGAGGGCTTCTGAACTGAGGCCACATGCCCATCGTGTTCGGATAGGGAAAGAGCCAGTAAGCGAGCCAAGGGCGTCCCGTGTGCAGCAGCGGAAAGAGTCCGGCGCAGGCCACGGCAAAGAGCGTCATCGCTTCGGCGAAACGGTTGATTGAGGTGCGCCATTCCTGCCTGAGCAAAAGCAGGATGGCCGAGATAAGTGTTCCGGCATGACCGATGCCGATCCACCAGACGAAGTTGATGATGTCGAACGCCCAGCCGACAGGCTGATTGTTTCCCCAGATACCAATGCCGGTCAGCACGAGATAGAGAATCGTGCCCATCAGCATTCCCGTGATCATGAAGGAGATGCCGAAGCCGATGAACCAGCCCAGGGGCGTCCGCTTTCTTAAGACGAGCGCGCTGATTTTATCGGTCACCGTGCCGAAGGTATGTCCCGGCTCGATGACGACCGGCGTCGTATGGATGCGCGTATCCTCGTGTGGGTTATCAACTCTCGACATAGACCTTGACCTTTATGCTTTCTGCTCAAGAGCAGGATTCGGATTCCGCAGCGCCGCGAGATAGGTCGTGCGCGGTCGCGTGTTGAGATCGTCGAGCAGACCGTAGTTGCGCTTCTGAGCGTGCAGCCGCGCAATCTTACTATTGGGGTCGTTCAAGTCGCCGAAGGTAATCGCCTCGGTCGGGCACGTCGCCTGACAGGCCGTGACAATTTCGCCGTCGCGCACCTTGCGCGATTCCTTCTCGGCTTCAATCTTCGCGTACTCAATGCGCTGAATGCAGTAGGTGCATTTCTCCATCACGCCGCGCGAGCGCACGGACACCTCTGGGTTGCGCATCATTTTCAGAGACGGCGTGTTCCAGTCCTGATAGAGCAGGAAGTTGAAACGGCGCACCTTATAGGGGCAGTTGTTCGAGCAATAGCGTGTGCCGACGCAGCGGTTATAGACCATGTCGTTGATGCCCTCTGCGCTATGCACTGTCGCGTGAACAGGGCAGACCGGCTCGCACGGCGCGTTCTCGCAGTGCATGCACGGGACGGGCATAAAATAGACGCCCTGCGGATTGCTGACCGCGCCGCGAAAATAGGCGTCAACTCTCAGCCAGTGCATCTCGCGCGAGCGCGCGACCTGTTCTTTACCGACGACCGGAATATTGTTCTCGGATTGACAGGCGACGACGCAGGCGTTGCAGCCGACGCAGGTCGAGAGGTCAATCGCCATCCCCCATTTATAACCGCGCTTGCCTTCGTCCTCGTGCTCCGAATAATCGTATTGCGGGTAGAGCGTCTCGTTCTCTTGCGGCGGGCGGTTCTCTCCGGCGGGCTTCGGCGGCTCGTCGTGCTCGCGTTCGTGCGCCAGTTCGGGGTTGTGCCGCCAGTCTTCAAACGACCCCGCGCGGACGATGTCGCGCCCCTCCATGCTGAAGTGAATCTGCGTCGAAGCCAGCGCGAACTCCTCTCCGGTCGGCTGGACTTCCAGCCCCGCGCCGTACCACATTGCGTCGGACGTGCGCAGGCGATAGGCGTTAAAGCCGACCACGCCGCTTTCACGATTGCCTCCGACATGGCCGGAGCGTTCGCGCCCGTAGCCGAGATGGATGGTGACGACGCCGTCGGGCTGTCCCGGTGTAATCCAGACTGGCGCGGAGACTTCGCCGCCTCTGAAACGCAGCCGGACAACATCGGCGCTAATCTCTCCGCCTTTGGCTGTAATGCGATTGACACGACGCGGCGCACCGTCGCTGTAGGCCGCGCCGTCGGGCTTCGCGCCGAGGCCGAGCGCCTCTGCGGTCGCAGAGCTGATGAGCGCAGCATTGTCCCAAGTCAGTTTCGTCAGGGGCTTCGGCAACTCTTGAAGCCAGCCGTTATTGGCAAAGCGACCATCGAAGATTGACGGGTCGGTGCGAAAGACAATCTCGTAGTTTCGTGCGTTGCCGCCTTGCGTGGGGGCGGCAGCCGTAGAG
>CAXTRQ010000195.1:0-8356 GCA_964246705.1 uncultured Pyrinomonadaceae bacterium
AAGAGCCTGCAAGGATTCGCGCACCTGCACCACGGAAAAACTCCTGCCGGGAGCTACGCGGAGAAACGCGCGCAGTTCGGCAATCGCGCTCGCGTCCAATGCCGCCCCTTCAACGACGACCTCCACAGACTCAATCGTGCGTCCCTCATACCGGCTCAAATCGGGAGCCAGCGTGCGGACGCTTGCCCGCGCGCCCATAGAGACGGCGCACACGACAATGAGGACGAAGATAACCCTCTTGAAAATCAACATCAGCAGCAGTTTTAAGTTTTCAGTATCTCTTCCTGAACCGTATCTCAAAGTTAAAATTGTTGCTTTGCGTCCGCAGAGTGTTGGGCGAACCCTGCTGATACTGTGCGACGAAAGAGAGCCGGTCGGAGACACGGTACTCGACGGCGACCACCTGATTCTGCTCGCCCGTCACGTTGGTTGAATAGGTCACGGACAAGTTGCGGTTAATCTGTCGCCCGACGGTCAGTCGCGCCGTGGGGCTTGCGCCGCCGCGACCCGCAATCATCGGATCAAGCTCAAAACGGTTCAAGCCGAAAAGCTTGTCGGTGGCGCGACGCACAGGCGCGTTGAACAACTGTTCCGTCAAAAGGCTCGTCGCCGTCCCCAGTCCGGTCTGCGCCAGCGTGGACTGTCCCGTGTCGCCGCCGGCCAGATTTCCTGTGGTGATCAGCGAGACGACATCGGCCTGCGGCAGAGAGGGGTCGGAGCGGAGCGAAGTCGTCGGCTGCGACAGAGGCCCGGAGATGCCGACCGTGATGCGATAGCCGCGAATCTCCGACTCGGCCTGAATGTTGAGGACGGGGTCTGCGCCGCGACGCGGCGGCAGGTCGACGATGGCGCGCGAGATTTCGTAACGGTCGCGGCGGAAGTTGAGCGTCCCGCGCGTGGCCGTGATGCGCCCGGAGATAACGGGGTCTTCGCGCGGGCCTCTCACCCGCAGAGAGATCGAGCCGACAGCGTCGGCCAGATTATTACGTACAACGAGCGCGTCGCGCCCTTCGACTTGCACATCGAGTGTGAGATTCGAGAGCAGCCCCGCGCCGTCGCTGCTATCGCCCGCCTCTTCAATCGTTCCCAAGTCGCGTTGGCTGATTAAATCGGCGAGATCAATATCCTCTGTGTATTCGGCGCGGCGCAGATTGATGACGCCCGCGAGTATCTGCGAGTCGAGCGAGCCGCGCAGTTCGAGGTTCGCATCCGTGGTCGCGCGGACGTTATAGGGTAAGGGGACGGTGATGTTGTCGCCGCGCAGGGTGAAACGAAACTGCGAGGGGCGGAAACCGGCGAGCAGCGTGCCGCCCGCGACCTCGATGCGACCGCCGCCCATCCTTCCCGTCAGATTTTCAATCTCCGCCCGGTTGGAATTGAAACGCACAGACCCGTTGATGTTTGAAACCTGCAACCGCTCGTCCGTGATGAGCGTCGCAAAGGAAGCGTTGGCGACTTCCGCCGTGCCTGTGATGCGCGGGTCGGCATAACTTCCAGCGACGCGCACGCCGACGCGCGCCACGCCCGCCAGAAAGGCGTTGCGTGTATTGAGCACGCGCAAATTCAGTTCGCCGTTGACCGTCAAATTCTGCGTGCCGCCCTCGCCGATGGCCGCCGTCCCGCCGAACAGAATATTAGTGTTCGGCCCCGTGAAGCGCGTGCGCTCGAAAGTAATCTGGTTGGGCGAGAAGAGGATGACGAGCGGGTTTTCGGCGGCAAGCGGGATGTCTTCAATCTGCACGACGAGTTCTGAAAATTCTGCGCGTCCCTGCAAACCGGAGAGCGAAAAGTTTCCTTCTTCGCCGAAGAGGTTGCCGCTGGCGCGCAGGCTCCCCGTCGCGCGCCCGGTGACTTTAACGTTCTGGTCAGCCAGTAATGTTTGGAAGAGCGGCGTCAGGTCGGTTCCCGTGAGCGTCGTCTCGGCGGTCGTCGCCAGTGCCTCGCTCGCCAGATCAACCTGCGCGCGAATGACCTGCGGGCGACCGAGAATGCCGGTCGTCAGTTCGAGATTGAATTTGTTGTCGGTGGTGCGCCCCGTGAGCGTGAGTTGTCCGGCGGGCTGGCCGTTGATGGTCACGTCGCGTCCGGCGGCGTCGAGTTCGACGCGGTAGCTGCGCGGGTCGTACAGATTGCCGGACGCGGTCGCCTTGAAATCGGCGATGCCTGAAACGGGCGGCACGTTCGGCCCGCCGAACAGTGCGGCGACCAAATCGAGCCGGACGTTGTCGCCCTTGCCTTTCAAGTCGAAATTGAACGTCTCGATGTCAACATTGCCGTTGGCGACGACATGGCCTGTGGCGAAGCGCGCATCGAGATTTTCGATCTCGACGCGCGAGCCTGCGAACGTCGCGCGAGCAGCAATTTCTTCATAAGCCTCGTTGCCGATTTTGCCCGCCGCGACTTTTAAATCCGCGTTTCCGCTCATCGCACCCGGCAGCCCTGTGACGCTGATGCGTCCCGAAGCAGGCCCCATCCCGGCGAGATTGTCCGCGACCAGAGTGCCTGAGGTTTTGGCATTGCTTTTGCCGCCCGCCCCGGTCAAGGCCGCGACGATATTTCCGGCGTTGGCGCGGTCGAGCGTCGCATCGAACGCGATGTTGTTTTCGCCCGTGCGCGGGATAAGCGCGGTGAAGGATACGCCGCCGCCGTCGGGTTCGACGAGTTGGCCGTTAGTGATGCGCGTCTCGGCGGCGGTGGATTGAATTTCCGCGCGGAGCGCTCCGAGGTTGCGCCCGTGAAGATTGAACGAGGCGAGCGAGGCGCGTCCGCTGACGAGCGGGTTATCGAGCGCGCCCGTCACCGTGCCGTCGAAATCGAGTTTGCCCGCCAGTTCAATGCCGAAGTTATTCAGACGCTCTTCCATCTCGACGGGAAGCAGACCCGAAGAGACGACGATGCGCTGCAACTCCGAAGCGTCTGCGGACGAGACCTTGACCGCGAGATTCGTCTGGCCTGTGAAAGCGAACTGCCCTGTCGCGTTCAACTCGGTCGCGCCCGTGCGCAGAGAGGCGCGCTGGATTTGGAAGAGTCCGCGATTAGCATCGAGCGCGAGTTCGCCCGTGAGAGGCGTGCGCGCCGTCTCGTCTCTGCCGGTCGCGCCCGTGAACTGCGCGTTGAGACTGCCCGTCGCGGCTTTGAAATCCGTGCCGGGAAAGCTAAGATTGACTGTCCCTGTTGCGCCGCCCGTGAGAGGCACTGTGCGGCCTGAAGCGAGCGCGACGAGGCCGCCCACGTCCACGCCCTCAAAGTCGGAGACGACGCGCGACGCGCCGCGCCCGGTGTTAATCGTCGCATTGCCGCGCGCACGCCCGCCAAAGATTTCCGCGACGAAATCAACCAACTGAATCTGATTGTTCGTGGCGACGACGGAGGTGCGCGCTGCGCCGAGTTTCATCTCTCCGAGCACGCCGCCGCCGAGCGTGAGGTCTGCGCTGGCGCGATAACGCCCGCCCGGTTCAAAGACGAAAGAGGGACGTGCGAGCCGCACGTTCTCCGCGCGTCCATCTGCCGCCCCGCCCTTCATGCCGCCCGCACTGCCCGTGCTGAACGCAACCGTGCCGACGTTAATATTGTTCGACGTGCCTTCAACCCGCCCGTTATAAATTGCCAGCCGCACGCCAGCGATGTCTATGCTGCCCGTACGCGCGCCCGCCGCATTCAACGCGCCGACGCGTGCCCGCGCGACCTCGACATTCGTTTTCCCGTCGGGGCTGATGTTCGCACGGATACCATTCGCTGTGACGCCGCCCACGCTCGCGCCTTGCGCCGTGATGTTGCCTGCGCTCGCGCTCGTCGCCGAAACATTCGTCGAGCCATTCGCCGCGCGCTCGAACTGCACGCCCGCAGCACGCGCGCCGCGCGCGTTCGCGCCAGAGGAAGTAATACTGTTTGCGCTCGCGCTTCCTGCGCCGCCCACGATGCTGCCCTCGCGCATCTCCGCGACGGCGTCGCTTAAGATAAGTCCGGCGATGCTGGTCGCGCCGCTTCGCAGTGCAGCCGAACGCAACTCGCCGACCCAACGAAAATCTGTGCCCGTGCCGACGACGCCGCCCGCCATCTGCACTGCGCTCAAGCGAAAATCACCCGCCGTCAAAAGCTCCGCGACGGCGCGCCCCTGCGCTTCGTAACTTTTGCCTTCACCCGTCCCGGAGGCATTGACGGTCAGAGCCGTCAGGCGGACGCCGCCAGCCGCCAGCCCGTCGGACGTGACAGTGCCCTCGACTTTGTAATGGTCGCCCTCGCCCGACACAGTGCCTTCAAACTTCCCCGCGCCGCGCAGCGCCGTCTCGGGCTGCAAGACATCCGAGAGTTGCGTTAAATCGAGAGTCGCCATCGCCTTCGTCTGGTAACGCAGATTGCGCCAGTCGTCTAGCGCGCCTTCGAGCCTCGCTTCGGCGACGGGCGAGCGCAAAATCAATTCCTGAATCTCGGCGCGCGTCTGGTTGACGCGCCCACGGCCTTCGATGCCGATCTGGTTAACGGGTCGCCCGTCGTAGACGAAACTCGAATCCGTGAGCGCAAATTCGACGCGATTCATCCAACTTTCAGCAGGCGCGTTCGGGTCGTCGGGTTGGACGGTCGCGCGCAGGTTGCGCGCTTCGCCTGAGAGTTCGTGCTGCTGGTCGTCGTAGTGAATAATCGCGCCGTTCAACTTCACGCTCGCGGTCGAATAGGCGAAGAGGATACGGCGGTTCGGCTCGGGCGGCGGCAGGTGCAGGTTGGCGAAGTTCGAGCGCCCCTGTTGGTCGAAGGCGACCCACGCTTCGAGTCCGTCAATCTCCAACGCTTCGAGATTGACGTTGCGCTTGAGACTCAAAGCCCACATGTCCTCGATGCGAATGGTCGCTAGGAGGCGGTCAATCTTGCCGAGTTGCGCGCCGGTCTGCGCGTCGTAGAGACGCATGTCACGAAGTTCGGCGGTGCGCGGCCCGAACTTCGTCTGGAACGAACCGATTTCGGCGCGAATGCCGTATTGCGCCATCGTGCTGACGATCTGCTGCGCGATAATCGTGTCGACCTTCCCGCTGCGATAGAGCAGGAAGATGATAATGACGAGCGCAACGACCGCAACCAATCCGACCAGCCCCGTCCACATCGCGTTGCGACGATTAACAACGCGACGCCAACGCGCCCTCTCACCTTTGGGCGTCAGCGGCGAGGGAGACGCGCTTGCGCCCTCCGGCGCTTCCTTGAGCGACGCGGGGGCATTCTCTGGTAATTCCGTCGGGATTGGGTGTTCGTCGTGCTCGTCAACAGGCATAAGGCTTCACACACACGAGCCGTCCGGGGGAGCGAAACGGCGAACTTTTGATTTTCGATTTAGGAGAGACGAAACTGAAATGATGAACGGATGAACGCTGCCACGATGAACTTAAAGCAGCAATGCTTTTATCTTTCAGTTCCGCGTTCAATGTTCCGCGTTCAACGTTTTCCTATCTTCCTTCGCGGGCGAACCCAAAGCCACGTTGCCGACAATCTCCAACTCGAAGCCTTCGAGGGCGGAGACTCGCGGCGGGTGATTCGTCAGCAGCAGGATGCGGCGCAGTCCGAGTTCGTGCAGGATTTGCGCGCCCACGCCATAGTCGCGCTCCGTCCCGTAGCCTGCTTCGATGCTCGCCTCCTGTTTGCTGATGCCGCGCTCCTGCATTAAGGCGTAAGTGCGTAACTGGTGAATCAAGTCCAGAGAGTTCTCACGCTGCCGGAGATAGAGCACGACGCCGCGACCTGCGGCGGCAATCTTCTCTAGAGCGGTGTGAAGTTGAAAGCCTGTGTCGTCCATCAACGAGCCGAACATATCACACGTCACGTTCTCCGTATGCACGCGCACGAGCACCGGATCGAGTGTCGCCACTTCGCCCATCACCATCGCCAGATGCACGTCGCCGTTCATCACGTTCTCGAAGGCGACGGCACGGAAACGCCCGTAGACGGTCGGCAAATCGGTCTCGACCGCGCGCCGCACCAGCACCTCTTTGCGCATCCGGTAGCGCACGAGATCAGCCACCGAGATAATCTTCAGATTATGTTGAGCAGCGAACACCTCAAGCTCAGGCATCCGCGCCATCGTGCCGTCCGGGTTCATAATCTCGCAGACGACGCCCGCCGGGTAGAGTCCCGCGAGGCGTGCTATATCAACCGCCGCCTCGGTCTGACCCGTCCTGACGAGCACGCCGCCATTCTTGGCGCGCAGAGGGAAGATGTGACCGGGACGCGCGAGGTCTTGCGGGCGCGTCTTCGGATCAACGGCGGTCAGGATGGTCGTCGCGCGGTCTGAGGCGGAGATGCCGGTCGTGACGCCCTTGCGCGCTTCGATGGAGACGGTAAAGGCCGTGCCCAGATAAGAGGTGTTGTCTGCGACCTGCATTGTCAAGTGCAACTCGTCGCAACGCTCCTCCGTCAACGGGAGACAGATCAGCCCGCGCGCGTGCGTCACCATAAAATTGATAATTTCGGGCGTAATCTTCTCGGCAGCGCACACGAGGTCGCCCTCGTTCTCGCGGTCTTCATCATCAACGATGATAATCATACGCCCGTCGCGAATATCAGCGGCGGCTTCTTCAATGGAGGCAAAAGGCATTCTCGATTACTCGCTCGGACAAACTCTCAGGGAGATGGGAAGTCAGCTTTTATGTTAACCGAAACCGAGGTCTTTTGGCGACCCCCAGAGCACATTTCAATTACCCCCAATCACCCCAAAAACTCACCACCGTCACCGCAGGCCGCCCGGAGTTTCAAAAATGCAAAGACGCTAAGAAGAAGGAAAGTAGAATATTATTTGTAGCCGAGTTCAGCCAGCTTCTCCATCGTCACGCCCGGAGACTTCCCCGTGCCTTCCTCCGCCTGCCTCCCGACCGTGAGGATGCGTTCGACGTATTTGGCGATGATGTCCGCTTCGAGGTTGACTGCGTCTCCCGGTCTCAGGTGCGAAAGGTTTGTCACCTCCCAAGTTTTTGGGATGACGGCGACCTCGAAGTAGTCGCTGCCGAGCGCGGCGACGGTGAGGCTGATGCCCTCGACTGCGACTGAACCCTTGAAGACGAGATAGCGCGCGAGTTCGGGCGGGTATCCGATACGCACTGTCCAAGAGCCGCCGTGATCTTCGGCGTTGAGGAAATGCCCACGCCCGTCAACATGTCCTTGTACGATGTGGCCGCCGAGGCGCGTCGCGGGCGTGACGGCGCGTTCGAGGTTGACGACGAAACCGGCGCGCAGAGTTCCAAGCGTCGAACGCTGCAAGGTCTCGCGCGAGCCGTCCGCCGCGAACGACGCTCGCCCGACATCGAGAGCCGTCAGGCAGACGCCGTTGACGGCGATGGAATCACCTTCCTGCGTTTCTTCCGTCACGACGCGCGCCTCGACCATCAGGCGCACGCCCTCGCCGCGCTGCTCTATCTCGCGCACGCGCCCCAACTCTTCGATGATGCCTGTGAACATCTCAGCTTCGTTTCCGTGTAAATATCCAAGGGACGAATTCAGGCGCGGCGGCGACCTTGCTTCAGATCAGATGGCCTTCGCCTTATGTATTCCGTTAGAACCGAAGTAATGATTTAAGCACCCAACTTTGCCGCCGAGAGGGGATGGCGTCATTTAATCGTTTGACGTTCGCGGATAACTTCGAGCATGCGCTGGAAAACGTCTTCAATCGTCAACTCTGTGGTGTCTATGACGATAGCATCATCGGCAATGGCGAGCGGCGAATCGCCGCGCGTCGCGTCGCGGCGGTCGCGCGCATTGATGTCGGCCAGCGTTTCTTCAAAGCTCTGATCTTGTGTGCGCTGCCGTTCTTCGTCGTAGCGACGTTTGGCGCGCTCTTCCGGCACGGCGGTCAAAAAGAATTTCACGTCCGCGCCGGGGAAAACGATTGTTCCGATGTCGCGCCCGTCGAGGATGACGCCGCCGCGTGCGCCCATCTCGCGCTGTCGCCTCACCAACTCCCGGCGCACTTCCGGTAGCGTCGAGATGACGGACGAAGTGTGGCTTATCTGCTCGGTGCGAATCTCCTGCGAGACATCTTCTCCGTCAAGCCGGACTTGCAGCGAATCAGGATCGCCTGCGAGGTTAATCTCTGCGCGGCGTGCGACCTCCAAGACGGCACGCTCGTCCGTCGTGCTGACGCCCGCGCGCGTCACGGCCAACGCGACGGCGCGATACATCGCCCCGGTGTCAATGTAGAGCAGTCCGAGTTCGCGTGCGGCGAGTCGTCCGAGCGTTGACTTGCCCGCGCCTGAAGGCCCATCAATAGCGACGATGATCGGTTTATTCATGCTTCAATTAAGCGAACGATGAGAGGCCGCGCGCGCCGAGAGAAAATAACAAACAGTCTTTTATTTTGAGTTCTAACGCCGGGGGGTTGGTG
>CAXTRQ010000195.1:8366-11359 GCA_964246705.1 uncultured Pyrinomonadaceae bacterium
CGCCGCCGCTGATCACGTCAAACACACTAAGGATTTTTTATTACATTACAGCGGCGCGGCCTTTCATCATTTCTTCTTTCCATTATCTCCGGCGATGACTTGGCGCAAACCCTTGAGCGCGGTTTCGACATCGGGGCGCAAGACATCATAGTGTGTGACCATGCGGATGGAAGTGCCAAAGCCGGAGGCGAGAACGTGATGCTCGCTTCTGAGGCGCGCGCAGATTTCATCCGCCGCGAGTCCCGTACCCGACACGTCGAAGATGACGATATTGGTCACGACTTTTTCGGGGTCAATCCCGATGCCGGGAATTTCCGCCAACCCTTCGGCGAGACGACGCGCGTTCGCGTGGTCTTCATGGAGACGCTGCGGCGATTCTTCGAGCGCGACGAGTCCGGCGGCGGCGAGCACTCCGGCCTGACGCATCCCGCCTCCTAAAACCTTGCGCCAACGACGCGCCTCTTCGATGAAACCAACGCCGCCCAGAAGCATCGAACCGACGGGCGCGCCCAAGCCTTTCGACAAGCAGAACATCACTGAATCGGCGGGAGCGGCGAGCGCCGCGACCGTCTCACCGAGCGCCACGCCCGCGTTGAAGATACGCGCGCCGTCAAGATGGACGGGCAGGCCGATGGCGTGTGCGCGCTCGCCGATTTCTTCGGTGCACGCGCGCGGCAGGACTGCGCCGCCCGCGAGGTTATGCGAATTCTCCAACGCGATGAGGCCGGTCGGCGCGATATAGTAAGCCGCGCCCGTGCCGTGCACCGCCGCTTCAATCTCTTCCCAGCGGAGAATGCCTGAGCCGTCCGCGCTCCTGACGGGTCGCGGAAGCGTTCCGGCGATGGCAGACATCGAAGCCATCTCGTAGTTGTAGATGTGACCGCGCTCCTCGATGATCACCTCTGTGCCGGGGCGCGCGTGAAGTTTGACGGCAATCTGATTGCCCATCGAGCCGGTCGGCACAAAGAGCGCCGCCTCTTTTTCAAAAATTTCTGCGGCGCGCTCTTGCAGGCGATTGATCGTCGGGTCTTCGCCATACACGTCGTCGCCGACTTCCGACTCGGCCATCGCGCGCCGCATGGCGGGCGTCGGCTTCGTCACGGTGTCGCTGCGAAAATCAATTAGTTCCATAAAAGTTAAGTCTTGATTCTCAATCTCACTCAGTTGTGTGATGGAAAGGCAGTGCCCGACGTGTCTCCGGGAGTGATCTTCTCGACCTCATCGAACTTCAACGAGACGGGTGAAGGACGACCGAGAATCCACACTCTCACTTTGAGCGTCAGTGTTTCGTCCCAGACTTCCTCGACTCTGCCCTTGAAAGAATTAAAGGGGCCGGTCTTGATGCGTACTGTGTCACCAATCGTGTATTTCGTCATGTCCTGAAAACCTCGAAAGTTAAACGAAGGCAGCGAAAACTTCGTTAGAAAGTAGTGCGCCGGAGGGCGTCAGGCGCAGCACGTCGCCGCTCAATTCGATTAAGCCCGCTTCGCTGAATCGAAGTAAGTCGTCGCGGTATCGGTCGCGCACGTCCGCGCCGAAGCGTGCGCGATGCTCTCTCAAATCAACGCCGCGATGTAGCAGTCGCAGGCCGAGGAAAAGCGCCTCGGCGCTCGCCTCACGCGCATCGAGCGTCGTCGTCTCAACCAGAGCGCTGCCCAGCCCTTCCATCATCTCGACGTAACGGCGCGCATCGCGTTCGTTCGACCAGCGTGCGCGCTGGCCGTCGAACGAGTGCGCGGAACAGCCGAAGCCGTAGTAGGGTGCGCCCGTCCAATATTTCATGTTGTGGCGCGATTCGTAACCGGGCTGGCAGAAATTTGAAATCTCGTACTGCTCTAAGCCTTCGGCGCGCGTCCGCGCGACTAACATTTCGTACATCTCCGCCGCGAGGTCTTCGTCGGGCGCGCGCCACATCCCTCGACGGATTTGGTCGGCGAGCGGTGTGCCCGAATGAACTTCGAGAAGGTAGAGCGAAAGATGCCTTGGACGAAGCGCGAGGGCTTCGTCGAGGTTGCGCGACCATGCCGCGAGCGTCTGTTCGGGAAGACCAGCGATGAGATCGAAACTGGTGTTCGTGAATCCGGCGTCGAGCAAGTCCGCGAGCGTCCGGCGCGTGTCGGCGGCTGTGTGCGTGCGACCGAGGCGGCGCAGTTCTTCGTCCTCGAAAGTCTGCGCGCCGAAGCTGGCGCGGTTGATGCCCGCCGCGCGCAATGCACGGAGATTGTCCGGTGTGACCGTGCCCGGATTCATCTCCATCGTGATCTCCGTGCGAGCCGCGACACGAAACCGCTTCTCTATCGCTTCGAGGATGCGCGCCGCTTGAGTGGGACGCAGCAGGCTCGGCGTGCCGCCACCGAAATAGATGGTGTCCACTTCCGTCACTTCCGGCGAGGACGCTTCCGGCAGTTTGAATCCGGCAATCTCTTCGACCAGCGCGCAAACGTAACGCTCGGCCAACGCGCGCTCGAACGTACCCGTCGCGAAGTCGCAGTAAGAGCAACGCGAACGACAGAAAGGAATGTGTATGTAGATTCCGGCTCGACTCATCGTAAGTGGCGAAATTATAGCACGCGTGTGAGAAAGCAGGAGGCTGCCCAGCCTGATGTGCGAGAGCATCGCTGTCGCCTGCAAGCGAGCCGTCTTGACGAAGGCAAACGCGCAACTCAAAACCAATCGAATCGGCGGCGAGCACGCATCAAGGAGCACATTTTTTTGTAGCGGTGTATGACTTTAATGTGTCAAGTCAATGCACGCAGGTTCTTGACCACACACTCTTTTTCATTATTTCCGACACAAATCTTAATCATTTGCGGTGTAAATACTTTTATAAATTTCATTGGCATAATGATAGTTGTTAATAGTTGGTATTTTCGTTTAGACAAGCCGGGTGAACTCGTGGAGGAGTCTTTTCTGTTTTGATTCTTTTAGTTGTCCACGGGTATTCATCAAAATAAGCTCACTTACACCAACGACGGAGGAAAAATAAGATGTCA
>CAXTRQ010000196.1:0-11355 GCA_964246705.1 uncultured Pyrinomonadaceae bacterium
AGCATGGTTGCTGCCTGCGGCAGCAACTGTCAACCGAAGTCGTGGGTTTCATATGACAGATTTTCTTAACGAGGCGAAAATCTAACAGCTATACGATAATCGTCGTCTGCCGATTACGACCGGACTTTGCACGGAGACTCAAGGATGTATGCCGATGGCAGCATGGGAGCCAATTCCATCTGCTTAAGCGTTGAGGCACTGCCGATCACCCTCCGGGAAGCATATTTGTGAAGCAGAATAAATTGACAGACTCTTCAGGGTTGCTGCTTAGGCTTGACCAATCGGAGAAGCGTTAAAGGAATAGCTATCCGCCTTCGATTCCTTAAATGCGCATGGTCAGAAAACTGGCCCAGACTATGAAGTGCTCGCGGCGTTATAACATTACAATGGTGGGAGATGTTGATGTTCTCCTGAGCATCATCAGCTTGACACGTGTGTAGGATTAATCTTCGTATTTAAGGAAGTTGACGGCGCTCTGATCTAAATTCTCTCTGCCGTGGTCATATCTCATCCCGGTCTTCCGGTCTTTATGTTTACTTATCATCTGCACCTGCCGGTAGCTGAGTCCGGAATTTAACGCCTTCTTAAGGGTCGTCCGCCTCAGGTCATGCGGCGACAGGTCGCCCAGCCCCGAATAATCCGTCCAGCCTGCGACGATCTTCTGTACCATGCGAGTGGAGATGCCTTTGTCGAACTCCAGCATGCGGTAGTTGACCTACGGCTGGAAGAGCGGCGCATCTTCCCTGTCTGAGGTAGTGATCGATAGCTTCCTTGGTGTCCTTCGGCAGGATCCATGCCTCTTCCCTCCCTCCTTCTCCACGCGCGCCACTCGAAATACTTTAGTCTACAATTGATTTGCACCCCCACCCCCCAGAATTAGCTCACGAATAACGTTCCAAGCACCTCCCAACCTAAAAATAAATCTTGATTCCACTTGTTTTGCATGGTAAATGACTATCATGACTACAGCTTTGAAACCTAAGCAGAAGAAGCCATTCTCGATCAGCCCTGACCCTTCACTTCTCTACCTGACACCATCTCTCAAAAGCACGATTCATAAAGTGCGCTATGTGATAGAGAATCGGCAGGGTTTGACGGCCATACTTGGCGACATCGGTCTTGGCAAGAGCAGTTGTCTACGTTATCTGCTAGGCCAGTACGTAGGTCGCGAAGATGTGAAGATGGTACTGCTCCCCTCCCCGAACTATCCGAGTGATTTTGCCTTCCTGAAATCCCTCTGTGGAGAATTCGGCCTTAGACCGCGCCGTTCGATGATCGACCAAGAGCAGGAATTGCGCGCCTTCCTCATCGGTTTGTACGAGGAAGACAAAACTGCCGTTATCTTCATCGACGAGGCACAGCGACTCACCGGCAAAATGCTTGAACTCGTGCGCGTACTTCTGAATTTTGAGACGGAAGACGCCAAGCTCATCCAGATTGTATTCGCCGGACAACTCGAACTGCGAACCAAACTAATGGATGAATCGAAGAAAGCCATACGCTCGCGCATCTTCGCTCCATCACTTCTGGCTCCCTTATCCCTAGTCGAAACCCGCGAGATGATTGCCTTCCGGTGCGAGCAGGCACAGGTTACAAATCCCTTCTCCGATACGGCGCTTGACTCAATTTACGCCATAACTGGGGGCATCCCCCGCGACATTCTGAAAGTTTGCGCGATCGCTTGGGACATGGCACAGGTGGCCGATTTGTCCAAGGTTCCACCTGAGATCATTGAAGCGGCAGCAAGTGAGGCCATGTTACATGAATGAGCCAAAAAAATGGGTAGGTTACGCGGACCTGCTGGAGGCTAAACGAAGACGCGAGGATCGTGAGGCTTCGCTACAAGAATCTGCCTCCATCAACGCGCTCCCTTCAACTAGTCAGGCCACACAGGCTAGTCAGGTCATAGAGACCAGTCAGGTCACAGAGACCAGACAGGCCAAAATAACACCACCTGATAGGTCAGAGACCAGTCAGGTCACAAAGGCCAGTCAGGTCATAGAGACCAATCACGAAGAAACAAAAGTTAATTTGATGACATCCCTGCCTGAGGTGAGAGGCCACACACGTTTCTACCATCAGATCGTTGATCATCTCTATCCCCAACTCGATGCATACGAACAGGCCACACACTTCCATCTATATCGTCTTTCATGGGGCTACAATAAATCCACCTGTACAATCAGTTTACAGAAACTTTCGGAACGGGCGGGACTTAGTTACAAAAGTGCACAGAGAGCAGTAAATAGCCTAGAAAGGAGAGGATTGATCAGCCGCCACGGGCGTGTAATCGGATATGGGAAACAGCAAGGAATCGAGATCTGGGTGGCCCCAGCGCCCAGTCAGGTCACAGAGACCAGTCAGGTCGCCCAGACCAGACAGGCCAAGGAGGCCAACAATAAAGAAAATAAAGAATTAAAAGAACATATTAAAAGGGGAGCGGCTTCGCCAGATTTTCAGAACTGCCCTGACTGTCACGGCACAGGTTTCTACTATCCGAATGGCATCGAAAATGGGGTAGCGAAATGCAGGCACGAGAAGTTGAAGCAATGAACGAGCGGCAGAAGGCACACATCAAATACTTTCTGAAGCGCCTCTCATACTGGGGAAACGTCAAAGGCGGTAATTGGATGGCGCGCATGTTGGCAGCCAGAGACGCAGATGGGCGCCACCCGCTGCGCACGGAAGAAGAAGCCGACGCAGTCTTAAGCTATCTCAGCGACCCGGAAGCCACCACTTTTGATGATTGATTGGGCAAAAACCTTATGTAGGTCAAAGGTTTCACCGGTGCAGCACGATTTCCGATAAGCGAACTCAAGGTGAGAAACACCGACACGAGTTATCCTTAATTGCTTGAAGAATAGACCAACGAGGTAATCGCTAATCTGTACCGACCCAGCATGGTCAAGCTCAGCCAAGAAAGAGTTCCGAGTTGCCAAATCGTAGAGATTTAATGGCACGATGCCCAGATTGATATTTCCACCGAAAGACTTCGAGCATTTGCTTGCTCAATTTTCAGGACTTACTAGATACTATAATTGAACGCTTGATTGTGAAACGATTATTGCAGTTATGATGAGCGGAAAATCATTTTGGCATATCGTTAGTGCACAAACGCATTAGTTGTGGAGCCACACTTTTTGTTAGATACCTGTTTAAGAAGTGAGCAGGTAAACACCGTGAAATAAAGGTTATCTCAGCGCTATCGCCCTGCCATGCCTCTTTAACAGGAACAAGGGGGTGCTCGGTGCCATCCAAAAGGTGTTCCGCGACCAGCAAATATCCCTCTCCTCCTGAACTGTTAACATGGCTGAGGACATTTACTTCATGCAACTCATATAAAGATACTGCCGCTGAAGGAGAGAGCATTAAATTCACTTTCATGAAATCAAAGCCAGTGAAAGCCCTCTATGACCGGATTGGCGGCAGATACCATCAGAATAAATCTCTGGCAATAAGCGATTACACGGAACTGCCTGTCACCTTGGCGCTTGCGGGCGATGTTGAAGGCAAGAGGGTGTTGGACGCAGGATGCGGGCCCGGCAGGCATTCTCAAAAGCTGACCGCCGTGGGCGCTCACGTGATAGGCATTAACATTAGCGAAGAGATGGTCAGGATTGCGAGGGAGAACTGTGGCAACAGAGCCGAATTCTACCAAGCCGATTTTGAGCGGGTGGAGTTTGAGCCGGAATCGTTTGATCTAATCATCGCCAGTTTAAGTCTCATGTATGCAAAAGACCTCGATCCCATCTTTAGCGAACTTCTGCCATTGGTTAAAGCCGGAAGGGCGTCTCATATTTTCAATCTATCATCCCATCAGATTCTTTCAGAAAATAGCGGACTTTGATTTCTCAAAGAAGAAAAAAGTTTGGATTCATCTGGATGGCTGCGATGTGACGGTTTTTAATTACTATCATCCAATGGAAAAATATTTCGATGCTTTACATCAGCACGGCTTTACCGTTTTAAAGTTTATCGAACCTGTTCTGAGTAGAAGGCGCAAGGGATGGTCTGAAGATCATTACCGCATCCCTCGTTCAATAGTTATTGAGGCGAGAAAGCTTTGAGTTGGACGAAACTCTTCATGAACAATTCATTTGATAACTCGCCAGAAACTCATTTCAGACATTTACATCGCGCACATCATCTCGCACTTGAAGCCGAGGCGCTTGGCAACCTGCCCATCGGGGCGGTGCTTACTCTACAAGGTGAGGTAATTGCGGAGGCGGGTAACTCAATCCTTGTGCCTCATTACGACCCCGGCGCACATGCTGAAATTGAAGCTATCAGGCGTGTCCCTCAACATCTCTGGCCGCGCAGTCGTGAGATGGTCTGCTATACGACGCTTGAGCCTTGCGTGATGTGTATGGGAGCGATTCTGCTGCACGGCATCGGGCGTGTCGTCTTCGGCGCATATGACAGTGAAGGCGGAGCCGGCAACTTGTTGGCGCACTTGCCAGATTATTATGGCGACGGAGCGTGTGTCCCGGAATGGATCGGCCCACTTTTACCTGAACTCTGCGACGAGCTTTACAGGCGGGTCAAGAAACGCTTTGACAATCTGCCGTGCGGCAAGAGGAGCAATTTAGATTAGGTTCAGGCGAGGGCAAATAGTTTCATTGACAGTGTCTGGAAAAGTTTTTAGGATGACCCGTATCGCTTAATTAAGTGGCGCATATCTTCCTCGCATTGATAAACCTCGCGCAGCACACGTCTCTCGATTTATGTATTCACATGGTCACCTCACAAACAACGGCGCATGTCTGCTCTGATTCATCTTCGAGGCACAACAGGCGAGCAAGGGGAACACCGTAGTAAATACTCTTTAAGGAGAAAAACTATGCGAACCGGCTTGCTGAATGTCATTGTAAAGCGGGCGAAAGGCTTCGGCCTATTGATGCTCTTGGTGTTGATGAGCTTGCCTGCTGTTCAATCGCAGACGCAGATCACGACGGGGGTTGTGCAGGGCACGGCGACGGATGAGGCGGGCGCGGTTGTTCCGGGCGCGAATGTCGAAGCGAAGAATCTGGAAACCAATCAAGTTAAAACTATCAGCACCGATGAAAACGGGCGGTTCGTCTTTCTTCAATTGCCGCCCGCGCGCTACACCGTGACGATTTCAAAGCAGGGTTTCGCCACGCTCGTGCAGGAGAATTTTCCTCTGACGGTCGGTCAGGCCATTAATCTCAATCTGAATATGAAGGTTTCGCAGGTGGCGGAGACAGTCACGATCACGGCCATCCCGACCATTGACACCGCCAAGACTGAGGCCAGCACCACACTGAACGCAAAGTCTGTGGGAAACCTGCCGGTGTTGGGGCGAAAGTTTGAAGACCTGCTGACGCTGACGCCGGGCGTGAGCATCGTGCAGGGGCCGGATGGCGACGAGATTAACTTTTCCGGTCAGCGCGGAATTTTCAACAACATCAGCCTCGACGGCGGCGACTACAACAACGGATTCTTCGGCGAGCAGTCCGGCGGCCAACGCGCCGCGATAGACATTCCGCTCGACGCCGTGCAGGAGTTTCAGGTTGTCGCCACCGGAGCGACCGCCGAGTTCGGGCGCACGGCGGGCGGCGTCGTCAACGTCGTCACCAAATCGGGCGCAAACGAGTTTCACGGCAGCCTCTTCGAGTTCCAGAGACTAGAAGCCCTGACCGCCAACACTTCCGACGGCAAGCCTCTCAAGGGCTTCCACCGCGAGCAGTTCGGCGGGACGATTGGCGGGCCGATTAGTCGAGATCGAACGTTCTTCTTCGTGGCCTTTGAACAGATTCTCGAAAATCTGACGCGCGCAAACTTGAGCGAGCCTCTCGGTAATTCACCCTGCTCAGTTCCAACCCCGACGATTCAAGCTAACGAGGCTTTGATTAACAGCAACGCCGATTGTCAGCGGCTCGCGCTCCTGAACTTTTTCCGCACGAGCCGCAATCAGGAGGAAGGCAATCCCATCAAGCGTCCGTTGAGAAACTCCGCGATCCTCGGCAAGATTGACTCGAACCTCACGAACAACAACAAGCTCTCGCTCTCTTACAACTTTGATCGTTCGAGAAACGAGAACCAGACATTCGACGTGGCGACTTACGGCAATTCAGCCAACGGAACCGAAGGGCCTTCAAAAATCCACGCCTTCAACGCCAATCTTTTCAGCACCATCTCGCCGACAAAATTAAACGAAGCGCACTTCACTTATGGCAGGGAAGACAGGCCACGCGCGGCGACGCCTTCAAACGTGCCCGCAGACACGGCGATGGGATTCGCCACGACCTTCCGCTTCGGCAGTCCGTTCTTCCTCCAACCGAACGTTGACGAGACATTCAAGCGCATGCAAATCAGGGACACGTTCTCCATCGTCTCCGGCAATCACACTGTCAAGCTAGGCGGCGAATGGGTACACAGCCGCAACTCGCAAGTCTTCAGAGGCTTTTTCACAGGGCGCTATATCTTCGACAGCGTTGCGGGCTTCCTACGCTACGCGTCGCCCGCCTCGCTCGGCGCAGGCTTCGGGCCGCGCACGTCCGGCTGCTCCGACGGAACTTATGTTGACGTGTTGTCGTCATGTCCTGCGGGTTCAACCAAGACCGGCGGGCCGCTGCTGCTCTTCCTGCAAGATGCGGCGA
Source organism: uncultured Pyrinomonadaceae bacterium (assembly GCA_964246705.1). Lineage (GTDB taxonomy): Bacteria > Acidobacteriota > Blastocatellia > Pyrinomonadales > Pyrinomonadaceae > DASZCR01. The sequence goes on from CAXTRQ010000196.1 coordinate 6,621, forward strand.
CAGGCAACTCCGACATCTCGCCCGGCGCGTCGGACATCAAGAATGAAGACTACGCTGCTTTCGTCCAGGACAAGTGGCAAGTCAAGCCGAACTTCACGCTTAACTACGGGTTGCGCTGGGAAGCGCAGATTTTCCCAGACCCGGAAACGCCGCCTTCCGAGACGGCTTACGGGCGTTTTCTGAGCGACCCGCGCTTTCCCTCCAACGGCACGCTGCACAACCAAAAGAAAATGTTCCAGCCGCGCGTCGGTTTCGCGTGGGATTTGTTCAGCAACAGCAAATCGGTGCTGCGTGGAAACTATGGAATTTATAACGCGCGCCAGAACATGCTGACGCAGGTCGGCTCGATTACGACCAATGGGGTGCAGCAACAAGAACTCTTCCGTAGCACAGACCTCATCGGCACACTCCTCGGCCTCGGGCTGCCCGCGTCTTCGGTCGTGCCGACGTGGCCTAATCTGATTACGCCGCCGACGCTCCCGCCCGGCACGTTCAGCGACTTTACAGGCATCCGCGTCTTCAGCCGCGACTACGCTAACCCGCGCATCTACACGACGAACGTCGCCTTCGAGCAGGAACTCGCGCCCGACTGGGCGATGTATTTTGACTTCACGCACGCGAAGGGCGTCCATCTGACTCGCTTCGTGAATGTTAATATCGGCTCGCTTCCTGTCGTCGTTCCGGCCAACGGAAACACCGTGACATATACGGGCGCGTCGCCCTTCGGCCCGCAACTCGGCGATGTGTTCGTCGCTTCAAGCTCCGCGAAATCGCTCTACCGCGCGCTCACCGTCGGCGTACGCAAGCGTTTCAGCAGGGGTTTCCAACTCGATGGCAACTACGTCTTCTCGAAAGACCTCGACGACGACTCGAACGAGCGCGACCCGTTCACAGACCGCTCCTTCAACCGCTTCGATTTCTCGCGCGACTATTCGCTCTCCGACCGCGACATTCGTCATCGCTTCAATTTTTATACATACATGGAACTGCCTTGGAGTTTGCAGGCCAACCTACGCCTTCAGGCGCATTCGGCGCAGCCCATCACGGTCAACCCGCTCGGCGACGGCACGGGCGCGCCGTGCAGTGAAAACAACTCTCTGACGCGCGTCGTGGGCGGCGTTGACTGCGGGCGAAATCACCTGCGCAAAAACAACGAGTTCTTCTCTTTCGACTGGCGCGTGCAGCGTCCGTTCAGGTTAGGCGAGCGATTCGTCCTCATGCCGATCATCGAGATGTTCAATACCTTCAACAACGCGAACAACATCAACCCGCTCGTGACGCCGGGCTTGTTCAACTTCGACGGCTTCTTGCGGCAGGGCGTCGGCGACCCGCGACAGATTCAGCTGGCCCTGAGAGCGACGTTCTAAAAGTTGGGGTTCTGGTCTCTCGATGGGACAGGAAACATCATGCGAGATGTGAGGGAAGAGATCGAAGAGATCGTCAATCGAGAGACGCGAGCTTGGGACACGCAAGACGTGAATCTCTTACTGAGCATCTTTCACAGGGATATGGTCTGGCCTTGGCCGACAACGCCGCAGTCACACGACCCGCTGGATTGGGTTTTGGAATGGGGCAGATACGATTCCGAAAGATGGAGGCGCGGCTGGCAGGAATTGTTCGACACGCATAGGCTCGTCCACAATCAACGGGAGATTAAAAAAATAACCATCTCGAAGGAGGGCGATGGAGCGTTCGCCGTGGTTGATATAGATACTCTGTGGGTTGACCGCGAAGGCAGACAGAATCACTGGAAAGGCCGCGTCTGTAAAGTCTATTCAAAAGTTGGCGACGGATGGCAGATGACGATGCACACGGGCGTTCTCGATTATACTTGACGGCATACCGGCACGGCTCTCAAGCGTTCTGGATGCTTTGAAAGAAAGCGGACAATTTCTGTTCGTCCAGTTTCCCGTCGGTTCTCACGCCGCTGCACACGTCAACGCCAAAGGGCTGCACCTGACTGATCGCATCAGCGACATTGCTTGCATTCAGACCGCCAGCGAGAAAGATTGGAACATCTACAGCTTCGCGTATCCTGCGGCTGATACGCCAATCGTGTGTGCGCCCCGTGCCGCCGAGTTCTTTCACAGGTAATAATTGATTGCCGGAATCCAGCAGTATTCCGTTGACGTAAGGGGCAATCGCCAACGCTTCATCAACTGACTCCTGACCGTTGACGTGAACGACTTGAACAAGCGAGATGCCCGGCATGGCTTGACGCAGTGGCGTATAACTTTCAAATTCAATGCGATCACAAATCTGGATTGTACTGACGCACGCATGCCGCTGTTGCCGAATAATTGCGTCCGCGCTTTGCTCGCAGGTCAGAAGAAACGATGAGACTGCGGGAGGTATGCAAAGGGCTATCCGCGCGATCAAGTCGTCGGGAATGACACCGGGGCCGCTCGGCATCGCGCTGACTAATCCGAGCGCCGACGCGCCATACTCAATCGCCATCCAAGCTTCTCGGACGCTGCTCATGCAACAGATTTTAACTCTCGGTTTTCTTCTCAACTTATTTCCGTGCCTGTGTAAACTAGAATCGTTGACGGATTCTATTCTATAGCGATGCGCGATTGGATGCGACAAAAGTCAGTAGCGCAGGCGCTACTGACCATCACAGCTTAAACTGAATGAGGTGACACGAGATGCCTAAAAGTAACGCAATCACACGGTATGCAATTTTCCCCGGGATCGGTCTCGCCAGAGTGGGCAACGCAGTGGAAGAGTATTTCATCGGCCCGGAAGCGCCGGGCGAGGTTCCCAATCCTCAAGGCGGGTTCAAGGATAAACAGGGGCGCGTCAAGCGTCAGGCTGCGAGGTTCCGCGTCTATGGTCTGAATGAGGCGGGCGCGGCGGTCAAAGAGATAACCGCCGCCGACGCGGAGATTACTTGGCGCGTTCATCTGGCGAATCGAAAAGCTGGCTGGTACGAGTTTAATAACGCCATGGACCTCGGCCAGTATGCCAAGTCTGCCGGATACCGCAACATGATGATTCTGGGGGATGACCGCAAGAAGTTAATCATTGATCCCGGCTCTCGCACCATCAGCGGTAAAGAAGTGAGCGGCGACGCATACAAGTTCGACAGTGGCCAGTTTATGGGCAAGACAGTGCCCCTCGGCGAACTGCGGACAGACGCGCAAGGCCGTCTGATTGTGCTGGGCGGTTACGGGGATTCGGCCTCCTACACGGGCAAACCGGCCATCACTTTTGCGAACAATGACGGCTGGCACGATGATGTTTCGGACGGCCCCGTGCGCGCCACCGTCAAGATTGGAGGCCAGCAGTACGAGGCGGAACCGGCCATGGTCGCCGTCACGCCGCCCAATTTCGGGCAGGGACTCTACGGCGTCGTGACGATGTACGACGTGGTTTATAACCTCTTCTGTCAAGATTCAAAGTTTGACATGAAAGCGCCGGAACGCCCCTCTTTCTGGCGCGACATCTATCCGATTTTGGAGCGTCTCGCGGGCAATCAGTGGGTCAACAGCGGCGTTGATTTCCTGTTCGGCGGAAGCTCTCCGAGCGACCTCACTTCACCCACGTTGTTAAAAAAGTTGTCTGACCCTGCCAAGAGGCAACAAGCTCTACGTATGTCTCTCTTCCGCTGGTTTCGTAATCCTGCGCGCGCTCTGGAGAAGCAGAGGCCGGTCAAGTTGCCGCCTTTTTACGGCGACGCCTTTGACGATTTCCCGAACCTCGGAATGCGAGACCTCTCGGTTACTCCGACCCAATACGCTTGGATGGAGCAGTGGGCTGAAGGCAACTTTGATCCAGACCCGAAGTTGCAGCCGCGTTTCAAACCCCTCGCAAGGTATTCGATCAAGGAGCAGCCTGCCGCGCTCGACCGCGCCAATCTCGAAAGCTGCCTCGGCGGGCCGTTCCATCCCGGCATTGAACTGACGTGGAGTCTCCGCGTGGCGAGCATGTGGAAAGAGCCTTTCCGGCTCAACATTCTGCCGGAGGGCGTTAGCCCCAAGGACGACTACGGCTCTGTGCTTAGCCCGCAGGTCGCGCTCGCACCGGGCGGCGTCGTGGACATGAGCGGCCCCGGCACGCTGACATGGTGGATGGGCGTGCCTTGGCAGACGGACGAAGCCAGTTGCTTGTCCGGTTACGAGATCGGGACTTATCTACGTCTCCCTTCTTTCTGGGCGGCGCGCGTCCCGAATCAAGTGCTCAGCGAGCAATCGTACTCGCGTCTGATGGACAAGAGATTGTCGCCGGGGCAGCGTCTCAAACATTTCAACTATCGTCTCGACTGGCTGCGCTACTTCGACCCGAACTACCAACGGCGCATTAACGAGAATGTCGCCAAGTGGGACAGCCTCGGTATCGTCTCCGAGAGGGAAGGGCCGCGCGACCTCGCACAATACGGCTTGCCGCCGCGCGTCTGGGTCGAAACCGGCCTCGACGAAGACTTCACGAAGGGCGACCAGACGTGGCTGCAAATAGAAATTGCGGAGAAAGTCATCGAGGTTCCGGAGGATGTCGAAATGATGAAGTTTGCGGCGCAGAGGTTGGAGGACGAGAAGGCCGAAGTTCCCGTCACCTCTCGTCGTCACGTCCTCAGACGAGACGAGCTATAAGGGGCGGCAGGTTTGCGGACGCCGAAAGTGTTGATTGTGGGAGGTGGCCCGGCGGGCGCGGCGGCGGCGATAACGCTCGCCCGCCGGCGTCTGCAAACGTTGGTCTTGGACGCGCGTGAAAGTCCCGATCTCAAAGTAGGAGA
>CAXTRQ010000197.1:0-11349 GCA_964246705.1 uncultured Pyrinomonadaceae bacterium
TGTGGGGGCGGCGCCGCCGGGGGCCGACCCCCCCCCCTAGGTGTGCGGCGGCCAGGCCGGTGTGCCGCGCTATGGCGTTGATGTTAACGAGACGAACGTCGTGCTCGAAGCGACCGGCGAAGATGCCGTCAGCTTCACGAAGGGCTGCTACATCGGTCAGGAGATTATCGCGCGCATCCACTGGCGCGGCCACATCGCAAAGAAGCTAGCGGGACTGATTATCATTGACGAACCCGCCGCGCCGCACGCTCTGGCGGGAGCGAAAGTTAAGGCTTCAGACGAAGAGAGAGAGATAGGCCGCCTCACTTCATGCGTTTTCTCGCCGCGTCTGAATCGCAGCATCGCGCTCGGAATCATCAAGTATGATTATCTCGCGGCTGGCACAGAAGTAAAAATTATTGCCGGAGAGAACGAGCTATCCAGCGCACAAATCGCCGCCCTGCCGCTCGTGCGCGGGAGTTGGGTTGAGCCGGAGAGCGATGCGGAGTCGAATTGATGAGCGATGATGATTTGACGGACAAGGGCGCGGCGGCATCCGTAGTCGAGAATTTCGGCGAGCGCGGCTTGGCCTTCGAGCAGGCGCGACTCGCCTATTCGATTATCAACGCGCTGCTCGAACACACACGCGTTACGAGCGACCTCGTCGCCCTGATGGCGCAGGTGATTGACGAAGAGACGACGAAGGCTCTGACGCAAACGCCCTACTGGTCTGCCTACCTCGACAGCCGCCGCGCCATGGAGCGCACACGCAAAGAGATTGAAGAGTTCGCCGCCGTCTGGACGCAACTCGCCGGAGACGAACCTCCGCCACAGGCTTGAGCAGCCAGAGCGCATTTCAATTCGCCGTCAACCACATCTCAAACTCACCGCCGCCGCCGACCGCCCAGCGTTTCAAAGCCTTCATCCTTTGCGTTCTGCTTTCTATTACGCCTTGGCGTCTCCAGCGTGAAAATTAGCTTCGCGCTGGAGACGCCAAGGCGCAAAGAATACAAAAAGTTGAGTGATTGAAGTTTCAGGGTTTCACGTTAGAAGAGAGAAGGTTGATCTTCTAAATCTTCCGGGCTGACGGTCGCTTGAGACAGCAGTCTCTTCAACTTGTTCGCGCTCGCCGCCGCGTGCCCTTCATAAAAGTTGCTGAAGTAAGCGAAGACTTGTGTGCCGCGCTCCTGCTGACGACGAATGACCTCGCTCCACTCGTAGAGGTTCTCGTCTTGCGGGCGCGAGACAACATCGAATCTTGTCAGGTTGCGCTCGCCCATCCAGCGCACGTAAGCAAACTCTGCGGGCGGCAACTCTTCCGCCAACTGCCAGACGCGCTCGCGCCGCACCCACACGCCCTCGACGAGCGCGAGCGAGACGTGCGGGTAGCGCGCGAGGATTTCCTGCGCGCTCTCATCAAACCAACCACGCTCACGAAACTCGACGCTGAAACGGATGTCGCGCGGAAGCAGCGGGAGGAACTCGCGCAGCGCGCGGAAGTTCTCCGGCACGGCTTCAAACTGCGGCGGCAATTGCACGAGCACAGAGGCCAGCTTTGCGCCGAGCAGACGCGCACGCACACAGAATTCCTCAAGCACGCGCGTCGTCACGTCTCCGCGCAGATGTTGGCGGTGCGTAATCTCCTGCGGCAGCTTGAGCGAAAAAGTGAAATTTTCAGGAGTCTTTTTCCGCCAGCCTTCGACCGTCGCGGCAGAAGGCACGGCGTAGAAAGTCGAGTCGACTTCAACCGTCTCGAAGACGCGCGCGTAGACGGCGAGCATCTCGGCAGCGCGTGTGCCGCGTGGGTAAAAGATTTCCTGCGCGCTCGCCGTGGGCGTTACCCAGTCGTCGTAGTTCCAGCCCTGACAGCCGACCTGTACGCGCGTGAGTTTGTTCGATGGAGGCATACGGAGATTGTAGATTGATTCGCGGCTCTGTGTCAGGCGATAAAGATTCACCACCGCAGGCGGTATCGTAGAGAGAAAGACAATCTCAAGATTTGGATTTGAAATTTCAGATTTGAAATCTTGAGTTTTAAATTCTGTTAGCGGCTCGCCTCACTCAACGCGGCAGACGATGATCTGCACGATGCCGAGCATGTGGTTTTCGACGCGCACGATGTGTAGTCCTGCACGCGCGGCTTCATCGGCGGTGCGGCGATTGAAGTGGTCTTCACAGAGCGCGACGGTCAATTTGCTGAGCGCGTCGAAGAGATAACCCAGCACGCCTGCGGGGCGCACATGTTCGAGGAGCGCAATCGTGCCGCCGGGTCGGACGACGCGGCGCAATTCTCTGAACGCATCGGCGGGCGACGAGACGGAGCAGAAGACGAGCGTCGCAAAGGCGGCGTCGAACGTCTTGTCGGCGAAGGGCAGGCGCTCGGCTGAATTCTGGATGAGACGAATGCTGTCCGGGCGTCTCTTCATGCTGGCGATGTCGAGCATCGGTCGGCTCGGTTCACTCGCCGCGCCGCGCGCCTGCGACGGATAGAAGGGAAAGTTTGCGCCCGTGCCCGCGCCGACTTCGAGGATGTATGCGCGGGGCGGCAACTCACAGAGCGTCGCGGCGCGCAGGCGTCGGAGGCCGAGGCGTTCGAGCGGCCTCATCGCGCGGTCGTAACTTGCTGCCAGCCGGTCGTAGACGCCCGGCTCATGCTCGGCAAGTGTTGTGCGGCGTCTTCCGTTCACGCGATTTCCTCGACGGCTTCTTGAAAATTATCCCGTCGCGGCAAGTCATGATGTGCCGGAGCATATGCGTGGAAAGCTCCCTGCGTCGAAAAGTTCGCTTCTCGATTCGTCCCATATTCGCGCCACCCGGTCGCAAAAGTGCGAAAACATCTCTCTAAAATATCCGATAAAAATCCATTTCTTTGAATTTCAAGCCCGCTGTGATCTGTAATTTATCAATCATTCTGTTGGTTTCAACCTATTTTAGACAGCTTTTAAAGCGACCTCCCGAAGACGAATAAAATTCGGTCGTCTGGAACATTGCTTGCGTCAATAGAAACTTCTCTCACCGGGGTTGTCAGATTCTTTAACGTACCACTGTACAAATACACCTTTCTGGAGGTTCTTGGATTATGGCTTTGTTCCATCAATCAGCGTTGTACAAATTCCTTACGCTTCTCACTTTCACTCTACTGCTTGCCGCCACCGCCCTCGCACAGGTGACGACCGGCGACATCACCGGGCACGTGCTCGACGCCCAAGGCAACATCGTGCCAAACGCGACCGTGACCGTGCGCAATACGGGCACAGGTTTGACGCGCACCGCACAGACCGATACCGAGGGCACTTATACCGTCGCACAATTGCCCGCCGGAACTTACGAGGTGACGGTCGAAGCGCAGGGCTTCAATCGAGCCTTGCTCAAAAGCTTGGATGTGAACGTCGGCGCACAACTAACACAAAACTTTGACCTCAAGCCGGGCGACATTAAAGAGTCGGTCGAGGTGATGGGCGACCAAGCCCTCGTCGAGACGACCAGTTCCGAACTCGGCAGAAACATCACTCCGGTCGAAGTCCAAAACCTGCCGCTACTCAATCGCACTTTCGCCAGCCTCTCCGTCATCGCGCCGGAAGCGCGCCCCGTCGGTAATTTCGATCCGACCAAGACGCGCGTCGGCAACATCGGGTTCAGCGGCGGCGACGGTCGCCAGTTGGACGTGAACGTGGACGGCGGCGACAACAAAGATAACGTCGTCGGCAGTTTGCTACAAAATTTCGCTTACGAATCAATCCAAGAATTTCAGGTCTTGCAACACCGCTGGACGGCGGAGAGCGGTCGCTCGGTGGGCGGCGTCATCAACGTCGTCTCGAAGACCGGCACGAACACCCTGCACGGCTCCGGCTTCCTCAACTTCCGCAATCAGAAGTTGCGCGCGCGCGACTTCTTCGAGAAGCGCGACGACCGCGAGAAGTCTTCATTCGACCGCGAAGAATTCGGCGGCTCGGTGGGCGGGCGCATCATCAAAGACAAGCTCTTTTTCTTTGGCGCGCTGGAGAGATTCCGCGAACGGCAAAGTCTGGCGCTGACGACCGATCAGGTGGCGCAGATTGCCGCGATTCCGGGTATCACGGCTTCCCCTCTGATTCCCAATCCCTACAACGACACGCTGTTGACCGTCAAGGTGGACAACACCATCAGCAACCGCCAGTCTATGTTCTACCGCTTCTCGCACCAGCGTAACGACTCGCCGAACGATCAGGTCGACCCCGGACAGCCGTCCGATCTCGAAGGCGGCAACACGAACAACAACAAGCTCTATAGCTTCGTCGTCAACCACACCTACACCTTCAGCGGCTCGAAGCTCAATCAATTCTCGTTCCAATATCAGAGCTTCAACAATCAGATTCTCGGCGTCACAGACCGACCGAACATTGTGTTCCCGTCGGTGCAGTCGGGCGCGAACGTCAACGTGCCGCAGAAGACCACCGAGAAGAAAATCCAACTTCGTGACGATGTCTCGTTTCTGGTGGGCAAGCACAGCCTGAAGACCGGCGTCAATTACATTCACACCAAGCTCGACGGGTTCTTCTTCTTCGGCGCGAACGGCTACCAGATTACGTTCTTCGATGATCCGCTCGCTATCGCCAACAACCAGCACACGAGCAACTGCGCGCCGACCGTCGCGGCTGGCGTCGGTTGTTACCCGCAAGGCTTCGCCACACCGGGCGCGGTCTCGGCGATCACGTTCAGCGGCGGCGCGGGTGATACGACGCAGCCGCCGTTCCATCAACTGGCGCTCTACGTGCAAGACGATTTCAAGGTGACGCCGCGCTTGACGCTCAATCTCGGCCTGCGTTGGGACGCCAACATCAACCTGCTCGTTGACCAGACGAACAACCGCACCATTAGAGTTCTGCGACAACTCAACGACCCGCGCGCACAGGCGATCGCTGGCGACCCGGCGAAACTGAGCCGACGCACGCCGAGCTTCAAGGAGTTCCAACCGCGCCTCGGTTTCGCCTTCGACCCGATGGGCGATGGCAAGACCGTGATTCGCGGCGGCTACGGCATCTTCTACGATCAGCTTTTCCAGAACCTCACTCTGTTCGCCAATCAGCAGACGAACCCCACCATCTATCAGACATTGCTCGATCTCTCCGGCGGCAATATCGTCGGCGACCCGGGCGGCAACCTATCCGCCTTCCGCTTCGGCGTTGACCCGCTGCCGTCCCCGCCCGCCACCGCCAGCAACACTGACTTGGAAGTTGGCGGCACAGGGCGCATCAACGACCCGAACCTGCAAGACCCGTACGTTCAGAAGTTCTCACTCGGCTTCGAGCATACGTTCGGCGAAGGCTACACCCTCTCCAGCGACTACGTGCATACGCTCGGTATTCATGAGAACCGCGTGCAGAACGTCAACCCGCGCATCAGGAGCATCTGCGATCCGAATTATCCCGGCTCGACGCCCGCCTCGCCCCAGTGCGTCAACGGCGCGGGCACGCGCTTTTTCGACCGCGCCTTTCAGGCTGCGGGCTTAGGCATCGGTCGCATCGGCCAAATCAACATGTTCACGTCCACCAACCGCTCGCTGTTCGACAGTTGGACGACGACGCTCCGGCGTCGGATGCGGCGCGGGCTGTTCTCAGCCAGCTACGTGTTGTCGAATTCGAGATCGTGGGGCGGGCAGCCGACGGCGTCCTATAGTGGCAACGGCATCGCCATCACGCCTGAGCAGCAGTTCCGGCCTGAAGAGTTCGGCCCGACCCGCATTGACGAGCGTCATCGTATCGTGATGAGCGGCGTCATCAATTTGCCCTACGGCTTCGAGGTCGCGCCCATCCTGCAATACGCCAGCGCGCGGCCTTACTCGCTCAACACCGGCAGTATTGATATTGACGGCGACGGTCGCACCACGGTTGACCGCGTCTGTGCGGGCACGGATGCACAGACCTTGCTGCAAGGACTCATCAACGGCACGGTTCCTTCCTCGGCCACCGCTCTCGGGTGTACGCAGATTCAGGTCAACAGCCAGCGCTCAGGCTTCATCGTGACGGGCACTAACATCGAGGAACGCAACGGGCGTTTCTTCAATGTTGACCTGCGCCTGACCAAAGGGTTTACCATCGGCGAGCGGGTTAAGCTCAAGGGCTACGCCAACTTCTTCAACCTCTTCAACGTGGAGAATCTGGCGTTCGGCGACCGCCTCGGACTCAGCAACTTGTCGTCAAGAACAAGATTCCTGCAAGCCAATACGCTCTACGGCCCCGGCTTCGGCCCGCCCGTCGGCTTGCCTTTCACCCTGCAACTTGGCTTCCGCGTGGACTTTTAAACGCGACGAGGCTTGACCCACCTTCCATGATAGGCGTCGAACTTTGAAGTTCGACGCCTTCTTTTTTTGCGCGCCCCCGAAAACAGAAATCTTCATAAAATTGAATGGAAGGCGTTCAAAGTTTTGGATTTGTAGTCTTCAGCTTCAAAAGTCTGCGAAAATGAAGTAGATTACGCGCGCCATGACTGAGGCACAATCGTTGCTTCCGTGAAATAGCATTAACCGCAGCCTGCAACATCAGGCTTCGTGCAGACAGTCGAAATCGTCTCTATTCCTGCTTTAATTCATATCGTTCCAATGTTTTCTTAGCTCGGTACAAGGGAAACGCATCCTTTTCAAAAAGGATACCTCGTCGTTCAAGCGCATCGCCGGGAGAGACGCCGAATCCGGCAATCTCAATCGCTCAATTTCAGGCGCGAGCCATCTTCCGGCATCCATCCAATCTAGTAGGCAAGGAGACTAAAAGTTATGAGAACAGCGAAGTTAATACTAGCGCTCTGTGTAATTCTATTGAGCGCCTCGTGGTCTGTCGCGGCGCAGACCACAGGTTCAATTTCCGGCCAGATCAGCGACGAGAAGGGCGGCGCGATTCTCAACGCCACCGTCACTGTCCGCAACGTACAAACCAACGAGTCGCGCACGACGCAAACCGACAGCGAAGGCCGTTATCGTATGCCCAATCTTTCGGTCGGCGATTACGAGGTGACGGTCGAAGCGCAGGGCTTCGCCAAGTACGTCCAGTCGGGCATCACGCTCGCGCTTAACCAACCGGCCATCGTGGACGCCGCAATGAAGACGGGCGGCGTCTCAGAGGTGGTCAACGTCACGGAGAACGCGGCGCTGCTCAACACTACGACCGCCGAAGTCAGCACGCGCTTTGATTCGAGAAGGCTCTCGGAACTGCCTCTCACGACGACGCGCAACGTCTACAACATCGCTCTCAGCGCGCCCGGCGTGAGCCAGTTGCAGTCGAATCAATCGGGCTTCACCAACGGCATCAACTATTCCGCCAACGGCGGTCGCCTGCGTTCAAACAACTTCCTGATTGACGGTCAGGACAACAACGATTTCGGCGTCGGCGGCGGCGCAGTCCAACTCAACAATCCCGACTTGATTCAGGAAGTCCGGCTCGTCACCAACCAGTTCACCGCCGAGTACGGGCGCAACAGCAGTTCCGTTTTTAACGCGATTACGAAAAGTGGGACGAACGAATACCACGGCTCAGGCTTCTGGTTCCATAACGACAACGCTCTGAACGCCTGCGACAACCTCAACAAAAAGAGCGGCTTTTGCAATAAGAACGCGACCGACCCGTCGCGGCGACATGCTCCGTTCCGCGTCGAGAATCAGGCGGGGATGACCTTTGGCGGCCCGCTCCATCTGCCGAGCTTCGGCGAGGGCGGCAAGGCATACATCAGCGGGCGCGACCGCACCTTCTTCTTCGTCTCGCTGCAACGCTGGTGGGATCGTCAACTCGGTTCGGGCATCGAGGTCAGGACGATACCGACCGTCGCTGGGCGGGCGACGCTCCAAAGCCTCGTCGGCAATCGCCCGCAGGTGCAGGCGCTGCTGAACTTCCTCCCGGCGGCGCAGACGCCGATTCCCGGCGCGTTCGTCAACTTCACCTTAAACGGTGTGACCGTCCCCGTCGCCGTCGGCTCGCTCTCCGGCACGAGCGCGACGAAACTCGACGATTGGCAAGGCTCCTTCCGCGTCGATCATCGCTTCACACAAAACCACATCCTCAATGCGCGCTACATCTATCAGGATCAGAACATCTCCGGCTCCGGGCAATCCACGCCGCCGGGATATGAATCCTCGAACGTCTCGCGCAATCAGGGCGTTAACCTGACGCTCAACAGCATCCTCAGCCCGCACATGGTCAACGAACTGCGCGGCGCATTCCTGCGTGCCGCCAGTGCGACGGTCGCTTCGGATTTGAGGGCGGAAGCGATTCCCTCAATTCAAATCAACGACCTCGGCCTACAGGGTCTCAACGCCTCGACGACACGTACCGCGATTGGTCTCGCCGCCAATCTCCCGCAGAACTCTATCCGCAACACCTATCAACTTCAGGACAATCTTTCCTACGCGATGGGCGATCATGCGCTGAAGTTCGGCGGAGACATTCGCCGCAACCAGTTGTTCCAATTGTTCAAGCCGACGACGCGCGGACACCTCGTCTATGAAACGCTGACAGCGTTCGTCAACGACCTCGCCGCCACGGCGCAGATTAACAAAGACTTGCCGGGCACGGCGCGCGTCCTCCATCTCGACTGGCACGATTTCTTCTTCTACGCTCAGGACGAGTGGAAGATTCGCCCGAACTTCACCTTGACCTACGGGATGCGCTACGAGAATCCGGGTCAGCCGATTGCAGACCTCGTTAACTTTAACGCGCCTGTGGTCGCGGCTTTCGGTGGCGACCAACGCTTCGTCGTGGGGCCGATACCGCCGCGCGATAAGAACAACTTCCAGCCGCGTATCGGCTTCAACTGGAATCCGCGCACACGCACCAGCGGCGTCCTCGGCTTCATTACGGGCGGCGACAAACTGGTGATGCGCGGCGGCTACTCTCGCACCAACGATTACGCTTTCACCAACATCGCGCTCAACATTTGGAGTTCGTTCCCGTTCGTGCAGGCGGTCAACGTCTCGAATCTGGCGAACGCTTTTGCGACCTTCCAAAACCAGCCGCTCAACCCTGCGGCGGTGACGCGCACGACCGTCACGCCCGACTTCCACTCGCCCGACTACGATGCCTTCAGCTTGGAGGTACAGCGCGAATTGACGCGCGATGTCGTCCTGCGTATCGGCTACGTCGGCACGAAGGGCAGCGGATTATTCGAGAGCATTGACGCCAATCCCGTGCTCTTCCGCACCAGAAGGTCGACCGAGGCACCCATCGTCAGGCAAGACCCGACGAGAGCGACCGTCCGCCTGCGCGCCAACTCCGGCTCGTCCATCTACCACTCGATGCAGACGAGTCTGGAAAAACGCCTGAGCCAAGGCTTCAGTGCGGGCGCGCACTTCACTTGGAGTTCGTTCATTGATACGGCCTCGGAGATTTTCAACAATTCGGCTTCGGAAATCGCGGTCGCGCAAGACCCCTACGACCGTCGCTCCGAGCGCGGACGTTCATCCTATGACCGCCCGCTTCGTCTGGCCGTCAACGGCGTCTATGAACTGCCCTTCTTCCGTGAACAGAACGGTTTCGTCGGCCACCTGCTCGGCGGCTGGCAGATGAATGCATCTCTCGCTCTACAGAGCGGCGCTCCTTTCTCCGTGCTGAACGGCTCTGACCCGACCGGAACCATCTCCGGCATCAGCGGCGCTATCGGCGTGGCGACGCGCGCCAACGTCGTCACCAACGCAGACCTTTCGCGGCTGTCGGTCGAAGAACTGGTCAGGCTTCGCGCTACGGGCGACCCGCTGTTCGCCGCCCTGACCTGCGTCAACACCGGGACTGCTGCCGCTCCAATCACCAACTGCCAGCGCGTCGGCAACTCAGGGCGCAACATCCTGCGTGCCGATGGCATCAACAACCTCGACTTCGGACTGCTCAAGAATATTCGCCTCAACGAGTCGCAAAAATTGCAACTGCGCGCGGACTTCTTCAACGCCACCAACACGCGCGATTTCGGCACGCCGAACTCGACCATCACGGCAGGAACGAACTTCCTCAACCAGTGGGGCACGAACGGGGGCAACCGCCGCATCATCGTCGGCGCGCGTTATGTCTTTTAATCTGGCTCGTCAGTTGCTCTCTGTGGCGGCTTGAAACTTCCAAGCCGCCACAGGGCATCTTGGAGAGAATCTGACGGGGCTGGAAAAGCGTGCTTCTCCAGCCCCACCTTTTTTAAATTCAAGGGAGCGTTGAACAATCGTCCTCACGCTCGACCGCGCCAGCGCCGTTTCTGATAGTATGTCTGGCACAGCCGGACAGGAGGGATGAACGATGAACATTCCGGGCGCACTGCTTCTCTTCGTATCTCTCGCGGTCATCGCACAACCTCAGACGCCTCCCCAAAACTCGCCGGAGCCTCCGGACTTAGCAATCATCAAATTTAGTTGGAGCAAGGAGCGTATCAACTGGGAGGGCGACCCCTTCGGCGGCCCCGTCGAAAATTTCGACGACATGCGTGTGCGGACGAGAAACGATAGACGCCTCGAAGTCAACAAGGGCAGTGTTGAGGAAGAGAGGATCAGGCGCGAGGTCAAGGCCGACGCCGCCAATCAAGAACTGCTCCGCCAGAAGAGAACCCCCGCGCGCTACGTCTTCATGTATAAACTTTCTGTCAAGAACAACAGCGCGAAGGCGATTAAGGCGATTGATTGGGACTACGTCTTTTTCGACGCCGACACGCAGACCGAACGCGGACGCCGCCAGTTCGCGAGCGAAGAGAAAATTGAAGCGGGTAAAAACAAGCAACTAGTTTTCACCATTCATGCACCGCCGACGCAAACCATCAGCGCCAGCGCGCTCAACGATAAAGAGCGTCAAAATTTGGGCGAGCGCATCATCATCATGCGCGTCCTCTACGCGGACGGCACAATCTGGCAACGCCCGCAGCCTTAAAGTGAGTTTGCATGCGGATGTTAGAATATTTAGCCCCGGAGGGGCGGCAGTTTTCAAAGCCGCTCCGGGGCTAAAAATATGTCACACCTCCGGTATAAATATTTAAGGATGAACAGACCTTGCCGCTGCCTTGACGCCGTTGCTCGCGTGGTGTTAGGTTGACGCACCTGAACGCGTGCGCCGGTCGTCTGCAAATGTTTTGCAGGTAAACCGGCGGGGCTGCTTCGAGAGCCGAAAGCGTTCCTGTTCTTTGGAAAGTTAGTTGTATCGCTAATTTCGACCGGTCGCGCGCCTTTTCTCATCATAGATTAAATGCGCGCCTCCGGTTGACCGTCGCAGGTCGTCTCGTCCACACATGAAGGGCGAGCGACAAGGGAAGCGGCTTCGCGTAGGGGTCGCCATGCCCCTGACTCGCCGCCATCTCGCCGCCGGTGCCTTCGTGCTCGGTGCCGCCTCGCTCGCCGGAACGGCCGCCTGCTCGCCGCTCGGGCTTCTCGACGCGGTGTCGGCG
>CAXTRQ010000198.1:0-11016 GCA_964246705.1 uncultured Pyrinomonadaceae bacterium
GCCCTTGCCCCCCGTCACACCGTTTGCGAATTTACCTAACAGGCTCACACCGTCCGCCGCCTCTGCCGACGCTCTACCTAAACTGAGCACGCCGATAGTCGCCGCCGCCATCGTCGGGTTTTGCTCTGCCTTGCCTCTCGCGTAGTCAATCGCTTTCGTGAGATACGCGGCCAAGTCGCCGCCAGTGGTTGCGACGGACGTTCCGGCTGCGGCGCGTGCGTTCATCTGCGAGGCTTGAAACGCCGTGTAATTTCCGAGAGGGTTCTGAGGGTCAAAGATTCTTGCGTGTGCGCCTTCAATCGTCTCCGCGCGCTCATAATTCTTCGTCTCTTTCGAGAGCGCAGAGCGAAAGTTAATCATCTGCGCCAGTGCGCCCGCGCCCGCCCGGTCGCCGAACATGGACATTAACTGTTTGTTGACGGCATCATAATTCTTTACGTCAAGACCCTTTGCCCTAAACACCTCCGTCATCTTGTCGGCCACATCTAAGGGGTCACGTCCTAAGTTTTCAGCTATCGGAATCGCACCCGGCCTGAGACGTTGCACCTGTCCGGTATGTTTGTTGAAGTCAACTTTCGACTTATCGAGCAGTCCAAGCTCTTGCCAATAACGAAGCTTATTAGAGGGGATGCGACCGCCGACCATGTTGGAGTAGAGAGTCATCAAGCCAGAGCCAGCACGCTTGCCTCCCATCTGTCCTAATAATGGCAGGAACTTCATCAACCCTTGCGGCGTCATGCCCGGCGCGGCGATGTTGGCGAACTTGGCGAAGTTGCGAAACTCCGAAGGGTTGATCTCACCTCCCGTTGCCATCGAAGTTCGAGCGATGATGTTCATGTACCGATTCATCTCGCCCATATCTTGATCTTTGCCAAGCAGTTCCAACGCCTTCGCGCTATCGGTAAACTGTCTAATAGCCTCTAAGCGGTCGCCGCCTAAAGCCTCAGTGACGGCCAAGTGTTTCGCCGCAAGCGGTAGAAGTTGGATGGCTTCATTGGTGCTTCCGACCGTGTTGACAAGAGATGTCATAACCTCTTGAACGTCAGTCGCGCGCACGCCTTTAACTTCGTCAAGAGTCTTTCTTACCGCCCCGAATACTTGTGCGTTTTCATCTTTAGAAAAGCCCATCATGCGAAAGCGTTCTTGCGCTCTCATCTGCTCTACCGCTGGGTCAGTAAAGAAAGTGGCCGTGTCGTATGCGGTGCGTCCGGCCTGATAGATGTCGCGCGCCGCGCCGATGCCTTCGCGGGCGGTATCTAACCCCTTGAGAAATCCGCCGCGCCCTCTCCTGTGGCCGTCCGTCTCGCGTTGAAGCTTTAACTTCTCGCGCATCAGCTTGACTTCGGCTATTTGCGCGTTTGCAGATGCGCGAGACTTGCGCGCCGCCGTTTCTTCCAAACGAGTTTCTTCATGCGCGAGGCGCACGTTATCTTGGCGATGCTTCGTTTCTTCACGGAGCAACTTTACCTGCTGCGTTTCGACTTTCAAGCCCCGCTGCATCTCTGCGGCGATCTGGCGAGTGAGACGCGCGCCCGCTCCTACTTCTTTCGGCATGTTGGAAGCTAAGGGACTACCTCCCTTGCCGCCGACTTTGCCGAGTGCCTTACTCAGAGCGTTGGCTGTCTGGATAGAAGCCCTAGCCTCTTTGTTGAAAGCTTTGAGCTTGGCGATGTCTTTATCCAACCCGCTCGAAAGTCGGTCGGAAAGACTTAAAAGCACTTTTAATTGGTAAGTAGAAGTCTTCGACAAAAACTTAGCCTCCAAAACGCAAAAAGCCCACAACTCTTTTAAGAGTTAATGAGCTTCTATGAGCTTGTCGGCTCTGAGCTTCTAGGTGGATATTTGACCTTCTAATGAGGTTCTATTTGTCGAAGCGGATTATAACATGACGGCGCTATAACAAGACAAGACATTTTAGAACCAACGGAAGTGGTACTTCAAAATCATGTAAACAATGAACAGTAAGAAAAGGGTAGGCCAAATCCATTTATCCCATTGCTTGTCTTTGATAGTTGCCGCGCTCGGCCTGCCGCACTTCGGACAAGAGGCGGCTTCATCTGACACCGACGCTCCGCATTCTTTGCAGGTGGTGAGAGCCATAATGCGCGCGATTGTAGCGCACGCCACTCTTAGTTGTCAGCCTGATACTTCGCGCTGCTATCGGGATTGCCGCCCACTCAAAACGTTTTAAGTCACGCTCCGCATGTTCGGCGGCTTCAAAGCATCTGTTAATGTTGTGTGTCGGCAATTGTTTGATGTGTGAGGGATGCTATCGCGGGGTCGGGTTGGGTGAGTTGTTAGTTCGCATGTACTTCTGGATATTAAATGTTCACTCACTCTTAAAACGTAGCACATGGCGTAAAAAATAGAAGTTTAAGGCTCACAAGGAGTAAAATGAAGTACTTCGTAGTAAGGGAGGAACTGAAATGAAAGTAAATAGCTATAAATCAGTTAAGACTAAAGGTATTGCTTTGACTAATGACACAAAAGAAATTGTCTTAGCCAAGATTTCTACCAAACAAGCAATCATAGTAGCTATAATTAGTCTCTTATCTACTGTTGCTGTAACAGCAATTGCCAATCTCGACAAAATTAGAAATACAAAAAACGTGATTAGTGAAGAGATAGGTTATTATGAAGGAAGAGCAAGCATCGTTGAACAAGCCTTTCGCGAAAGAGAAGAAGAAATACAATCACAGAGCGAGTTGGCGCAACAAATGGGAAAGACTAAAACTGCTAATCATTTGAAAGAGTTGTCTAACGAGGTACGTAGAAATCATGTAAAATTTCAAGAGCTACATACTAAGCATTTAGATGCAGTGCAAAATGATAATCGATTAAGTGCTAGTAAAATTAAAACAGAAACTAATGAGGCTATTCGGGAATTAGACCATAAGCTGCTTGAAGGAGTTGATGTATGGTTACCAACAAAGGACGAAGCCATAGGATTTGGAAGAAGACCGGTAAAGCTGACAGTACTCTCATACGGCGGAAGGCGTACATTTGATCCAATACCTCTATACGGAAAACAGCCCAAGAATATTCAAGAGCAAGTTTGTAAATTAAGAACACCAATAAAGTAATAATATTTCATCTCTCTAATTAACTTGATGTAGCACAATCAACAGCGGCATAACCCGCATGATGTGGCCTACTCCGTTAATGTCAGTCTTTCAAATCGCTATCCGCATGTGACGTGAGGCTAACGAGTAACCCGGTTAGCAGCAAACTTCGAGCGGGCAATTTATTCTGTTTTAGCTGCTTCACGCGGCACGCTCAAATCGTCCCAAAAGTCGCTGATTGCCGAGGCCATCCAGCTTTCAGCTTCGGTCATGAGTGCCTTGTCTTTGTACTCGGCATCGGAGTCGGGTAATTCATTGTGAGGCGGTACTGAGAAAAATTTATCACCCGCGTTAACGCTAACGTCCGAGTCCGATGGTTCACAGCAGTAGCCGTTTTTGATTGAGCCGTTATCGCCATAATAAAGACGAATGTACTTGACTCCGCGATTGCGCCACTCTCGTAAAATTTGACGTGCGCGGTAGTAATTACTAGGAGTGATTATCATAGATTATTTTACGCTCCTTTAATTAGAGATATATCGAACGCATGGGAGACGCACTATTTATCGCCGGTAAAGATGCGCGCCAGCATATTCTTTTTATTCCAAACTACTCTTACTACCTCTCTTACTCACCTGCTTTGATGCCTTCTCACTCTGCACTCTACACAGTCTGCCCCTCTTCGGCTTTCAAATCACGAAGCAATCTATCAAACGCCTTTTGATAATCGTCGTGACTCTTCCACTGGCGGAAGTCTCCGACCGTTTTTGCTATCACGTCCGCCTTGCGGTGATGCTGCCATCCGGTGAAGATGTAATCATCCAAGCGAATCGGAAACAACACTTCACCCTCTTTGCCTTGCCTAGCTTGTTCATCTTCCTTTTGTAGGGCGCGCTCTATCTCACGAATGACGGCGGGAGAGTTAAGTGACTGTTCGCTACAGATGACGATGAGCTTATCATAGAGGCGCACGGCTTCATCTATGGAGTGCATGAGAGTCTTGCCCCACTTGGCATCCTCTTTCCATCGCCAGCAGCGCACGCCTTTAGCTTGTAAGTCATTATAGAGACGTTCTGAAAAAGCGTCGTCCGCTTCGGTAAAAGAGATGAAGCAAGTATAGAACTGGATAGGTTGCACGGTGAGCGAGCGCATGTAGGTGATGAACTCTTCGGGCACACCGCAACCGCGCAGAAACCCTTCCGGGATGTTGCCTTTTGAATGATAAAGAGTGTCAATGCCAAGAATCGACGGCCCCATGTGCTTTACGCTGTCTAGACCATCGACTTGACTGAGATCGTTATCACCAAAAGTTGTCCATCCAAGTGCAGCCTCGCTGAAATCCGCCCCCCTTAGCTTTGCGTGACTGAAGTTCGTCCAAGTTAATACCGCTGATTTCAGAGATACTTGTTGAAGGGCGGTTTCGTTAAAATTCACCCCCTTTAGAAATGCCCCGCTGAAATCTGCCAGAGCAGCATCCGAATTAACAATTGCTGCGTAGGCAAGGAAAGTATTACTAAAGTTTGCTCCAACTAAGAACGCAGCATCGAGCATGACTCCCCTCAAATCGGGATTAATATCTGGACTCTTTACTCTCCATTGATTCCATACAAATATTCCTTGTTTAAGAATCTCAAGATGTTCTGGATTAGCCATTGCGGGCACGCTCCGGTGAGGGGTGAGAGGGTTGCTACTTCTTACTGCTTTTCTTGCTTGCTGCTTTAGCTGCTTTGGGCGGGCCACCGCCCTTATTAGCATGAGAATCCATTCTCGAAGGGAAATGGCGGAGCCGCTTGTTTTTCAAGCTGCTCAATAACGACGTATAAACCCTGCTGGATGTAAATCATGGTTACGGTGAAACCGATTCCGGATGATTCTGCCTTCTATGCTGCCGGTTTGCTCGTGTCATCTATCGCGTCCGTCTCATCAATCTCATACATGTCTTCCGGTCGCCATCTCTTCTCTACTTCCGTGCGCACGTCAGCGCCATGCTGGCAGATAGATTCGATGGTATCGAGCACGCACTGCACGGCGGGCGGTGTCTCATCCCACGCAATGATCTTATTAACCTCTTCCGAGATTGCCGCAAGGGCTTTCTTGTACCTTTCTTCTTTGGTCATATCTTCCTGCCGTCCTTCATAAATTAAGCAGGCACAGTAATCACACCCTGCCAGATGAATTTCTCTATCTGTCGGCGATGTCGCAGAATATGCACGATGGCATGTTCCAACAATCCCTCCGCATCGTATACCGCTCCCCAGCGGCTCTTGATGACTGTACGCGAAATCTCTTCGTCGCTCATCTCCCATCTGCCTTCTAAGGTCTGAGCGGTATAGTGAAGCGCCGCGTCAAGTTGCTCCAGTGATTCATGGCGTGAGAGAAGTTCGCTCTGAGGGCGGGTTGACGCAATGGAGAATTGCTCTCTCATGTAATCGGCATAACTATACCCGGCTCTGACCACATGCGACATGATGGTTTGCACCGAACGGCAGTCCTCATCATTCGTCTGCGCATCAACGACCCGCATGAAATCATCTTCGGGAATGCGCTCGACCAAGCGTCCGAGTTCCGAGGCCGCGCGCTCATATTCATCCATTAATGCTCCAATAGCGCCGCTTCGATAAGCCTGTTTCATTGAGCACCTCCTTCTACCCTTTTCTACATTTACCAACAGCAAACCATCTACACCTCAATCTTCTTTCGGCATTTGATTGATAATCTCCA
Source organism: uncultured Pyrinomonadaceae bacterium (assembly GCA_964246705.1). GTDB lineage: Bacteria > Acidobacteriota > Blastocatellia > Pyrinomonadales > Pyrinomonadaceae > DASZCR01. The sequence continues at coordinate 5,784 of CAXTRQ010000198.1, forward strand.
CTGTTTTAACGCTCACCGTGCAGACACGTTTCAGCAGGTCGATCACCGATTCTTTGTAGTCGGCGAAGCGATAGGTGTTGAATTTCTCAGCAATGGTGGCGTCCGACGGCTTCTTTTCTTTGTACTGGTCGAGAATCCATTCGAGGGCGGAGCGGTTGCCGAGTTTGTATTCCCACGCGGATGGGGGCACACCCTGCAAGACTGTTTCGGAGTCGAGTTCGATTATGCCGCTGGTCTTGTCGGCCTTTAGCTTCGGGCGCGGTGTTGAGCTTGTCTCAGCGTCAACTCTTTTCAGCTTGAAGGGCTTCGCGGTTTCATAATTGATGTGCAAATCCATCAACTCTTTGCCCCACGCCGCCCATTGCCGAAAGTCTTCATAGAAGGGCAGGCGCGGAAACTCGCGCTTGAGATTGAGTTCATACTTTCGACGATATGCGGGATGATGAAGGACAGCGTAGGTATAACGAAAAATATCTTCTCTCGTAATGCGCTTGTCGTTGTAATGCTGGCGAAACTGCTGTAAGCCCCAATCCGTGATGTTGTTGCAGCGTTCACCATTCGCGGTGTAATTGTAAAGTGGGAAACTAGCAGTCGTTCCGCCTCCGACTAACATACATGCCTCATCTAAAGGTGTATTTGAAGCGATTGACGAGAACACAGTAGAACCGTTATTAATAGCAATAACTTTTTTCTCAGTATCACCATTTTCGACAAAACGCACCCAATCATAAGCGTAAGAAATTAGATGCCTATCCATGTAAAGATATTGTTTTGAGTATGGTCTAGGGAAACCATGTTCAATTTTACCAATACTGAAAGTTAGGCGGACTTTGTTTTTTAAGTGCCGTTCTAACTCCCTAGACCACTTTATGGTGTTGTCTAGGGGTATATCTTCAGCCACTTTTTGCTTGTTGAATACTGTTATAGTATGCCTTATTTTTCTTTCGAGATTATCTTTTGAAAAATCATAAATCCATTCTTGCCTTTTGCTTTGTAAACCCTTGTTGATGTTTTTAAATATTGACTTATCCTTACCAAAGACAGAAACAAATTCGCTCCAATCATTTTCTGTTTGATTTATCCAATTGTGTGCTTTGTCAGGCGAGATACGCTCGAAAGCAATCTCGCGCAAATTATTTTCACGCAGCCACTCTAGTTTTTCCTCCTTAAGCCAAAAATCATCAAGCGAGACGTATTCAATGCGGCATTTGTTTTTTGCTTTGGCGTCAGCTTGCTTCTTAACTAGAAATGCAATTGCAACCCCCGTTTGAATCCCGAAAACATTGTGCGTTGTCCCGGCGATTTTAGGATTGACGCGAACATCGCTTCGTAAATCAACAATGTAGGCTGCGTCAAAATCATCTTCAAGACTTTTGCGAAAACCGTCAAAAGCGCGACCGTCAATAAAACTGCGATTCGTGATAAACGCAATCACACCATTCTCGTCAATTCTATCCATCGCCCAACGATAAAAGCGCGTGAACATATCGTAAACGACGATTTGATTTTGCGCTGTGCCGTATTTGATGTAGGTGTCTTTGATGCGGCGGTCAATCTCTTTGTAAGCGCGGTTAGAGTTTTGAAAATTGTAGTTCGCTTGTTTCGCGTTGTACGGCGGATTGCCGATGATGACCGAGATTTTGCGCTCATTCTGATTCTTGATGCGCGCCGCGTTCTCGCTGCTGATGCCGAACATTAACTCTTGTTTGTGTCTGTAGTTGAGCGCGGCGGTGTTATCGAGCGTGTCAACGAAACAGATGTTTTTGAACTCTTTGTAATTGCCGATCTTCTGCTGGTAGGTGTACTCGATATTGAGATTGGCGATGTAGTATGGAAGGATGGCGACTTCGTTGGCGTGAATCTCGTTCTCGAATTTGTACGTGAGATATTGCGCCGGGATATGCTCGACGAGTTCCGCGACGAAAGTTCCCGTGCCCGTCGCCGGGTCTAAAATCTCCACATTCTTATCCGATAAGCTTCGATTGAAATGTTTCTCAAGTAAGTAATCCGTGCTCTCAATCATGAACCGCACGATCTCGTTCGGCGTGTAAACCACGCCCAGACGGTCTGCGCCCTTCGGATTATAAACTTTGTAGAAATTCTCATAGACCGTCTTCAGGAATTTCTGCTTCTCGTGATGGTCGGCGATTCCCGCTGCCGCATCTCTGATCGTGTCGTAATAGCTGCGAATGTGTCCCAGATAATTTTGCCGTACGCTGTACGTCATAAACGTTTCGATTACCGCTTCCACCTCGCGCGCGATGTTGTTGTGACGCAAGAATTCGGCGTTGGCAAAGACGTTGGTGAAAATGTCTGCGGTCAGGATGTGCTGAATCATCATCTCGCGCACATCCTCAAGCGTGATCTCCGGGTTTATCTCTGTCTGACAATTCGCCCAAAACTCATCGCGCTTGATGATGAAATCTTCATTAGTGTCGGCTTCGGTCTGAATTAGATGCCGCAAACTCTCGACAATCGTCGGTACGTCTTCGGTGAACTTCAACAGCGCCTTGTTAAATTCTTGAACTTGTGGCGGCTCGAAATTAACGAAGGTGTGCAGAATCCTTTCGAGCAGTTCCGCATCCTTCATGGAGACGCGCATCACCTGCACGTTCTCTTGAAACAAGACTGCGGTCTGGCTATCCTCGAAAAGCGTGTTCGTCAGCGGGTAACCCTTGTTGATTTTTGCCTGAATCTCCTTGTCAATGTCGTCTTTGATGTCTTTGCTTTCCCAGTAGCCAAAGTCCAAGCGCAAAGCGTTTTTCAGAGCGCCGTCAGGAATGATGTTCGTTCCCTTCGTGCTCTTGATCGCTATTTTCGGCACTAACATCAACCCACGCCGCTCGGCATAGGAATTAACCAACTGAATAAAAGCATGCTCGACCGTCGTTTCGTTGCGGCTGCCGCCGAAGCGAATCGTTTCGTTGAGTTGATTGTAATAATCATTGAGGAGTTGTTTGGACATATAAGGAATTATACATTGGAGCGTTAATCATTGCTCTGATGTTTCGAGTGCCATAGCAGAAAACGTGCTCACACTATACCCCTCAGAAATCAGCTTACTTGAAACATTTCAAGTGACCATTGACACTTGCGCGATGTCGGAATAAATTGCCCGCTTAAAGTTCACTGCTAACCGGATTACTCGTGAGCCTCACGTGACGTGCGGACATTGGGTCTCGAAAGATAGCGGTAAAGCTCGGCTCAGGGAGTGGTAAGGTCGCGCGGAGCGGCAAATTATGCCTCACATGAGATGCTACTGCGCATGGCGGTAATTGTCGCTTTATAGAGCATTAGGCCGCTACGGACGAGCTAATACGTGATTAGGAGCTTATATTGAAAATAGAATATAGAGGGGTTCTTTTCTAGGAGACCAAAATGCAAATTTCCGATCTGAACAAGATAATCAATTTATTTCTTGTGGGTTCACTGGCGATTACCATCTTTGCTTTTCAATGGATAGATGAGATACAAGCTTACTATAAAACTAAACAACTCGCCGGGATAGAGGGTCAGTTTCCGGCTTCCCTAGTCATCCTTATAACCACTCTGCTTGTGCTGGCGGTTACAATGTTTATTGGTTGTGTGATTGATGGTCTAACCGAAGTCTTCTTCAGGCAACATCTCAAAAGGTTGACAGGCAGGAATCTTCTACTCAAGCTCTTTTCCGGCAAGAAGCAATATGAAGCGACAGAATTATGTCGCGCTAAATTCAATGCTCTTCTGAGCAGCAATAGTAAGTACGGGTGTATTAATCATCAGGATGAGAGAGAGGACGAAATATTCGCCGCCGCCCTTTTTTTTCATACCGCGAAACCAGAACACACGAGTTGGCTTATACAACATCATGCGGTACATGTCTTGGCGACAGATTATATAGTTTTGATCTTAATCTTTACTGTTATTTTCCCTGCTCTGCATTTCTTAGGTTTAGGCGTGAAAGTCCTGTCTATTCATTGGTGGAGCCTATTTATTCTTTCCCTCTACCCACTGTGTTATTTATCTATAGACAGACGACTTTATACCTACGAAGTTGCATATCGCAATGCCATATTGGTTTTATGTGAAGATTCATCAAAATCGGGTGGCGGGCAAGTGACCGCATAGCCATCAGCACCCAACAACTCACTCAACCCGCCGCCCCAATAGCACCTCTTCACCGGAGAATTGAGGTTGACCCAAAACATTTTGAGTTGAAATCATTGAAGGACAAGGGTCTGATTCCAAACGTTGAAGAGATGCCGATGGGTGGGAGACCAAAGGCAACGCAACAACGTTGACATGCCTGCACTTTGGCCGGATACATTTCACCTCGACACAGCCTGTCGTATCAGGCCGTACCTTGAGAAGTAGACGCTTGCAGGCTTTGCACCTAATCTCTGTCATCAATTGCCGTACTCTTCCCGGATCATCCTCACGTAAGCGCGTCTCTCGCTGGCAGGTAAAGAAAGCACCTGCTCTTTAGTCCAACCGTAAGCAAAGGCGATGGTGTGAACCTCGCGCTCAATCCTCAATCGTGATTGCGTCTTCTCTGCGAAACGAGTCTAGCCATCTTTGCCTCGCGTCTTGCAAAACTATCAGATCAAACCAATCCGCCGCCTCGAAGGTCGCCACATCAAGCGGTTCGCTATGCACCGCCGCGCCTTCCGACTGAGAAAGCCCCGTCAATTCAAGCGACATCAAAGACAGCAGTCGCCGCCACCCGCTCTCCGTTTTTGCTTCTATTTCGACCTCTTGAAACCCGGTCAGGGAATTACCGAACGTGGCGATGTCGAAGATTTGTTCGCCGACTCTCAGCCCGAATGCCAGTTGAGCCTTGCCGTCAGGTAAAACCTTCGCGGTGCACTCTCCCAACGTCTGCGTCAGGAATTCATCCCGCCCTTTCAACAGGTCGTCCCGGTCGTATCGCTTCAACTTGAGCAGCACGCCGAGAGGGACAGGCATGCTCAAGTTACCCCACTGCGTAATGCAGGCCGCCGCATGCATTAGATTGAAGTTTGTCGTTAACTCGCTCGAAGCGTCGGCGCTGATGAGGCATAAATCCTTACCGGTGGGACGGCGGCTGATGACCACGCGCTTCTGCGGCGTGCGATCTTCGCCTTCGAGTGGGACATAGCCGTCTCGCAGTTGTGCGATTACCTTCAAAGTAAACCCTCCCTTCAAGCTTAAGCGACGCGGCGAACGTCGAAAGGCCGAAGCGTAATCGTCACGGTCGCTGATCCCGTCCCTTCCG
>CAXTRQ010000199.1:0-10955 GCA_964246705.1 uncultured Pyrinomonadaceae bacterium
TACCATATCCGACGAAGTCCATAATAACAGGGCTGGCCGGGCAGTCGCCGGAGAGCGCGGCGGTCGTATGAACGAGCGCAACTTTTCCGGCGGCGGAACTCATCGAGATGTTTCCGGTCGCGTCCGGTGTGGGGAGGTCTGCGCCGCAGGGAGCGCCGGAGCAGCCCGCGCTGGCCGCCTCTCGAATCAGGAGATACTGACCCGGAGCGAGCGAAACGCCGGGAAGGTTCGTCACAGACCACGCCGTGCCGTTCGCGGAAGCGTATTGCACAGACCAGCCCGTTAAATCAACCGACAAGTTCCCACGATTAAAAAGTTCAATGAAGTCATTCTTGAGCGCGGCCCCCGCGTTTCCTCCGGCTCCGTAAATCTGGCTGATGACAATGCCGGACGGCTGCGCGGGCGTGGGCGTTGGTGTCGGCGTCGGGGGAGGAGTCGGAGAAGATACGGGCGTTGGGGTAGGAGTTGGAGTGGGTGTTGTGACGGTCAGCGTAGCCGGGGAACTCGTCAGGAAATTACTACCGGCTATGACCGTCGCGGTGATTTGAGATGTGCCGCTCGTGTGACCGGCGACGGTCACATGTGCTCTGCCGTTGCCGGTGTCGGTCGTCGTCGCATCAATTGTCGCGACCTCAGTATTGGTTGATGTGAAAGTTATCGTCGCGTCGCGCATCGGCTGATCGAACTGGTCGAAAGCTTGCGCGTCAAAAGGTTGAGTGCCACCGGTAGTTATCGATGCCGAGCCGGGCGCGATGCTGATACTCGTCAGCATGGGCGGAGGTGGATTAACAATTAAAGCGGCAGCCCCCTCGACGTTGCTTGCGCGTGCGCGAATCGTCGAGTTTCCGGCGGCGAGCGCCTGCGCCGTGGTGGACAAGCCCTGTTCGGGCGCGACAGTGGCCTTTGCTTTATCGCTCGAATCCCAAATGAAACTAACATTGTGAACTTCAATCTCCGCATCGCCCGACAGGCCGTAGGCGCGTGCCTCGAAGACCTGCGCGGCGGCGATGTCGAGTGCGGAAAACGCGGGCAAGATTTCAATACGTGTGAGCGTCGGCGAGCCGAAAGGCGTTCCATCGGCGCGCGTGCCGGGAGAAAAGATGCGCCCCGCCGCGTTCAGCACATGCGCGTCGGAATGGGCGAAGAAGTCGCCGCCCGCCTGTCCTATCTCAGTATCGGGCGCGCGTGTCAGGGATTGATTAGAGGCGGCGTGCACGGCGGCGTCTGCGCCGTAGGTTAGGGAATCGAGCGTCACGTTCTCACCTGAGACCGAAAGTTTAAGAGTGATGGTGTCGCCCGTATCGTTCAAGCCGAGCGAACCTGCGGTGAAAACAAGCGAGCCACCGAAGGCCGGGTCGGAGACGGGCGGCTCGCCCCCGCCGAAAATCAGGACGGCGCGTCCGGCGGCGAGCGTCGTCTGCGCAGGGAAGGTGAAGCGTCTGCTCGTCGAATCGGAGAGCGTCAAGCCTGAAATATCGAGCGGCTTATCTGAGTTATTGAAAAGCTCGATGAACTCATCTTCTGAACTGCTACGCACGCCGTCCCGATTTGCGTCACCCTCCACGTTTGTCGTCGCCGGATTATCCGCGCCCACGTCAGCCAGCACTTCATTAATAACGAGTGGCGCGACGACATTCAGACTCGCTTCGCCGGAGATAGTTCCGCCTTGACCATCAGAAGTCGTCGCCGTGATGACGGACGCGCCGAAGCCTGCGCCGCGAGCAAGACCGCTGTCGTCGACTGTGGCGATGGCTTGATTGCCCGAAGACCATCGCAGAGACGCGCCTTCGACAATCAGATTGTTTTGATCGAAGGCCGTCGCCTGTAATTGCATCGTCTCTCCGCGATTGATGCTGGACGACGCGGGCGATACTTCGACGCGCACAATTACCGGCGGCGCTTTCGTCACTGTGAGCGTGGCCGGCGCGCTCTCCACACTCACCGCGCCGTCTGTCGCCAGAGCTTTTAAGAGCGTCGTTCCCGCCTGTTGTCCTTTCAGAGTCGCCATCGTTGTGCCGGTGTCGGGATTAACAACAATCCGTTCAATCGTTGCCGTCTGCGTGTCGCTTAAATTGAAATTGATGGCGACATCTTTCAGAGGGCGGTCGAAGTGGTCGAAAGCTTGCGCGGTGAACCCCGTCGTGTGCTCCGTGAAAATGTTCGAGGCGAGAGGTTGAATCTCCACGCGTGCGAGCCGACCCGCGCGCGACGCGAAGAAAGAGCCGTCGAGTTTCGTGCCCGGTGAAAACTTTTCCCCTCCGGTTGCGGCAACTGTATGTTTCGTGAATTCGCCGTCAATGTCGGGCGCGCGCGTGATGGACTGGTTTAGTGAGCCGCCGAAAGTGTCGTCCGCCGTCCCGTAAGAAAATTGCGCGACGAGATTGCCTGACGCGTCGCGGACGAGGATGGCCAGCCCGTTATTGTTGAGAGATAGATTGCCGCTCGAAGCCTTCAAAACCTGCGCGCCGCCGAAAGCGGGGTGGCCGGAGTCGAAACTGCCGCCGCCGAAGATGACCAGCGCATCACCGGCAGGAATCGCCGCGCCCGCTCCGAAGAGATGACGCGTGCTCTCGGACGTGCCTGAGAGCGGGCGTGTTTTCAAACTCCAACCGGAGATATCGAGAGGCGTCCCGGTCGCATTAACGAGTTCGATAAACTCGTCGTCTGCGCCGCTGCGTGCGCCGTCGTGATTGGCGTCGCCCGCCGCGCCGTCGGGCGGGTCGGCGAGCACTTCGTTGATGACGAGCGCGGGAGGCACGATGTTGAGTTGAGCGTTGGTCGAGACGTTCCCGGCTGTCGCGGTTATCGTCACCTCGCCCGGTCGCAACCCCTCTATTAGACCGCTCGCGTCAATTCCGGCGATGCTGCTATTGCTTGATGCGAAACTGACCGGAGCGGTCGTGATGATCTCATCATTTTCGTCGCGGACAATCGTCTTGAATTGCAAAGCCCCGCCGACCGGAATCGTTCCCGTCGCGGGCGTGATTTGAATTTTGAATGGACGCGGCAGGCCGCCGTCGTTCGTGATGCTGAGCGTCGCCGGATTGCTCTGGATTGCTCCGGCGCGCACGACGAGCGAGGCAGTTCCCGCACCTTTCAGCCGCGACGAGAGGACGACGTGAAGTTGGTCGAGACCCGGTAAGTCAGGCGAGGCGAGCACCGCTTCGATTTTCACCTGTCGGTTGGCGATACTCGCCGTGAGGTCGGACGCGTGGCGCGCTCCGGTGCAGAAGATAATGAGATGCGTGGCGTCACCGTCACTGTCGAGCGCGTCGAAAGGCGCACGGCTCAGAGTCGAGGATTCGAGCGCGATGGCCTCGCCCGCGCCCGTGCCCTTTTGCGTGAAGATACCGGGAGCGGAGGCGAGGACGTTAACCTCACCGCGACTTTCAAAGCCGTCCGCGTTGCGCACGGAGACCTCGGCCATCCCCGTCTCAGTTTCCGGCGGGACGTGGAAATTAATTTGCGCAGGCGAGGCATAAAAAATTTGTGCGGCGCGACCGTTGACACTGACGGACGTGCCGCGCAGAGTTTTAGGAAATGAACCATCAGGTAAGCGATGCGCTTCGGTGGAAAACAGCGCGAGATTAACGCCCTGCGCGATGGCGATTGAATCGGGAGCAAGCGTCACCTTCGATGAAGCGGGCGCTCTGTCGAGAGAGGCCGCATTCAAGATGCTCAAATCGGAAGAGAAGGGCGGTCGCGCGTCGAGCGTCGCCGAGTAGATTTCTGAGTTGTTGGAGAAATCCTTCGGCGTCGAATCGTCCGCGAGGACGCGCGGAAAGCTGAACGCGATGCGGCTGCCGTCATCGCTTAAAGACGAGATGACTTCACCCGTGGCCTGCGCGGGCGCGTCTGTGAGGCGCGTGAAGTTGTTGGTCGGAATGTCATACAAATATAGCTCGACGCTACTATCGGAGTTGACGGTCGTGACGCGGCGGCGCGTAGCAAAAGCGATGCGCGAGCCGTCGCCGCTGATGGTTGGATGAAGCGGCACGTCCGAGACGCGCGCTCCGAGCGAGGTGAACTGTCTCACGAGATCGTTACGGCCATCATAGAGAAAAACCTGACTCGCGTTCGCGCCGGTCAAAGCTGAATAGACGAGGCGCGCCCCGTCGTCGCTCACCGCGCGCCCGTAAGTAAAAGCGACGTCCTCGACGCTCGCGGCAATGACGCGCTCAGTCCGGCTCAAACAATCGAGCATCATCACATCACGCGCTGTCGAGGGCGGTGAGCCATTTGCCTCGCTACGATTAAGAAGATAAGCGACGTGCGAACCGTCGCCGCTGATTTTCGCGTCGGTTGCGCCGACGATGCCGGTCGTCTCCGTGAGTTGGGTGAATTGCTGAGGACGCGTGTCGAAAACAAATATCTCAAAGTTTTCATCGGCGTTGCTGCCGCCGAGCGCGCGATTGGAAGAGAAGGCGATGAGCGTTCCATCATCGGAGATGGAAGGTTGAAAACAGCCTTCTGTGCTGCGCCGTGCCGCGTCGCCGGGCGTAGTCTCCGTGAGTTGTGAAAGAGTTGTGCCGTCGAAGAAAAATATTTCCGCGTTGCCGTCCGCGTTCCTGCCGAGCGGGTTGTCTGTGCTGCTGAAAGCAAGACGGCTGCCATCCTGTGAAATAGCCGGGGCGGGCGCGCGCGAAGCCGCCAGAGGATGAAGCGAGAAGGCGTCGTGTGAGAGGTCTGCGCGGACGAGATGGAAACCCTTGCGCGCTGTCGGGTCAAGGACGGCGGTGGTCTCAAATGCGATGTGTTGCCCGTCGCCGCTGATAGTCGGATTGATGTTGATGCTTTCGGCGGGCGTCATTGTGACGCGACGCAGTGAACTGGTCTGCGAACGGACGCCGACGAGGCTGAGCACGTAGAGCGTTAGCAGCAAGACGACGAGGACGACGAATGGCCTCGCTTGAAAATTCAAGGCGACTGCTCCGTTTTTTGCGGAGCGTCCGAGCGGGTGGGAAATCGGCGCTCAGAAGAGAGTTAAAAGAATCGTGTTGTAAGCGAGCCGGGTGGGGACGCGAATGATCTGCGTGTTCGGTTGAAAAGGCTGACTGCAAAATTTCCGGGTGGATTTCGACGCGGCGCATTTTATAGCTTAAACCGAAAAAAGCAAGAGAATTTTTTCGGGGCTATTGAGTCGTGGCCTCTGCGATTCAGTTGGTCAAGTTCTGCTCTAAGGCTAGAGGCTTAAACTCGTCGAGGGCGGTGAAGACTTCGAGCGCATAGCGGACGTTGTTGAAGGGGGCGGAGACTTGCACGCCCTGCACGCGGTCGCGGACTTCGACGAGCAGTTCGCGCGCGATTTTGATTCCTTCGTCGCGTCCGAACTCTTTGCCCTTGTCGGAGGCGAGGCGCATCCGTTCCATGATGGAAGACGTGACGCGGACGCCGGGCACTTCGTTGTGGAGAAACTCCGCGTTGCGGTAGGAGACGAGCGGCCAGATTCCGGCGACGATGGGGATACGGACGTGCTCGATACGCTTGAGAAAGTCGTGCAGTTGGTCTGCGTCAAAGACGGGCTGCGTGATGGCGAATTCTGCTCCGGCTTCGACCTTGTACTCGAAACGCTTAAGCTCCTCTTCGAGATTAATCGCGCCGGGATTAACGCCGACGCCGATGCAGAAGGCGGTCGGGCAGCCGATAGGATTGTTGCCGAGGTCGAGACCGTGATTGAGCTTGTTGACCATGTTGGTCAGGCCGATGGAGTCAATGTCGAAGACGGCGGTCGCGTCCGGGTACGGCCCCATCTTCGGCGGGTCGCCCGTGATGAGCAGCAGATTATGCAGGCCGAGAGCCGCCGCGCCGAGCAGGTCGGACATCATGCCGAGCAGGTTGCGGTCGCGGCAACAATAATGCAGGACGGCCTCCAGACCGATTTCGCGTTCGACCAACAGTGCCGTCGCCTGTGCGCTCATACGCGTCTGTGCGCGCGGCCCGTCCGGAATGTTGACGGCGTTCACGCCCGCGTCTTTCAACAGGCGAATCTGTTCGAGCGTCTTGACCGCATCACAACCTTTCGGCGGCAACACTTCGACCGTCGTGACGAACTCACCATTGACGAGACGGCGCGACCAGTTCGAGCGTTCTTCGGGCGGCACGACCTGAATATCGGCGGGCGTCAATTCTTCGACGCGTACAGGCTGCTTGACGGCGGTCGCAGTTCGATAGAGACGCGGCGAGATGGCGCGCGCGGCGTCGGAGATGAGCTTGATGTGTGCGGGCGTCGTCCCGCAGCAGCCGCCGATGATTTTGACGCCCGCTTGAATCATCCGCTTCGCGTACTTCGCCATGTATTCGGGCGAGCACATGTAGAACTGTCGCCCCTGCACGTCGCGCGGGAATCCGGCGTTGGGTTGAGCCGACAGCTTCTTCGTCGTCACGACGCGCATCTTCTCAATCGCCGTGAGCACGATGGCGGGGCCGACGCCGCAGTTCAGTCCGATGACATCCGCGCCCCATTCGTCGAGCCGCGCCGTGAAGACCTCGGGCGTCGTTCCGAAAGATGTGTTGCCGTCGTTGAGAATCGTGACCTGTGTGATAACGGGCAGGTCGCACAATTCGCGCACGGCGCGGATGGCCTGCCGCATCTCGGAGATGTCGGAAAAAGTTTCGAGGACGAAGAGATCAACGCCGCCTTCGAGCAGCGCGGAAATCTGTTCCTTGAACAAATCCTTGGCCTCGTCAAACGAGGTCGGCCCGTAGGGTTCGATGCGGAGACCCAGCGGCCCGACCGCGCCCGCTACGTAACTGCGCCCGGCAGCGGCTTCACGCGCCAGCCGCGCGGCGGTGATGTTGATGTCGCGGACGCTCGCTTCCAGACCGTACTGTTGGAGGTGCGGGGCAGTTGCGCCGAAGGTGTTCGTCTCGATGACCTCCGCTCCGGCGCGCACGTACTCTGCGTGAACTTCACGCACCAGATCGGGATTGGTCAAATTCAGTTCATCGTAAGAGCGATTGATGTAGACGCCCTTCGCGTAGAGCATCGTGCCCATCGCGCCGTCGAAGACCGTGATGTGGTCGCTCTGAAGTAATTCTTTGAAATTTTCCATATAACAAAAGTCCCGCGCCTTAAACAACGCGGGACTTCACGGAATCCTGAAGTGACATGCGCTGGAAGCGCCGAGCTGTTTAGCGGTTTGTTTTACGTGGCCGCAAGTCGCCTTAACTCACCACGTTTTTCCGTACGCGCTTATACGCCCTCTGCCTTTGGTCTGTCAAGCAGGCAGAACTCTCACTGCGTATCACTTTTGAGGGTAGATCGAGTTTAGAGTTTGACACATCACGCTATTCGTCAGATCGAGATGTCGTATCGTCTGCTGTCCGCTCGCAGCGTTACCTGTATTGTGCGCAACAGGCCGTTGCCTCGATAGACCGCGAGGTCATATACCCCATCGCTTAAATTGCTGATGTAATACTTACCATCATCACCTGTGAGCGATCTGCCTTTCTCATTGCCGTTCTGGCTAACGACCACCCATACAGAAGAAAACGGCTTGCCGGATGAGGATGTCACGGCCCCCTTGATGTAACCGGCGTCGGACTGGGCACTGATGCCAATAGAGAAAACTATTGCCAGCAAAGTAGCCCCGAGGGATATCCGAAAAATGAGTCTGCTTTTCATGGATGGCTCCTTATTTTATCTGCTTAATGCCTGATGTACTATCTGCTGGCGATTTATTTGGTAGTTGACCGTCGCCCCCTGCAATTTCTCCAGATTGATCTCATGCTCTTCTTCTTCGAGCATTTTTTTACCGCTCATCCCATTACTCGCCTGTCGCACGATAATCGAATATGTACCGGGAGGCATTTCTTTATAAAATCTCCCTGAATCATCTGTCTTTGCTGTCAGCAGATTGTTGCCCTCCGGTAGAAAATAGACATCCAACCCGCTGAGCGTCTGCTTGCCATCCTTACTCATAACTTTGCCATTAATGATCAGTTTATTATCAGGCAATTTTTGAGCTTCTGACTGATTACCCGTCTTCTCTAACTCACTTAATTTTTGATTCAAAACCTTAATTGCTTCAGCATCTCCACGACGCAAGTCGGGCACGATGCTCATAAAGGAGACGCCGATAGTAGTTATCGCCGTCAGAATGGCAGTAATGAGCATCATCTTCGGATTGTGTGATGAGTCCTTCGGCATTGCCGGTACGAGATCTGCAATTTGTAGCGAGTCGCTCATGATGCTTTACTCTCCAGAAAAAAGTAGGCTACAGGGGCTGAGCGGGGCAGCTTCTGTTAGTTGAAGGGCTTGACTATACGTCGAACTTCGATGAGCTTGAGGAATCCCGGTGAAAGAGCTATCCCGCCCCAATTTGAAGTCGGCTCATGTAAGCTTCTATGAGGCAAAACACATGCCAACTGAGACGAAGATTTAAATGCGCAAAAAAGATTTGATTTGTAAGCCTTTTGTCAGGTGATACCGATGTTCACGATAAAAGATTCTGAAAGCCTAGTACGTCCCGCGCGTGTCTGGCTATCTCTTCAGATAGTTGTCTATCTCTTCAGATAGCTGTCCTTAGATCGGCTCCCGGCGGGTGTTGCCAATAGATGAAACCGCATAAACGCGAGTATTTGCCCGATAATCTCGCGGGAGGTCTCGCTGTCATGTAACAGGTCGAAGGCGTGCGGAGCCGTCGGGTGATTCGTGAAAGTGATGGGCAGATTGCAACTCAACGCTTTGCACAAGAAACGGTCGAGCGTTTCGTTCAGGTGAGGCATTTGTTCTTGGCCTGCGCGCACGATGAAGAGGGGCAAACCTTGCGGAAGATCAGTGACTGATTTTCCAACGCACGGATTGACGAACCCAAACATTCGAGCGGCTTCAGCGACGTGGGTAGCGCCTTCGAGGTCGAGCGTGTATCCGTAACACAGGACGGCGCACTTCAAATAATCGCTACCTTCCTGCATCAGCAACGACAATGCAAGCGGAACATTGCCGGAGCTTGCCCACACGCCGAGCCTGTTCTCGTCAATGCCCAATGCGGCGGCGTTCTGCCGGATATAGTGAAGCAAAGCATGAAGGTCTGCTGCCGGTTCTCGATTCGTGTAGTTGATCGCCACCACGCCTGATGCAGCCATCAATTGTCCCCAAGAGACGGATGCTCTCATCTCTTTAAACTTACAGCCCATCTTCGACTCGAATCCCAAATCAGGAAATCCGGCTACCACGACGACAGCGGGTAAGCGCACCCCGCTCTGCGAGTCGGGCGGATAGTAAATGTCCATTGTGAGAGCACCCGCACTGGTTGCGAGGTATTTGACATCACGTCGAACGCTCACAGCCTCCATGCCGGGGGTTCCGTAGACCACAACTTTTTTTGAGATGTGATCGAGGTTTGCGTCTTGACTCATGTCCGGCGCTCCTTCTGGGGAAACGTCTCTGGAAATGCAAAAGCCGCCGGGCATGGAATGCCACGACGGATTCTAGTTGGTACTGCACTGATGAGAATACTTATCTGCCGAAGCCTTATACCTCTCCGCTGTCAAAGTTGCAATAGCTGTCCATCAAAATTAGTGCGCTACCAAACTGTTAATCTTGAACAGCAAGCCGGATTCAACAGAAGGAGACACTTGCCCGCCGGGGAGTGCCGCCGATTGAGGACACTTCACGCCGCCAGCGTAAACTAAAACTTAATTTTTCTCCTGAAAGGGCGCGCATGAGATTCGGCGTCATGATTGGTATGAGTATTGCCATCTTCTGCGGTGTTAGACATCTCGCTCACGCGCTGCAACCGCTTCCTGCGCTGCACGCCTTCCGCTCTTTATCCGCTTCTGTACCTCAACCCCAGTTCAGGTGACATCGGCCTTCACCAACCCAACGCTCAGGAGAAAAAGCCATGACAAAGGAAAAATTGATTTGGGCGATAATATGCATCGTGATGATTACGTCGGCGGCATTTGCTCAAAGGCGAACACCACCTACGACAACCACAGAAGCTTCACAGCCAAGAACATCTACGACAACGACAGCCGTAGAAACAACATCGCCGAAATTAATTATTGGTCCCGATAAGCTGATAAAAAAAGTGGAATCGAAGAACATATCTGCACTGCTGATACCGCTCTTCACTTGGCAACCCAGCACGAATTATACGGACGGTTATGAGTCGTCGTATTTCCCCCAGCCGGTTTGCGGAGTCGTCGGCGCGACTTCCAAAATCTATGTGTTCACTAACTTTGGTTATTACCCCAGCCAGAGCCTCAATAATCAATCGAACAGTGTGAGAGTCGGGGAAGTGACGACGCCCGCAGACACCTACCAACTGCTGCCGCCGCCGCATAATTTGCCCGGGTCGAGACGGGAATTTGCGGTCGCTAGTATCATCAAAAACGGTGACGTGAACAGCACTATGTACCTGTTCGGCGGGACGGATGGAACTAACGAAAAGAGCGATGTTTATTCATACCGCTCATGGGGCACGCCGGGTTTCACGAACGAGGCGACGATTCCCAGTGACAATGTTCATAACATACCGGGTTGGCGCGCAGGGGCGACTGCCGTCACCGCCGCGAACGGGAAAATTTATCTTTTTGGAGGCCGTCAAGGGAATAATTTGTTAAAGCAAGTTCTGGAATTTGATCCGGCAAACGGCTTTACCCCTCCGACTGCTGCTTCGCCGCAACCGATGCCGCAAGGGCTTTACGGATTGAGAGGAATCTCAAAAGGTATCGGAGCTAATGCTTACATTTATCTGGTCGGCGGCATCACACAGTCGGGCGGCGCGCCGGGCAACAAGATTTACCGATTCCATGTTCAGTCAGGCGTGACGATAGAACTAAAGGATTCGAGTAATAATCCCTTGACGATCCCGAACGGCTCCGGGAGGCCAATGATAGCTTTAGACCCAAGTGGAAACATTTTAATTCTTGCATCGGGTCAAAATGGAGCATCAGGCGCTTTGACTTGGGGAAATGTGGAAGCGTGGACGCTCAACGACACTGCTGCC
>CAXTRQ010000200.1:0-10884 GCA_964246705.1 uncultured Pyrinomonadaceae bacterium
AATCACTCCCAGGCTTATTTCCCTGATTTTGTCCAGCGCGTTCTCAATCTTCGTCTGAAGTCTTAGGATGAAGCCCTTGACCTTTTCGCTGATACCGCCGAGTCCGAGCAGGCGCGCGAGGAAACTGATGATGACGGGGATGGTACGCGCCAGTGCCTTCTCAATCCAACTGGCGGCGTCGCCGATAGAGCCTCTGGCAATCTTATCCACAGAGTTGACGACGGCTTCAACGAATTCGAGGATTTGATTAATGCGCTCGATGAAGAACATCACGGTGTTGTAGATCACCATGATGGCCTGAATAATCGCCCCGACCGGATTGAACATCGAGACCAGCTTGGTTACCGCCGCCTGAATAATCTTGGAGACGACCCATTCCTGAATCGCCTCGACCAGCATATCTTTCAGATTGCCGAGATACTCTTTGATTTTTTCCCAGAGCGCCGCCGGGCCGCCGTCAATCAATATCTTGACGGCTTCCCAGACCGCCTCGATCATCGCCATATTGCGCTCGCCGATGAACTTGACGACGCGCGCCCGAATGCGTTCCGGCGTCAGGCCGAGCACTTGCAGCACGAGCGAGAGAATCGAGGGCAACGAAAAATCTTTCGGCAGCGTGATACCTATGCCGCCGAGCGCGCCGAAAAGCCAGCCCATGAAGCCCGCCTTGAGATGCTCCCAGATGTTACTGACGAACTGGTTAAGCCCCTGCTTGACGGCGGCAAGCAGGTTCTTTAAAAAACCGATGGGGTCTGAGACGATCAGATCAATGGTCGCCGCCGCCTTCTTGAGCAGACCCATCACACGGTCTCTGAACTTGCGAAGTATCTCGATGATTTCGCCGATTTTTTCGATAAAGGCTGTGACCAGCCCCTTGTCCTCGGCGCGCATCTCGTTGATAGCTTCTTCGGCTTTTTCGCGCGCTTCCTTGTAACGTTGCGCGAGGTTCTGCGCGAGGTCGTTCTTCTTGTCTTCGATGCCCTGCCGGAGTTCGTCGAAACGCCCGCTAATCTCGCGCTCGGCGGTGCGCCCGAATTCCTGTAAATCTGTGGGCAGGTTCGCCACGTACTCGGCGATCCGCTTTTGCCCGGCGGCAACTTCGTCCTTCGCCGCCTTCAACTGGCTCTCGACGTAAGTGGCGATGTTATCAACGACCACACCGAGGTCTTTGAGAAATTTCTCGTTCGCGTCAACGTAGATTTTCTTGATGCCGGGAACTTTGTCTATGCCCTTCAGCTTATCGTAGCCCCATAGGACGGCGTTGAAGAGCGGGAAAGAGCCGTAGCGGTCTTCCTTCCACTTTTTCTTCTCGGCGGAGATGCACTTCCGCATGTCTTTGAGGGCGTCATCCAAACCCTTGTCGAACATGCGTGTGACATCGGCTTCGAGGGTGGACAGTTTTCCTTCGACGTTCTTCTTCGTCTCACTGAAAATCTTCTCGATGTTGTCGGCGACCTCTTTGCGGCGCGTCTCGTCCTGTTCCTTCGCCGAAGCCTGCCGGGATTGGACGGCAGCGCCGGACTTGCCGTGCACGTCCTTCATCTGCGCGACCTGCCTGCGTTCGTCTGCGACGGCGCGGCTCGCTGCATCGGCGATGGTCTTCTGTTCGGAGACGCGATACTTGCCCGGCGCAGAGTCGGCGTTCTCATCAACCGACTGCTTGGCGGCGAGGGCGGCGGAGAAGCGCGGGTCATTGGCTTTTTGAAGTTGCTCCGGTGTGATTTTATTGGAAGCGAGTTTTTGGTTGACCTCGTCCTTGCTCCCCTGAAGCGAAACCTCCTCGTCAGTCTTCGGAGCAGGCATCGCATCGCGTGCGCCGACGGGCGGGACGACGGCGGGCGGCAGGGCTTCGGGCGGCAGAGGCTTCACCTCTTTTTCAGGTATGGCGCTGGTGTCCGGCGCTGACTCGGTGGCCGTCTTCAGCTCGCTCGTCGCGGACTGCTTCTGAGTTTCTATATTGCCGCTGGCGGTTGCCTTGAGCTTATCCGTCTCATCCTTGTTCAAGTAGTTATCCGACGCCTCGACGTTCTGCGGTAAGACCTTTTCAATCTCTTTCTTGAGCAACTCGGCGAAGCTGCTCTTATTGGGCTTCTGCCCTTCGGCCTCCTGCATCTCCACAACTTTCTCGGCCTGTGCGTCGGCCAGTTTGGCGTTCGGTGGAGGCTTGGCGGCGTCCTGCGCTTCGGCGGCCTTGTCCGCCGCAGCAGGGTGCTTTTTCAATCCTTTCGCATTGCTTTTAACTTTATCGAGAGCTTTTTTCAGGCGCGGGTCTTGCTCCTCTTTCGGCTCGGCGGCTGAAGCGGCCTCGGCGGGCATGCCTCCGCCACGCGGGCGTTGCGGCTTGTCCGAAAGACGCACGGCGGGTTTGCCCACACGCTTGCGCTTTGCCGCCGTCGCGGCAGGCGCGGCGGCGGCGCTACGGCTCGCGGATGCACGTGCGGCGGGCGCGGGCGCAGGAGCGGCGGACGCGGCACGGGTCTGTTTAGTGGGAGGCGGCATAAAAGGTTTCTTTAATTCCACTCCCCGCGCGTGAAACCGGACGCGCGGAGCGGGCAGACCGCGCCCGCCTTGCGATATTCACGCAGGACTGCCGCTTCGAGATGGCTCGAAGTAATCACTTGACCATCATCAAGCGCGAGCAGCGAGGCGTGTAGCACGGCGTTGCGAATCTGCCCGCCGGTAAGCGCGCATCGCTGCGCGATCTCTTCGAGCACAGGCGGGTGAACCGCATGCGTGGCGGGCAGGTGCAACTGCCAGATTTGCCAACGTTCGGCAGGCTCCGGCGCACGAAAATCAACGACGACATCCATGCGCCGTTGAAAGGCGCTGTCAATTCTCTCGCTGGCATTCGTCGTGACGACGATGATGCCTTCAAAACTTTCGAGCCGTTGGAGGAGAAAGTTGGTTTCGAGATTTGCATAGCGGTCGTTCGACGAGTTGACGTTCGTCCGTTGCGTGAGCAGCGCGTCCCCTTCGTCGAGCAGGAGAATCACGTCGAGTTCTTCGGCGCGCGCGAAAATCTGATTAAGACTCTTCTCTGTTTCGCCGATATACTTGTTGACCACCGAGGAGAGGTCGAGGCGATACAAGTCCATGCGAAGCGAAGAGGCGAGCAGACGCGCCGCCAGCGTTTTGCCCGTCCCGCTCGGCCCGCTAAAAAGCGCGCGGACGCCGCAGTTCAACTGCGCGCCGAGACTCTCGCCGACGTTTGCGTGGAGACGCTCGCGGTGACGGCAGCGGCTTTCGAGATTGGAAAGTTCGCGCAGCGTCTCGGCCCCGACGGCGAGATGCCCCCAGTCGCCTTCGACGCTGACGCGCGTGGCGAGCGTGTCGAGCGTCTGACGATTAAGCGCACGGCTGGCTTGCTGTACGTCTGCGAGCGTGACGACGGAGCGGCCTTCGAGCGTCGCGCACGTCAAGGCCAGCCGCGCGGTGCGTTGAATGTTTCCGCTCGTCATACGGAAGCGCCCGCCGATGTCGTCGGCGTCCACGTATTCGCGTCCGGCGAAACCACGCGACCAGAGTTCACTTCGCTCACGGGGCGAAGGCATGCCGAGTGTCAGCGTATGCGAACAATTGACGCCCGCGCCGTTTAAGCCTCCCTGCATGCCGAGCGCGAGGCCGAGCGGCGCACAGTTTCCCTGCAACGCAGGTATCTCGACCGCCTCGCCGGGCGCAACATCGAGCACCACCAGAGGCATCGCGTTGAGCATCGTTGCCAGCGGTGCGAGCAGACGCCAGCGTTCGTCGTCCGCCTTGTGCAACCCTTCCGCCTCGATGATTCCGCGACCGAGTTTTCGCGCGACGGCTCCGAGCAGCGTGCGCCGCCCGTTGTGCTGCGGCCCACGCACGACCACCGTCTGCACCTCGCCTGATGAAAGCAGCGCAGGAATCATCGCCAGCGATTCTCGCAGCGACGCGGGGATGACCATCTCTTCCGCCGCGACAAGTTGTTCGGGCGAACGGTAGTGCGCCCACGGCGCAAGCTGTTCGTGCGTCTCGCCGCGCAGAGCGTCCCACAACACGCCGGGAACTTGCAGCGTCCATTCGACGCGCGGGGCGTCCATATTCAACACCTGCACCAGCCCCAAATCCTGCAAGCTGCGGAGCGGCCTCTGTACTTCTCCAATGGTGTCTTGCCACAACTCGTTCAAGAGGCCGACGGTCGGACGGTGATGACCGGACGAGACATGCATCGCCTCGAACATCGTCCCGAAGCGCGCATCCTCTTCGACAAGGCCGACGGTCAACAGCAAAAGCATGGCGTTGAAGTCGAGACACGTGGCTGCACGCAGCGCGCGGATAGGCAGATGGGCGTCGGTCGTCTCCTCACGCTCTTTGATTGTCTGTTGCCATAACTCCGACGCATCGGCGAGAGACATCCCGACCAAGCCGTTGGCCGTCAACTCCTGATAATAGCCGAGCAGAAACGGGTGTTCCGCGAAGACCTCTTCCCATGAGTCGAACGTGTGCGAGCAATGCACAAGAAGGCGCAGGATAGCCGCGTAAAAGTAGAGCTTAAAATGTTGGGCGGGCATGACAACAGTGCGCTCTTCAACTTCCTCTAACTGCATGGCCTCCGCGCCTCCTTGCACTACTCGTAATGAAAGGCGATGTAGCGTCCCGCTGCCGGAACCCAGCCCGGATTGCGGTCGAGTCCGGCGAGACGTACTTCGAGCGGCAGCCTCGCCAACGCAAACGTCACTTCAAGATGCGTCGCCGTGACGCTGACCTGCGCCCGATGCTCGCAGACGAGGCGTCTGAGTGTCCCCGCTTTGCGGACGCCGAGCGCACGGCTGAGACGCGCGCGGACGTAAGGCAACAAGTGGTTGAGCCAGCCTTCAATTGTACCTGCCGTCCCGTCCACGGCGTCGAACGAAGCACGACGCAGCAGGCTGCGAAAGTGATTCGGATAAGCCGCCATCTCAAATTTCAGTTGCTCGCGCGGGTCGCCTGCCAGCGGCACGTCGAGTATCAGAAATCCTCTTGGGTGAAGCACGCGCAGCCGTCCCTCTTCAGCTTTCCACTTCCACGCGCGCCGCTCTGGAAACGCCGCGAGCCACTCCGGCGGCACACGCCAAGATTCGGGCGGCGCAAAACCTGCGCCGGGCTGTTCCTGCTCGTCTCGCCCGGATAGTTGAGCGAGCAGCGGCCAGACAGGGTCGCGTCGTATTCTCTCGCCGCAAAGTTCGACGCCGACGAGCGCGAGGAAGTCCCACACGGGGAGATCAATGCCGGACGTGAGCGGGGTCGTGAAATCGCCGTACAGGTTCAGAAACAGGCCGAGGTTTATCAAGTAGAAGACGCCGCCGAACTCTGTCCTGATGCGCGCCTCGTAGTTGAGCGATTCAATAAAAGCTTGCGGGGCGCGTTCGTTCCCTTCTGTGAACACTGACGGCGCGGAAGCCGGGAGCGGCTGAGACTGTGTGCCGGACGAACCCTGATCTCCTTGCACAAAAGTTGAAAACTCCGGCTGGCTTGGCGTGCGGCCTTCCGTCTGACTTGTCTCGCCGGAATCCGCGCGGCTTTCCCCTGCATCTCTCTGAACGCGGTCTTCCAACTTGATGGGAGAAGTAATCTCCTTCGACGCGACGGGCGATGCGAATTGTAATTGAGCCGCGTCGTTAATTGTTCTCTGACTTTTATTTGATTCGTCGTCCAACACGCGATTGTGTTCTTCGTCTAAGTTCCTGCGCTCTCCCTGCTGGTCGCCGGTAAAGTCACTGGTTCGGGCGAGAGCATGTTCGTTGCGTGGCGCAGACGCGTTGGACTCCGCACGCGTCTGCACGCCGAGTCGCCAGCGCGAGACGACTCCGGCGAATGAGGCAGAGCGAACAGTTGAGGGCGCGCGTAGAAGCATCAGCGCCGTTCCGATCATGCAACTCTGTTCGTCGCCTATTTCTTCGACACGAGCCTGCGGGACAAATTGCTCCCACGGCGGGCGAGATGAAGGCTGCGTTGTATTCGCGTCGCCGTCGCTCGCCTGTTCATCGCTAACGTCGACGTGCGCCTGCGGCGTCTGTGAAGACCCTTCGGTCAGGGCTGTTTTCTCCAGAGCCTCTTCGAGCGCACGGAGAGAAAATTTACGCGTGACGCTCTGACGGATGGCGCGCGCCTGCCGGTCGTCGAGAGCGCGCGCAAAGGCGATCAGTTTTGCGGCGTTTGAGAGATGCTCAAGCGCCGCCGGAACATATTCGGGAGACGCGAGCCAAGCGGGTATCAAGGCGGCGGACACTTCACGGCTTTTGAACAAACTCTGCCACCACCAGCGCGTCGTCTCGACGCCTCCGCACCAATCGCTCGCAAGACAGGCGAGCAGTTCGGCCTGATCGTTGAAGATGACGGCTTCGGCGTTGGCGGCCACAATTTCGAGCGCGGGTCTGACGGCGCGCCGCGCCAACGCATCGAGGTGCGCAGCGACCACTCTTTCCCAGTCGGCAGGCGCAGGCCGACGACTGGAGAGCGCAGGAGCTACAGCCATCATTTCGCCACCCAGTTTGCGGACGCAGAGAATGGCGGAGGCTGGCAACCATGTCGGATGAAAATTCGCGTGCGAAAGTGTGCGCTCCAGCCTGAGCCTGAGCGCCAACTTGTCACGCGACGTGCTGAAGGCGCGCAGGTTCCCGATATAAGTCTTGCTCGCTTCGACAATCATACAAGGCTCATACGAGCACCGGCGGCGTTATGAATAAATCCTGCGTGGACTGTTTCCGCCTCCTTCGAGCCAGCCGCCAGCAGCCGCGCGATGGCCTCGCTGATGGGCAGCCCTGCGTGCGCTTGATAATAAGAGAAAGCTGGCGACGGGTTAACTTCGAGGCAGTACCACTCGTCGTCAGGAGAGCGTCGAAGATCAATCCCGGCGACCGGCAGGTTCATCGAGGCGGCGAGTTTAAAACAACGCGCCTCGATTTCCGCAGGCAGTTGGCACGGGCGAAGTTCCACAGATTCTTCGTCGGGATAGCGATAGTCCGTCGCGTCGCAGATTATTTCGCACGGGAAGATTTCATCGCCGACGACGTGGACACGGTGATCTCTGCCCGGAATGTATTGCTGAAACTGCGTCGGGCAGTAGATAACGTCCGATAGCCGCTCAAGATGTTCCGTCTTCAAACGCGAGACGATGCTGCGCACGCTGCTCGTAGACTTGTAGATAATCTGGCCGTGCCGCTCGTAGAAGGATTTCGCTTCCTCCGGGTCGGTCGTAACGAGCGTCTCGGGAACGCTGAAACCCTGTTTGCGGATTAGCTCAAGTTGATAAGGCTTCGAGCCGTTCGAGGCCATACTACTGAAGCGATTGAGGACGAGCGCGGGCGTCAGTTCCACCCACGCCGAGAGAGTTTCGGCGAGCATCATCGCGTGTCGCCAGAGAGGACTTTCCTCTCCGGCTCGCGCCACGGCTGGCAGCATGCGCGAATCACAGGGGCGCACGTAAGCGGAGGTAATCGAGCGCAGGTCAGTTGTCTGCTCGCGCGTGCGGATCGTGCCGCGTATCTCGGCATCAATTGTGATGTCCAGTTCCGTCTCGGCTACGTCGCGCTGATCCAAGAGCAGATATGGCAGCCCTTGTCGCTCGACTTCTTCGCAGACGACCTCGAAAGGTCTCTCTGTTCCCAAGCCCCAGAGTAATATCAACACGTACCACCCCCTTTCAGATGTTTGAGTATCGCGTCGGCGATTTCCGGCACAGTCACGTCAGGCCACAGGCCAACGCCGAGGAACACTGCGTCGGCCTCGGCGCTGCTGAAATGTACGTCCAACAATTCGGTTCCGGCGGCGGCGGCCAAGTTACGCGCGTGAGCTTTGAGCGAATCGTGCGCGACGCCCAGACACTTCTGACCGACGACCGTGACGACAGATGTCGCCTCGGCGTTGGGTGGCGGCACTGGCTCCGCATCGAGCGCGAGATGGCGTCGGACGGGGCGCACGGGGATGCCCAATCGAGCAGCCCTGTGCGTCCATTCCTCTTCACGCCAGTTCAGTCCGGCGAGGCACATCGGAGTCGGGCGATTGAGCACGGGACAGCGCAGACCGTAAAGCCATGAGGTGAGAAACGCAGTCATCTCCATGGTGACATAACTACGGTCTTCGGGCGCGATGTGCGGCAGATCAAACTCGCCGACGCCCCACATACGCGAGAGGACGCCGGTAATGTCTCCCTCCATGACCTCTCGCCCGCCGAGCGCCGAGGCCGACAGTTCGGGCGCGCCCGGATAGTGACGCCAGCCCGACACCGAAAGCCCTTCGGGCGTCAGTAGCGCGACATCGTCGGCTGACCAGCGCGCGGCGAGCGACTGTGCGACGGCATCATGACGACTCGCAAGAATGACGAGCATCAGTTGATTACCTCCGGTTGTTTGCCGGACGTTTCGCCGGGCTTGTCGGAAGTTTCCACAGCCTTATCGGCCAACTCAAGCGCCTTGCGTCCGACCTGCGGGCGCTCGGTTTCGCGGATGAAAGCGCGTCCGGTGGCATTTATCGTCTCGGCGAATTTCTCGCCGTTCGAGTTAATGGCAGAAGTGCCGAGGGTGAAGAATGGATTCGGTTCGCCGGTAGCGTCGATCCTTTCGTTTTCTTTCTCCTTGAGAGCCATGGCCTCTTTGGTGCGATCCTTCTGCTCCTTCTCCTGCTTATCTTCCTTGTTCTCCTTGTTCTCCTTGCTCTCCTTACTCTCCTTGTTCTCCTTAGCAACCTCTTTGCTCTCCTTATTATCTTTCTCCTTGGTTTCCTTCGTATCCTTTTCCTTAGTCTCCTTAGTGTCCTTCTCCTTAGTTTCTTTAGTATCTTTCTCCTTGGTCTCCTTGGAAGTCTTCTCCTTAGCTTCCTTGGTATCTTTCTCCTTAGTTTCCTTAGTGTCCTTTTCCTTAGTCTCCTTGGTATCTTTCTCCTTGCCCTCTTTAGTGTCCTTCTCCTTGGAATCCTTACCGTCTTT
This sequence comes from uncultured Pyrinomonadaceae bacterium, assembly GCA_964246705.1. Classification (GTDB taxonomy): domain Bacteria; phylum Acidobacteriota; class Blastocatellia; order Pyrinomonadales; family Pyrinomonadaceae; genus DASZCR01. The sequence goes on from CAXTRQ010000200.1 coordinate 8,930, forward strand.
CGACTCCTTAGTATCCTTCTCCTTCGATTCTTTGGAAGGCTTCTTGACGAGGGCTTCGAGCCGTTCGAGCCGTTCGAGGATGTCGTTGATGATGTCAGCAGTTATTAAGTCGCCGGGGTCGAAACGTTGTGCCATTGAAGTTCCTCCTGATGCCCTGCGGGGCTTCTCGGTCATTCCGCGAGATTGCTGTAATTAAATTGGGCGACATTGAACCGCGCCGCCCCCATATCGCGCATGTAGGGGGTGGTGAAGATGATAAACGGCTGCACGGTCGTACCCTTGTTGAAAGCTTTCTCGTTCTGCAAGGTCTGGTAGAGCAGGATAGTTTCCGGCCCGTCGAGGTCTATCGGCTCGTAGCTGACGGCTTCACGAAAGATCGGGCGCATGGCGCTTCCGTCAATGAAGACCGGAGGGCGATGAGCACGTCCTCTGAAGAAGGTGTTCGGGTCAAAGCCGCCGAAGAATTGTTTCGGGTCATCTTCCGACTTTTTACGTTGCACGGGCAGAAGACCCGCCGGAGGCAGGTATTTAAAGTATTGCGAGGCGGAGACCGTGCCGAGACTGAGGCGCTTGAACATGTCGCCGATCTGATCCTGAAACTGCAAGATCATCGCTTCGGTCTCACTCGCGCGCCGGTCTCCCAGCAGTACGTTCCAGCGCCCGTCGCAGGAAGGCTCGATGATGCGCCTGCGGACAGACCACATGTCTATGAACTCGATGCCGCCGCTCGTTGACCAGTAGATGAGCGCCAGAGGGACTTCGCAATCGGTCAGCAATTGTTGGTCGCGAATTTTGTCGAGCAGTCCGTAAGTCCCGACGGTCGTGCCCAGAAAATTACTCTCGATGACGTTCGTCTCTTCGACGCCGAAGCATTTATAAGCGGTGCGATTGCGTAAGGTGGAACGCTCGCCGAGTTCATTGGCGGCCAGCAGTTCGATTAAGCGGAACTGCACGCCTTCGACGCGGTAACGGATGTTTTGGGCAGCGGGAATCTTAGTATATCCGGCGTTGGGCGCTTCTCCCTCTTTGCCTTCGGCGGGAGCCAGCGTCAACAGATAGACGCTCTCGGCTGCCACGTAGAGGGCTGGTTGAAGCGGGCGGCAATCCTTGAAGGTAACGCGCGTCTGCGAAGGATTGGCGGCGTCATCCTGCCGGACGAGACCAACGTCTGTGCGCGCGCTGAGTTTGAGCGTCTGCCCCACGCGATTGACGGCCAGCCCCGGCTCGATGCTGATGACGGGATATTGCGGAGAGCTAACATCCTGCGAAGCTTCCGAGACCTCAAGGCCGAACGCGATGCCTTCGCCGACAGCCTGCCCAATTAATCTACGCGCCTGGCGCTGCGCCTCCTGCTCGTCGCTCAGGTCTTCGCCTGAGAGCACACGCCCGTTAAAGAAGTTGACAGAACGGATGCCGCCCTCGTTGTAGATGGGCGTCAGCAGTTGTTCGATGCTACTCATAAGCAAACGCTCCCTTTGCGCAATGGCGTGTCACAGAAGCAAGAGTCTTGAAAACATAGGTCTGTGATGACAGGCATCAGTTGATGGCCTCCGGTTGTTTGTCGGAAGTTTCGCCGGGCTTGTCGGAGGTTTCCACAGCCTTGTCGGCCAACTCAAGCGCCTTGCGTCCGACCTGCGGGCGCTCGTCTTCACGGATAAAGGCACGACCTGCGGCGAGCGTGTTAGCTGTGGCGTGCTCACTACCCGCACCCGCGACGTTGATACTGGTTGACGCGGTGGTGAGGGCAGGATTAGCAGGCTGACTGAAGGCTCCCGCTCTTTCCACTTCTTTGAGAGCCGCTGCATCCTTGACCTTATCCTGATTCGCTTTGTCCTCCTTGGCCTCTTTGCTCTCCTTCGTATCCTTGGAAGCCTCTTTCTAATATTCATACTAATAATAATTATCCTTATTATCATTAGTATCCTTATACTACTTCTAATATACCTACTTCTAAT
>CAXTRQ010000201.1:0-10864 GCA_964246705.1 uncultured Pyrinomonadaceae bacterium
ACAAATAGAGTTAGCCAGGTGGCGAATTCACTTATGATTTATGTCCATGCTTCAGGTATTTAAGGCCATGATGACCATATCAGGCACATGTTCATCCATCACGCTCCCTATGAGGCGCAAGAGGTGGGTAAGTCCTAATAGTGCGTACTTGCTAGTGTCTATCGGTATGATGGTCAAATCGCTCATAGTGAGGTAGGCTAGAAAAAGTGGACGCCATCAACCGCAGCTTTTAGCATGCAGATGGGAGGCATCCACGATGGAGCAATTACACCGGCGAGTTTATACCACTGAGTTTCGCCAGCAGGCCGTCGAACTGATTACACGCGACGGTTTAAGCATCGCCGAAGCGGCCAGACGCTTAACCATCTCGCCCAAGACCTTGCTCAACTGGGTCAGGCGCGCCAAGAGCGGCGACCAGCCCGATGACGGTGACGGCGTGCGCCGCCACGTGGTGTCCGAGCAGGAGGCGGAACTGGCGCGGTTGCGGCGGGAGAACGCTGAGTTGCGGATGGAGCGCGACATCCTAAAAAATGTATGGCTCCGCCGCCGGAGTCAACCGCGAAACGAATCATGTTGGCACAAGGCAGGACGGATGCAACAAATGTATCCGGCTTCTTTGTTGTGAAGGTCTTCGCCTTCGAGCCTTGATGGGATCAGCGCCTTGAGTCCTCATAATCGGCACGAGGTGGTCACCCTCACTTTTTTAGCCAGGTTCTCTCAAGGCGAGTCCGTAGCTCTTGCGCCATCATCCTCTCGTCTGCGGATGCACCCCGGGTGTGCATGTCATCCGGCTTCGGTCAGGCGGCCAGCGGCAGCGAGAACCGCTCGTCGGGCGTCGTCAGCAACTTCCAGATGACACGCGCGTTCTTGTTTGCCAGCGCCACGCAAGCCTTATGGAAGCCCCGCCGCTCCACCAGTTTCTGTAGCCAGCGGCTACGCGGGTCAGCTTTCGCACGGTGATGATAGATGATGCTGCGCGCCCCGTGGACGAGCAGCATTCTCAGATATCGATTGCCAGCTTTACTGATGCCGAGCAGCCTGGGCTTGCCCCCGGTCGAATGTTGGCGCGGCACCAACCCGAGGTAGGCGGCGAACTGCCGTCCGTTCTTGAAGCGTTGAGGCTCGCACACCGAGGCGACGATGGCGGTGGCGACGAGCGCTCCGATACCGGGGATGGTCGCAAGCCTTTGGCAGACTGGATGCGACTTGAAGACCGCTTTGATTCTTCGATCAATGGCGTCGAGTCTGGCGTCGAGCGCGCGGAACTCGTCGCGCAGGGCGTGGAAAGTCTCCTGCGCCATCGGTGAGAGAGCGGTGAGGTGTGCCTCGAACTCTTCACGCAGCCAAATGAGGAAGCGAGTGACGCCTTTGGCACAGACCACTCCGTATTCGAGCAGTAGGCCGCGGATCTCGTTGATGAGTGCGGTGCGGTGATGGACGAGGCGTTCACGGACGCGATGAAGCGTTTGCAGGTCTTGTTGGTCGGTGGTCTTGACGGGCACTGTTCTCATGTTAGGACGCACCGCAGCTTCGGCAATGGCGGCGGCATCGTTGCGGTCGTTCTTGGCTCCTTGCCGGTAGGCGACGACGCGCTGGGCGGGGATGAGCATGACTTGATGCCCGAGTTCTTTGAGCTTACGCGCCCAGTGCTGAGAGCCTGCGCAGGACTCCATGGCGACGATGCAGGCAGGTAGGTTGGCGAAGAAGAGCGTGACTTTGTCGCGGTGCAGGCGTTTGTGGAGGGTATGCTGGCCGCGCTCATCAGTGCCGCAGAGTTCAAAGGAATACTTCGAGATGTCGATCCCGATGATCGCTGTCGTGGTCATGACTTGTGCCTCCATAGTTGAAGTGTTGTGAGTGCCATATTGTGGCATTCGCACGAATGAGGGGAGAAGAGGCGGAGCCATCCCATTATCGGCGGCGTACTTCGCCAGCGAGTCGCTGCGAGGTACGCGGTGATTAAAGAGCTACGACGGGAGTACCCGTTGCGCGTCCTGTGCCGCGTGCTGGAGGTCTCCACGAGCGGCTACCACGACTGGCTTCGCAGAGTGCCGTCGGAGCGTGCGCGCTCAAGGGAGCGGTTAAATCTAGCTGCTCTGGCCGCGCACGCGCGCACGCGCCAGACCTACAGCGGCGCGGCGGTTGCAGCGCGAGTTGGCGGCCGACGGCTTCGTCGCCAGCCTCGGCACCGTCAAGTGCGTGCGCAGGGAACTCAGCTTGTGCTGCGTCCAGCGGAATCGGCGTTTCCGGGTCGCGACCACCGACTCGCGCCACTCGCTGGCGGTCGCCCCGAACCTCATGGCGCAGGACTTCCATGCGGCGCGCCCCTCAGAGGTCTGGACTTCGGACATCACCTACGTGGCGACCGAGGAAGGCTGGCTCTATCTGGGAGCGATCAAAGACCTGCTCGCGGGCGAGAGCGTCGGGCGCAGCTTCGGCGCGCGGATGACGACCGAGTTGGTCGTGCGCGCCTTCGAGCAAGCGGTCTCGGCGCATCGGCCGGCACCGGGACTGATTCATCACTCTGATCGTGGCTCTCAGTATTGCAGTCACGAGTATCAGAAGTTATTGGCAAGTTACGGGATGAGAGTCTCAATGAGCCGGAAGGGCAACTGCTACGACAACGCGCCCATCGAGAGCTTCTGGGGGACGCTGAAGACAGAGTTGGTGCATCACCGTCGGTATCGAACTCGCGCCGAGGCCGCGCGTGAGATCAGGGAGTACATCGACTTGTTCTACAACCGGCAGCGGCGGCAAGCCCCGCCTGGGGTACTTGTCACCGGCCGCTTACGTGCAACTGTTCACGCGGCAGCGAGCCGCATGAACATCACATGGCGCAAACTCCATCTCGGCGTTGACGAAGCGACCGGGGAGTTTGTGGCGGTCATGGTGACCACCAACGACTTCAAAGACTCGCAACTTCTGCTCGACTTGCTGGCGCAGGTCGAGGACGAGATTAGCCAAGTGAGCGCCGATGGAGCCTACGATAGCCGCAACTGTTATCACGCCCTGCGCGAGAGAAAAGCGCGGGCGGCGATTGCGCCGCGCCGGGGTGCGCGCATCTGGCAACACGCCAACACGCGCTCTGAGCGGCACATCCGCGACGAGAACCTGCGAGAGATTCGTCGCAAGGGGCGTCGAGAGTGAAAGCGCGCGGCGGGCTATCATCGGCGCAGCTTGGCCGAGACGCAGGTCTTTCGCGTGAAGATGATCTTTGGCGCGCGAGTGCGAGCGCGCAAGTTTGACGGGCAAGCGGCGCAGATGCTGGTCAGGTGCGCGACGCTGAACCGGATGACGCACTTGGGAATGCCGGACAGCTACGCCGTGTGAGCCACGGTTGTTTCCCATTGTGGAAGAGACTACGCTCATTTTGATTTATGCAACAACGCCGAAGAGATTGGAGAATTTAAGGCTCAGGAGATATAGACGCCCGAATAGGCGTCATGCATGGCGGCTGGTAGTCCTGGATAATAAGGAATATGCCGATGGGCGTCATAGAAGGCGGCTAATAGTACGCCTACTTTGCGTTAGAGCGCCTGAGCGCGACGAACTGAGACTGTGAGCGTTTCAGTCCGTCGCTAAGAGGCGGTCTAACAAGGAGATCAACCGGACTCGCTGTCCAGCATCTCTGTTATCTTCAAGGCTGATAGCTCGCCGGTTACCCCCGGCGTTAGGCCGCTTCTGGCTTAAAGTGAAAGTACAATTAAACCGTGGAAGATCCTAACAGAAAAGTTGGCCCATATAAACTAGTAAGAGAGATCGGTAGTGGAGCTTTCGGCACTGTCTGGCTAGCGGAAAAAGCTACTCCCATTGCCACTATGCAGGTTGCCCTAAAGTTGCCGCACACAAAGAATATTGACCTCGAAGCCCTCAAGCGCGAAGCGGCAATTTGGCTCCAAGCGAGCGGACATCCGAATGTGCTGCGCCTAATTGACGCTGATATTTACGCTAATCAAGTCGTTATTGTGAGTGAATATATGCCCGATGGGTCGCTGTTCAAATGGCTCGAACGGTATGGCGGCAAAGCGCCATCGTTTGAGGCCGCTAGCGAAATGATTGATGGTGTGCTGGCGGGTCTTGAACATTTACACAAACGGCACATCATCCATCGTGACCTTAAGCCGGACAATATACTGCTACAAGGCAACGCACCGCTCCTTGCCGATTTCGGTATCTCACGGCTGCTTCTGTCAAGTTCATATAGCTTGACCATCGGTGGCACGCCTATTTATATGGCCCCGGAAGCCTTCAGCTATAAGCGAAACGAACAGACAGATGTTTGGTCTGTTGGGATTATCTTCTATCAGCTTCTTACAGGCCGCCCGCCTTACTATCATTCTGATGTCGAGTCGCTTAAGGAAGCAATTGCCCGGCATGACCCGCCACCTTTGCCACTGTCTATACCGGTGGCGTTGCGCCGAATCGTAGAAAAAGCATTGCGACGTAATCCGGCACACCGCTATAAGTCTGCCGCTGAAATGCGGCACGACTTGCAGGAAGCTAACTTCAAGCTACGATTAGCCAACCAAGGCGGGACGACAATACCTCTTGCAGAGGTAGGCGTGTCAGAACTTGCCTCAACGCTGAAAGCGCCTGATAGTTCTACGCCCTCAGTTCCCGCACCGTCGATGCAGACCCCGGAGAGAGAGGCACTTCAAAAACCCTCACGCAAGCCAACAGTGGGACAGAAGTGTCGTGCAGCGTTGTGGCTGTTTTTGGGGCAACAACCTTCTCTCCCTTTTAAAACCAAGCTTAAGAGATTTGTCGGCCAGACATTCTGGGAATCAATGGGTTTAGCGTGTAGTCTTTCCGTCATTGCTACTCTTGTATTTACCTTTGGAGGTGGAAAGAATATTAGAGATTTGGCAGGCGTGAAGCTATTTATGATAGCTCTAAATTTATTCTTGCAAGGCATCGTAGGTGTTTTTAATGTCAGGATGTATCTGGATAATCCTAAAGGGGAGCCGGAAATCATCTATCTATCGCATTGGAATGACGACGATCCATGGGGTTTATATTACCGAGCGCGATGGCGTCTTTGGACTAGCGGCGCTTTACTAATAGAAATTCTCTGTATAACTGGAAAGTATTATTGGGACCCCTCACTAAGGTGGTAAGAGTGCTCTATATGCCGCGCACACCAAGATTCGGATTTGAGTTAGCGGATTAACGGCTTTTCATGCACCTTTGAGTCAAAATCTCGAGTCGGTATCTTGGTGTGTTCTTCATATAGTTTGTGTCAGACAATTACAATATGAGATATCATGCGCCGCACCCGAACAACTCATTCAACCCGACCCCGCGGTAGCATGCCTTTCATCGTTGTCTTCTCCGATAATGTTGTGTGTTGCCCGCGCGGGGCGGGTTAGATACCTTACGGTTTTGCCGGTGGATCAAGCGAGGCATCGGGCGAGCTGACATCAAAACGACGGAAGCCACTGTACTCAAAAGTTACTTTCCCGCCCAACAGTAGTTCCGGCACATTGTCTGCTCCCGTTCGCCCTCTACTATAGGTCATAGCTACTATCCTTTGTGGCGTGAGAATCCCGAAACTGCTACTAACGTAGTCGAACTCACATCTCATCCAGATAAGAGGATGGGCCAACGAGGGAAGTTTCAACGTCAGTTCCTGTTCTTCACGCCAGAGTTGCGCTGTCTCCGCGTCCAACCACAGTCGCCCGCGATAAAGCAACTCAGATCCTTTCAACACAGAAGGCAGTGAGAGCTTGACCGTCTGCTCAGGAATCTGCGCCACCTGTTGGTACTGAAGAACAATCACATCATGTCCGTTAATCTGCTCCCGACCAGCGACCGTGAACTGAAAAGACGCGCGGGCGTACTCGGTCAGGGGTAAACCCTGGTTGAGCGTCAGGCCGTAGAAACTGTACCCGAGATCATACCTCCGGCTCTCGCGGTTAATCCGGTCGAGTTCTTTCTTGACCGAATCCGCTTTGGCTAATCGGTCAAAGAGATTCACCAGCCTTTCTTCTCGCTTTGCCGCCGCCACACCATCAACCGCACGGACGTAACGGTACTCGGCCGTCACGGATGTATCTAATTGGGACTGATAGATGATCAGGTCTGAAACAATCCGCCGCTGCCGCTTGAGTTTGCCTTCGCTTTCGTATTCTTCTACTTTCTGCTCCTCATCAGCGGTGAGGTCTTTGAACCTTGCCTTGTACTCGCTTACTCTGAGGCCGGCTAAGGAAATGAGTTCTTTCAACCCGACCGGATCGAGCTGCGGACGTGGAGGCTGCTGACCAAAGGATGTACCAGCGTTAATCAGGGAGATTAAAACGAGTGAGTAGAGAATACGTCCGAGCATTTTATGGTTTGGCGAATATATAAAGCAAAAGGCTATCGCTCTGCCTCCAAGAGAAGTGTACAATGGCAGCCCGGCATCTAACAACGCCATGCAGCCGACCGCGAATAGCATTGCCTTCATGCGCGAGACTTGCCGCTAATCACGTTGTGTGCGCGGCGGCTGATAGCGGGCATTAGATGCTTCTGCTATTAATGCTATCTATCATGTATAGTTAAATGAGAGGATAAATGCGAATGCCAAATCTTGAGAGCTGTCCTAAATGCAAATCCACAAAAATAATACCGAAAGTCCGTATGGTTGATCGAGGTGATTACAGTGTGGCTGGTGATCTAACTGTTCAAGTTTATGAAAATCCAGATGCCATGATATTCAAATATACACATCATGGAGTTCTGAGGGCATGGATTTGCGGCGCATGTGGATATGTGGAAACATATGTGGATAATCCAGGAGAGCTTTATTCTGCATATCAACAATCTATGTCTAGCAATGGTTCGGACAGAATATAGATGACAGAACAGGCCATCTACCGATTTAATGACAGTGCCTAAACTTCCATTGATCGGTAAATGACCTGATGAGCGGAGTCACAGAAATCTTAAAACAGATGTCGTCCATCACCAAACCTCAAGAGAAATTCCTGAACACTTTATTTGCTACCATTCTGGTGGTGCGAGGCAGAGTCAACTACCCCAACCTCTCTCGCTACAGCACCTATTCGGAACGCAGCTTACGTCGCCACTTCCAGAAGGACTTCAACTTTCTCGACTTCAACCTGCGCGCCGTGCAGCGGGTCATTTCCGCGACCGCCACTCAACTGCTCGGACAATATGCATCTTTCATCCCTAAGAGCGGCCATCCCAACTTAGGGGCTAGATAAGTTCTTCGACTCGTGTCGCGGACGTGCCACCAAAGGCTTGGAAGTCTCACTGCTCTCCCTGATCGATGTAGAACGCCACACGGCTTATGCACTCTCGGTCAAACAAACACCGCCCGCGCTCTCAACACAGACCTAACTCGCGCCGAAGGCTGCTGCGCCTGTGACCCGTGGGGATTTCTATCTTCAGCATTTGCGCGAGGCACGCTCTTGCTTGCTGGAGGCCGTCCAAGAGGCGTTTTTGACGGCTACTATGCCAAACGTAAGTTTATTGACGGGGTGTGCGCCCTGTCGCTGCACGCTATCAGCAAGCTGCGCGCGGATGCTCGCTTACGCGATCTCTACACTGGTGCACAGAAAAAGCGCGGTCGTCGCCGCCACTTTGACGGCCAAGTTTCATTTGCCGACCTGCGACGCTTCGAGTCGGTGGGCACAGTTGACGAGCATCTGTGCTTGTACACAGCGGTGGTCAACTCCATCAGTTTGCAACGCAACATTCGCGTCGTGGTCGTGGTCAATGACAAAGATCAGGAGAAGCCTCGCTTAGCGGTACTGTTCCCGACCGACACTTGTTTGAGCGCCACCTCGATCTTTCGTTTTTACAAAGCGCGCTTTCAATTGGAGCTTCTCTTCCGTGATGCCAAGCAGTTGACCGGACTGGTGGAGTATTAGGCGCGAGATGAGAAAGCGTTGCACTTTCATTTCAATGTTGCACTTTCGACCGTCAATCTGGCGAAGCTCGAAGCGCAACGCCTCAACCGGAGCGACGAGGCGGCGGTCTTTTCGCTGACGAGTTGGAAGCAGCGATATTTCAATGAGCAGTTCTTGGAATTGATTATTTCCAAGTTAGCGTTAGACCAAAGTGCGGTAAAAAATCATCCGCAGTTTGAATATCTCAGAAGTTATGGGGCGATCGCCGCATAGTTTCTGCCCGAACCATTGTCTAGAAAAGACTAAATTAGTGGTTTTACTGAGCGCGTAATTAAATCTACGAGTGTGATTTTATCGAACGGCGCATCTAACAACTCATTGAACCGGACTCGCAATGGAGCGGCCTCTTTATCTTCACTTTGATAGCTCGCCAGTTATCCCCGGCGTTCAGCAGCTATTGCTAGTGGATGCGGCAGTAGCTTGATTGCCTTGTTAAGCATCCCAACTCAGGAGGTAAATTATGGAAGTGCCCATCGGAACAGTCGTAGCTTATGCCGGACCAACAAACACAATTCCAGAAGGCTGGCTGCCTTGCGATGGGCGTGAATTGCATCGCAAAGGAGAGTTTGAACAACTTTTCGATGCTATCGGAACATGTTGGGGTGGGACGGCAACCGACAAATTCAACATCCCTGACCTTCAAGGTTACTTCCTTAGAGGGGTGGATGACGGCGCAGGCATTGACCCGGATGCGGCTAAACGAACAGACAATGCAGGCAACAAAGTATTAGGACATGTTGTCGGCTCTTATCAACCAGACGCATTAAAATCCCACTATCACATGTTACCGCTACACGGCCATGAGAATGTTCAAACCGGCGGCGGTTCTTTAGTTCAAAATTTCCAGCAACAGGATTCTTCCGACACTGAGCTTAGCATCCCAAAAGCTGCGGAGACGCGCCCTAAGAACGCGGCAGTTTATTGGATAATTAGGGCTAAGTAGGCTCGTCATTTCACGGCGCTGCCGAACAAGTCATTCAACCCGACCGCCCTCAGCTTGTCTTTTATCAACCTTGTATGGCTTCGGCTTGCTTGTGAGGTATCGTCGGGCAGTGGGTTAATTCAAGCGTTAGAAACCGCCTGTTGTTGCGACATGAAACAAGCAGGAAAAGCTCTGCTGGCGCTCGTGCCGCAACCAAGAGGCGGTCTAACAAGGGGATCAACCGGACTCGCAGTTCAGCATGTTTGTTATTCTCAATGTTGATAGCTCGTCGATTATCCCCGGCGTTAGACGTTTGTGTGTGTTATATGCGAATGATTAAAAAAAGATTATTGATTGTTTCCAGAGGACTGGGGGAAGTACCAAGTCTTGGCTATGCTCTGATTACTTGGCGTCAATACCGATGTTTGCAACTATTTATTATTTCCTACCAGAACACTTTTACCATGCAACAATTTAGGTGTCCAGCCTTCGGATTCCGGGTACTGCTCACGGAATCGTGTAAGGCAGGTCTCCAAAGCATCTACGACTGACGCCGCCAGCGTCATGTCAGCAGCGAGTAAAAATTCGTGACTCCCGCTTAACTCTACAAGGCGGTCAAAGCTGAGATGGTCGGGATAGAACCCGACTCTTCTCCGGTACGCTTCAAAGCTCCATGAAACCGCATCAATGCACGTCTTCATATCGCAGCAAGGTCGCACGGCGAGCAACGCAACCGCGTATAGCTTATTGTTACTCATTCTCGGCTTCTCTCTTTCTCCCACGCTCTGCCCACACACTCTGCGATGAAATCAGGGTCATGTAGTTTAGCGCGCACTTTGGCAATCTCATCTCGCACGCTCGAAACCTCTTGCTTGATGAGACGTGCCAGTTCCTGCGGATCGTTCGCTGCTGGCGAGCCGGGTGCGACGTTGACGTTAACCTCGATGTAGGTGTCGCCGCTCCGTCGCGTTATTGCATGATGCAACGGTGTAGGTGCGCTCGACGCTGCCGCACGGCGCGGCTCATCAGCGTCCATTGCGGGGCTTTGGTACGCCCTGAAACCGCCAACGTCAGTAGTGATGCTGTCGGTTTCCATTCCTCTGATATTTCTCGCCGTGTTCATCCAATCACCCGGCGAACGGCGCGAAAGGCAAGCGGGCATCATGACGTTTCCACGATGCAACATCGCAATGTCGTCACGATGCACGACGCTGCCGCGTGCGCTCGATGGAATGCCAAAGGCCAAAGGCGCGGCGGTTGTGTTTGGTTTTGACGGAAGGCCGGGAAAGGCAGCCAGAGACGGCGCATTGAACCTCAGATTACCTATCTGAGATGCAGCCGAGTCTAACGAGTTAGTTACGCGAGTTAATGACTCCGGCAGTTTGCCGGTCGGGGATAGCAGGTTGAGAAAGTTTTGAGTGAGCGGCGACAACTGTGCCGACATTAAGCTGATTTCCGTTGACGCCTGCTTATAGCTTTCTCCAAAAACCTTCTGAGCTACGGAGAGGGTCGCATCGGCGGTCGGCTTGGATATTTCGCCGCTCAAGGCGCGTTGTTTTGTCTCCTGAATAAAGCCCCGCATGATTTCAGGGAACACAACTCAGGCTTGAGGCGCGCGAGGGTCGCTGCCATAGAGCTTCCTTCGTCTTGTGGTGCTCTAACCGAAGCACCCGCATAACCGGGCGTGCCATACACCTTCGGCTGCAAGTCATAGAGATTGAATCCGGTGGACGCCTTTGCGCTATACGCCCGCGCTACATCGTCAGGCAGACGCCTGCCGCTCAACATTCGCGCTCGACTTATCTGCTTAAAGCCTGTGGCAGCGTCGCTCTCCGACTTCTGACGGGTTTCGGTGTTGTATTGGTACTGCTGATAGTTCGCATAGGCCGAGAAGGCAGCGGGCGCGGCGATAGCGGGGGTGAGGCTGCCGCCGTGCCGATATCTATGCCGACTTTTTGAAGAGTCTTCAAGCCAAGCCAGCCGCCCATGAGCGCATCGCTTTTATCTATGCCCGTGCGGAGAAGGCGGG
>CAXTRQ010000202.1:0-10840 GCA_964246705.1 uncultured Pyrinomonadaceae bacterium
CTGGAAGCAGAAATCCTAACATACGAAGTGTCCAGTTTTTTGGGGATGGGTCATTTTGCAAGGATACCACCCTCTCTACCTGTCCCATTTGTGGGGTGCAGTTCATAGACTCCCTTAACCTCCAAAGTACTCCCGACACCTGTTTCTCTTCATGACAAAAATCTTGCATCCCCGCTATCTTCTTTCATCTCTTTGATTAACCCTCTTACTCATTTTTTTCTGCTTGACAACATTCCCCTCCGACACGTAAGGTCATGCCCCGGTTTCTTGGAAGGTCATATGCAGGGAGACTGGACACCCGCAGTCTTTCACCCTCGCGTTTTGCTACCGAAGAACTTTCATCTTCGTGAGCCTCACGTCATCAACTAACAGCTTTATTGATCGTCTCGATTATTTAATCTGGGAGGCCAAAAGCCCGATCACTACTTGCAGGTAGCGACGGGGCTGCTCAAAACTCTCCAAGCTTGTGCCGCAACTGTTGCGTCGCCAGATGCATTGCTTAGAGAGCCTGCATCCTGGTTGCACACCGCCGCAGAGTTCTCATAACTAGAGAGTGGTGCCGCTTCGAAGTGTGCCTGTGTCTTCTTCACCGTCCGTTGAAAGCGTGACTTGATTCATCACGGCGGCACGCTCTCTGGCTGGCGTCGGCGGATGCCTTCGCCTCAGGATTAACCCGTTTATGTCAAAACGTCAGAGCCTCAAACAGCGCAAGACCGGTTCTCGTCCTCGCCCACAATTTCCGAGAAGCAAGGTCGTCGTGACCACTCTGGCGCTGTGTTTAATGGTGGCTGGCGCCGCTCTCGCCCAGTGGAGCAGACTCCGGCCGGGCACGGCACCTCCTGCGGCGCTGGTCGCACCTGTGCAATCACAGGACAACTTTTCGCCCGCGCATCCCTCGAAGGAATACATCTACACCGGCAGCCGCCTCGTCGCCACCGAAGAGAGCGCCGCGCTCGCCGATCAAACGATCACTTTCGACCAGCCTTCCGACAGAACCTACGGCGCGGCACCCTTCGCTCTCGATGCTACCTCTTCCTCAGGTCTCCCCATCAATTTCACCCTCCTATCCGGCCCCGCTTCCCTCTCCGGTAACACGCTCACCATCGCGGGCGCGGGCACGGTCACGCTGCGCGCCGATCAAGCGGGCAACTCCGGCTTTCGTCCGGCTCAGAGTGTCACTCGAGCTTTAACGGTGGCGAAGGCGGCGGCCACAATCGCGCTCTCAAACCTGACGCAGACCTATATCGCAGCGCCGAAGCCGGCGACCGCCATGACCACTCCGGCGGGGTTGAGCGGCCTCACACTGACCTACGACGGTGCGACGAGCGCACCGACCGCCGCCGGCACGTACGCCGTTTCCGCTGCGCTCGACAACTCCAACTATAATGCCCCGGCGGTGGCCGCGCCGCTGGTCATCCGGAAGGCGACCGCCGCCGTTACTCTAGGCAATCTTACCGGGCAGATTTACACGGGGACGGCGAAAGCGGCCACGGCGACCACTACTCCCGCCGGTCTGGCTGTGAGTCTCGCCTACAGCCAAGATGGAACGACGGTCTCTTCACCCGTCAACGCCGGGAATTATTCGGTCTTAGCCACCCTCAACGACGCGAACTACGATGGGTCGGTTTCGGGGACGCTCGTTATCGCCAAGGCGACGGCGACACTATCGCTCGGTAATATGGGGACGCAGATCTACAACGGCACACCGAAGCCGGCGACGGCGACGATCAGCCCCGAGGGCTTGAGCGGTGTCTCGATCACCTACAACGGCTCAATTGATGCACCCGTCAACGCGGGCACCTACAGCGTCGTCGCCGCTCTCGATCACCTCAACTACACGGCTGCGAATGCGACCGGCACGCTGGTCATCAACAAGGCCACGGCGACATTAACTTCGGGAAATCTCACCGGACAGATTTATGACGGCACGCCTAAATCGGTGACGGTGACGAGCGCGCCCGCCGGTCTCTCCGCAGTGTCGGTGACTTACAACGGTTCGGCGACGGCTCCGACCAACGCCGGTAATTACAGCGTCGCCGCCAACCTCGACAATCCGAACTACGCTGCGGCGACCGCGACCGGCGTGCTCTTCATTAATAAAGCGACGCCCATCATTAGCTGGAACAATCCGGCTGACATCGCAGAGGACACGGCTCTCGGTAGCACACAACTCAATGCGACGGCCAACGTCGCCGGTATATTCCTGTACTCGCCGCCCGCGGGGACGTTATTGAATCCGGGTGCGCAGCAGCAACTCTCCGCCTCTTTCACGCCGACGGATGGAGTGAACTACACCACGGTCGCTAGGAGCGTCCGCATCAACGTCGTCGGCTGCCCGAAGGCCGCGCGGTCTACTTTTTCGCCTGACCACCCGCTCGCCGCCGCCGGTACTCCGCTCCACTTGTACTGGAATATCCCGTATGCGACGACCGTCACGATCTCGGGCATCTCCGGGACGTTCGCAGCCTCCGGCAATACGCCCATTACTGTCAATGCCACGACCACTTATACGCTCACGGCGACCGGATCGAACCTGTGCGCGCCGCTGACGATGACGACGACGGTAACCGTCGGTGTGTGCCCGGACAGCGCGTCCGCAACTTTCACGGCCAGCACCTACACGGTCTCAGAGAATACGCCCGTCACGCTCAACTGGAGTGTGCCGCAGGCCACCGGCATCCTGATCACGTTCAGTAATCCGTGCGTGCCCGGCGGCTACGTGCCCTGCATCCAGAACTGGCAGGTGATTGATTCTCCACAGGCGACCGGGAGTGTGCAGGTCTACCCGTCGCCTTCGAGCAGTTACTCCCTCGCGGCGACAAACGCGCCGTACGGATGCACGGAGGTCAATAAAACCATCTTCTTTAACAATGCGGATAATCCTGACACAGACCCGAACGGTTGTGGCGTCGGCTATGAGTTCAGCGCAACGCCGTCATCAACATCAACGGGGCAAGTGGTCACACTGCACTGGACGATGCCGAGCGGCCCACGCAGCATAAGTACTACCGATACGACAGGCGAGAGCTACGAGGTATTCCTGCGTTCCGGCTCGATTCAAGTGACGCCGCAAAGCACGACGACCTACGTCTTGACGCCATCGACGGGGAAACAGACCAACCCGGCCTGCGCAAGCTTCACGCTACGTACGACCGTGACAATCGGGGCAGTGTCGGGTCTGAACGGCTCGCAGCGTTGGCGACAGGCGCTCGACCGGCAGTTCTCGCTGACGGGCTTACTTTTGAAGGGCACGGTCGGCAGCTATCGCATCACATCGGATTGAAGGGGAGAAGTGCACATATGACCATTCGACTAGAGGTGGCCCGCCGGATGGGCGGCGTACAGTTCATGAAATCCGGCCTGCTCCTGCTTATGGCGGTGATGGCTGTCGTGTTGCTCGTCCCACAGGCTTGGCACTCGCCTCTGATAAGTCAGATTCAAGCCAAAGCATTGAGTCAAGAGACTGATGTCATCACGACGACGCTCAGCCCATCAGGCTTCAGTCCGTCACAACTCAGCCACGCCCCCGGACGCTTCGATCTGAAGGTGGTCAACGAGAGCGGGCAGCAGCAGATCGACCTGCGGGTCAAGGATGCCAGCGGAGAGCGCATCGCCGGGACGCAAATCTCGTCCAAAGTGCGGGTGTGGGTCGGGCAACTCGATCTCGCGCCGGGCGCTTATGTGCTCTCGGAAGCGACTCATCCCGGCTGGACGTGCTCGATTACGGTTACCGCTCCATAACCGTTGCGGCGGAACTGAACTCGTGATAGCTGCCACGTACTTTGACCGAGTGTGTTTGGAGCACGCCTTTTAATGGAAGAACAGAATGAGCACATCGGCCTTTCAACCCGGATCACCGGGAGAGATGTCATTGAGATGCAGGTGAGGAGAGCCATGATCGCTGGAACTGTGTCACAGCAATTAAGATTGATGCTCGGTCTGCTGATGCGCGCGACGCTCGTGCTGATGGTGACGGCTCTCTATACCCATGCGCAAAACTCGTCCGCGAACGGCATCCCGGCTGAGTCCAAAGCCGGAACCTCAGCGGCTTCCTCTTACGCGCGCGATAAGATCGAGACCGTCAATCTAGCCAACGGCAACTTCTCGCTCTCGATTCCGCTCTCGACCGTCGGCGGGCGCGGACGTGCTTCCTTCTCCATCGCTCTCTCTTATAACAGCAAAGTCTGGAGCGCGCAGCACGACCGCGAGGCCGTCTTTACGGGAAACGGAGCCGAGGGCAACCCCATCGAACATCACTCTGCGATGTATGATAAGATGGTTGACTACGAACCCTATCTGCGCCATCTCGGCGGCGGCTGGACGATCCTCAATGCTCCGGCCATCAAGGGCAAGGTCATCGGCATCGACCCGCTCTCGTCGGGCTGCAATAACTTCACCGACGGCGTGCGTGAGTGCGGCACGAAGTACGTGCTCACCAAGTTGTGGCTGACGCTGCCCGACGGCTCACAGGTCGAGTTGCGCGATAGCCTCACCGACGGCGCTCCGGCACTCACCAGCCACATCAGGGACGGCTATCACGACCTGATTGACCGCGACCGTGGACGGGTCTGGCACAGCATTGACGGCTCCGGCGTGTCTTTCGTCACAGACCCGAACGATTCGATCACGCCCGACAGCACGTTTCTCTGCCCGCCGGCTGGGTCTTTCTCGCCGACGGGACGCGCCTGCGCATGGACACAGGCGTGTGCTCGAAGATTATTGACCGCAACGGCAACTTCATCACGATCGTCACGGGAGCAAGCGGCGAGACAATCTACACGGATGAGCTTGGACGCGAGACCCTGTTGCAGTCCTCAGCCGGCACGGTGATTGTCACGGCGAAGGGCTACATGGGAGCGCCAGACCGCTCAATCAGCGTCGAGACTGGCACCCTCGGCGAGAACCTGCGCGCCGACTTCTCAGCGCTTCCGCGCCCCTTCACCACCGGCGATGCCCTGCACGACCAGTTCGGCAACTACTTCGAGCACACCATTGAGGGCGCGCACACCGACCTCTTCGGCGAGTCGGAGGGCATCATCGCCTACGGTTCGGCGGCGGGCGAGGATGTGGGCGCACGGACGGCGGTGACCGCTCTTCATCTGCCGGACGGGCGCGCCTTCCGCTTCCGCTACAACCAGTACGGAGAGGTCGCGGAGATCGTCTACCCCGGCGGCGGCCTCTCGCAGATTGACTACTATGGCGACGGGACGAGCATCTGCGAAGGGTCGGCACCGATGAACGGCACGCTGAACCGGAGAGCGGGCAAGCGACGCACGCTGACGGACGGGGTGGCGGTGGATGCGACGTGGGTCTATCACTATGATGCGGGCGAGTGGAGCGGCAGCATCTTTCGTCCCGCCGTGAGGGTCGAAGCGCACCGTGGCGGTGAGGCGGGCGAGGTGCTGGCCTCGGAGCGCCATTTCTTCCTCGCGCTCAATGCCGAATACCGGCACTGCGGTAGTCCTTTCACTGGCACGGGCAACGAGTATTGGGAGAACGCGAGGGAGTGGCGCACGGAGACGCAGACGGGAACGGGGCTGATCGTGACCGAGCGCGGGTGGATGCAGCGCACGCCCGTGGTGTGGGGCAATGACGCCGGGTCGAACGTCAATGCATACGCACAGCAGCACGGACAGGATCAACCGTCCAACGACGTGCGTGTAGAGTGGGAGGAGACGACGCTGGAGAACGGGAAGCGGCGGCGGGTCGAGTACGGCTACGACCAGTTCAACAACGTCACGTCAATCAAAGAATACGACTTCGGCGTCGCTGGCGGGAGCGCCGGGGGGCTGTTGCGGGAGACGCTGCGCAGCTATGCCGGGAGCGGGCAGACGCCTTCGGTCAACGGCTCGTGCTACACGAACCTCAACCCGCTCGACTCGTCGTGCGGAGGCGGATTGGCCTCAGACGTGACCACGATCATTCATCAGAAGCGGCTGCTGCTGAGCGAAGAGGTGAGAGACGCTCAAGGAGCGCGCGAGGCATCCACCGAATACGAATATGACAACTATACGGCGGGTGATGGGCATCACGCGGCACTGACTATCAACGCGGGGATGACCGGCTACGACAGTGGTCAATTCTCCACCGGGCAGACTCGCGGCAACGTCACGAAAGTCTCAAGCTGGGTGGAAGCCGCCAGCTACGTGGCCTCGTACAACCATTATGACAACGCAGGACAGGTTGTGCGGACGAAAGACCCGAAAGGCTACGAGACGATGATCTCTTATGCCGACAATTTCGGCAATGGCGGCAATCCCGACAACGCCTCCTCAGGGACGCATGGTGCGAGCTACGCGATGCCGACTTTAGTGACGAATGCTTTGGGACAGCAGACGCGGACGCAGTATGACTACACTTTCGGCGCAGCGACGGGAGTCAGAGACGCGGGCGGAGTAATTACTCAATCGGTCTATGATGGTATCGGAAGACCTGTGCGAGCCATCGCGGCGCTGGGTCGGGCGGAGCAGGCGGTGACGGAGATGAGCTACCCGACGGCGAACGTCGCACAGGTGAGCAGGCAGTTGGACGGGGCGCGATGGCTCTCGTCGAGAACAGAGTTCGACGGGTTCGACAGACCTGTGCTGTCGGCAACGGCGGAGGATGGACAGCACGCCTCGACAGCCAACTTCACGATCTTCTCGAAGACCATCTACGATGCATTGGGACGCGTGAAGTTCTCGACGAATCCTTACCGCTCGACAGGGGCTGCGACGGATGGATGGACGAGAAACATCTATGATCTGGGAGGGCGGTTGACCGAGGTCTCGACCTTCGGCGGTTCAGTGGCAAGCGTCCCGCCCGAAACCGGAACGAATGCCGCTTGGACAGGCTCGGTCGTGACCACTTACGCAAGCGAGCAGACGACTGTCCGAGATCAGGCGGGCAAGCAGCGGCGCTCGACGCTCGACGGGCTGGGAAGACTCAAGATGGTCGAAGAAATGCTGGAATACCCTTCGGCTTCAATCTATGCGACGACCGCCTATCTCTATGACGCGCGCGGAAATCTGAGAACCGTCACGCAGGGACAACAGACCAGAAGTTTTGTCTACGACGGGCTGGGGCATCTGCGCAGCGCGGCGAACCCGGAAAGCGGCACGATCTCTTATCTCTACGACGCCAGCGGCAATCTTGAGCACAAGACGGACGCGCGCGGAGTGAGCACCGATTACAGCTACGACGCTCTGAATCGCGTGAACACTAAAACTTACACAGACAATACGCCGGGTGTGACTTATGCCTATGACGCTCCGGAAGTCGCATTTTCGACGGGCAGGCTGACCTCTGTGAGTTCCAGCGTCTCGACGACGGGCTATACGAAATTCGATGCGTTGGGGAGAGTGACAGGCAGCGCGCAGACCACCGATGGGCAGAGCTACACGATGGGCTACGGGTATGATCTGGCAGGCAACATGATTTCTCAGACCTATCCTTCAGGTCGAACAGTAGTCACCGGCATGGATGCGGCGGGACGACTCTCACTCGTGACGGGCGAGAAGGCAGGAGAGGGGCAGAAGATTTATGCCTGCGCCTTCGACTATCAGGCGAGCGGCGGGGTCAGCTCGATGAAACTGGGCAATCAACTGTGGGAGCACACGGCTTTCAACAGCCGGTTGCAGCCGACCGAGATCAAGCTGGGAACGTCACCCATAGCTTCGACGGAACCGGACAGGCTCAAGCTGCAATATGGTTATGGAACGACCGCTAACAACGGAAACGTGTTGTCGCAGACCATCACGGTGCCGACCATCAACAGCGTGACCGGCTTTAGTGCCACCCATCTCTACAGCTACGATTCTGTCAATCGGGTCACGAGCATGATGGAGGCTGGCGCGACTTCGCAGAGCTATGATTACGACCAGTATGGCAATCGTGCTATCACCGCAGGCTACGTTGCAGACCCCGCACTGACGCCGCAATCTCTAGCCGCCTACAACGCGCAGACGAACCGCATCAATGCTAGAGAGTATGATCTGTCAGGCAACATCACGCGAAACTATCAGACGACGGGGCATACTTACAGCTACGACGCCGAGAACCGGATGGTCAGTTATGACGGCGGGCAACCCAACGTCAACCCAATGGCAGCACGTTACAGCTATGATGGAGATGGAAGAAGAGTCAGGGCACAGACGGCCAGCGGCGTGACAGTGTTTGTCTCTGATGCGACGGGTAAGCTGGTCGCAGAGTATAGCACTGCGGGGCAGACGCGCACGGGCGGGACGAGCTATTTGACAGCAGACAGTTTGGGGACGCCGAGAGTTGTCACGGGAGAGAGTGGGGAGGTAAAGGCGCGGCATGACTACTTACCATTCGGCGAGGAAGTGGGCGCTGGCACGGGCGGCAGAACGACCGTGCAGGGTTATGGCGTTAATGATGGAGTGCGGCAGAAGTTTACTGGATATGAACGGGATAATGAAACCGACCTTGATTTCGCTCAGGCTAGGATGTATGCCAGCAAATTGGGTAGATTTGCCACGCCAGACCAGCCTTTTAATGACCAATCTGAAAGTAATCCGCAAAGTTGGAATCTATATTCTTATGTGAGAAATAACCCATTAAATATGATTGATCCAACTGGCGAGGTAGGGGATTATTATGACAAAGAAAATGGGGCATGGCTGGGTAGTGACGGTATAGATGATGATAAAGTTTATACCGGTACAGAAGTAAGCAGGATTGTTGAAGGAAATGGAAATATTCAACGACAGGTAGGAAATGTTAGTGAATTACCTATTACCCATACCGAATTCCAAAAACAGGGTGCAACAGTTTATGGTGAAAGCAGTGCTTACATGTACAAAGGAGTATCAGAAGAATTAAAAAAGGAGATGGGAGCAATTGCGTATGTACATCAGACCAATAAAACAGCTTATGGAGATACGAGTACACAAGCTAAATTATTTAATGATACCTCTCTGCAAAACAGACAAGGAAAAATGCAGCTGGCTAATTGGGCTGTGATAAACGCAATTACAGGGGACTTTGATTATAGCTATGGAGCAACGAATTGGGACGGAGCGGAACAATCAATGTTTCCTGACTCAGACAAGCGAACTTCTGTACCAAATCCTAATGGTAAAGGAACTTGGGAGTTGCATAAGAATACGGTGGGTTGGAGTATTTCTGATGAACATTATGACAAATGGAAACAGAATGTAGGGTCTAAGTTCAAAGCCCCTCAAACTAGCGTTTCAAGAAGCGGTAAGATTGGGTATCATTCAACTGCGGTCTACGGACGAACGATTTTTTGGAAGAGATAATGAAGACTTACGTTACTACATTAATAAGTGTTTTTTTTCTTTGGTGCTGCTCTTGTCACGAACCTATTTTGAGAAATGGGGTTAACAAAGGTTTAAGTGTGCATACAAGTAGAAACTCAAACTTTATTGCTAACCAAAACTCAAAAACTTACGGTAACGAAGATCCAAAAAACGATAACGACAGGCACATCAAACTACAAAGTTTCAAGGTTGATATATACCAAGATAATGAATTGGTGAGCAGTGTCTTTTTCCGTAGAGGGGTAATTGTTAGGGGAATTGGATATAACACGCAAACAAAAACGCAAGAAAGCGAAGTAGAATATTTTTATAAGAAAAACGGTGAGTATGATCATACTGAAGTGAAGGGAGAAGACAGAGTAAAAGAGGTAAATTTGGAAGCTGATAAATACGAACGGGATTTTCTATTTCAGTCCGGTTTTCTTAAAGACAAAGCCATCGAATTCCCTTTAGCTGCTTTACTAGCAGACGAAGTAAGCGATCTTTCACTTATTTTTTCTGTGGCGGCCAACTATAGTAATTTCAAAACGGAAACTCAGATAGATGGAAATCTAAAGGTTATTAAGTTCATTGGCTTCAACAAGGGCATTCGTTTTAAACCTTCGATAATTACATTATTTATTCCTGATAACACTGTAATCAAAGACTATGAATTAGTTTTGAAAGATAATTACCCCCAAAAGGAGTTATATAAAACCGAGGAAGGTGAATTAACTAAAGAGTACTTTTATGACGATAACAAAATAGTCAAGCTAATTTATAAATTCAACAGTATGGGAGATCAAACTTCTTTAGAAAAGAGGTTTGATTACCATAAACTATAGGAATCACGACCTCGGTTGGCCTTAAACAGGATTTTGTGTAAGTGAGTTTTGGGTCAGCCCGCTCATCGGCACTCGCCCTTCAAAGAGTATCGCAAACTGGTTTAAGGCTGGGCACTGTTGCAAGAATTGCCAGTGAGCTTATAATCCACTCTTCAGCTCATCCATCACTCATCGGGAATCATACTCTTGAAACGAAATTCCGATCCCTTCAAGTGGCGGCACTTCGAGCCGACCATCATCCTCTTGTGCGTTAGATGGTATTGTCGCTACCAGCTATCTTATCGCGATGTCGAAGAGATGATGCGGGAGCGCGGACTCGACGTAGATCACTCGACTGTCTTTCGCTGGGTACAGCGCTATGCGCCGGAGATAAACAAGCGTATCCGACCTCACTTGAAGATGAGCGGCATTTCCTATCCTGTAGACGAGACTTACATCAAGGTCGGGAAGACATGCAAATACCTATACCGCGCCGTTGATAAGCAAGGTAATACAATTGAATTTATGCGCGAGCGCAAAGCGTGATGTTTCCGCAGCAAAACGGTTCTTCAAGAAGATGATGAGAGCAGAACATCGTAGGCTACCGTTCTCGATCTCTGTCGATAAGAATGCGGCCTACCCTGAGGCATTCTCCACCTCACAAGAGGAGAAGTTTGTGCCGAGGGACTGCAAACTCAGGCGCGTTAAATACCTGAACAATGTAATTGAGATGGTGTGATCACAAAGGATAAA
>CAXTRQ010000203.1:0-4892 GCA_964246705.1 uncultured Pyrinomonadaceae bacterium
GCTCCTTTTTTTATCCGCGCCTGGGGGCCCCGGCGGGTAAACCTTGTTACCCGCCGGAGACCCCAAGTCGCGAAGAAAACAAATCCCCGCCGTGCGCGTGTCGCATCTTCCCACGAACATCCGTCGAAATTTCCAGTACAATAGTTCTGACGGTCGGAGGTAACTTCGGCTTGAGGAGGCTGAACCGATTTTGACGAGGCGAATCATCACGGCGCTACTGCGCTTCGCCCTGCGTATCTTCTTTCGCCGCATCGAAGTCGCGGGGCTTGAGCGCGTCCCACGAAGCGGCGCGAGCATCTTTGTGTTGAATCATCCGAACGGGCTGGTTGATCCGGGCTTTCTGCTCTGCTACGCGCCGCGCCCCGTCTCGTTCCTCGCCAAGTCGCCGCTCTTTCGTGCTCCCGTGCTTGGCTACTTTGTCCGTGCGATGGAGGCGATTCCCGTCTATCGCAAACAGGATGAGGGCGGAGACACCTCGAAGAATCGAGGGACGTTCGAGCGCTCGCACGCGTTGCTGGCGAGGGGCGGAACGATTGCCATTTGCCCGGAAGGCGTCTCGCACAACGAACCTTCACTGCGCCCATTGAAATCGGGAGCGGCGCGCATCGCACTCGGCGCGGCGTCGGCGGGCGACGCGCTCAATTTGAAAATCGTGCCCGCTGGTCTCTACTACACCGCGAAGACGAGCTTTCGCAGTTCCGCGCTGCTCTATTTCGGCGAACCCATCAGCGTCGAGCCTGTCGAGTTGGACGAGGACGGCGAGCCGCCGCGCGCAGCCGTCCGCGCCCTCTCAGACCGCATCAGCGATGCCCTGCGCGAAACGACTCTCAACGCCGAGCACGCCGAGGCGCTCGCCACCATCTCACGCGCCGAGCGCATCTTTTCCTCCGAAGACGAAGCGGACGCGGGAGCGACGAGCCTGATGCGCGAATTAAAACTCCGCCGTCGTTTTGTCGAAGCCTACGCGTTTCACCGCGCGCAGTCGCCCGAACGGCTCGCCGCGCTGGAAGCGCGCATCCGTCTCTACGAAGAAGAATTGAAACAGGCTGGCTTCGCAGACCCGCGCGATCTCTCGACCGCACGCCTCTCGAAAAACACGACCGCGCGCCACCTGCTGACGCGCGCCTGTGCTTTCATCCTCCTGTTCCCGCTCGCGCTCGTCGGCGCTTGCATACATTATCCGGCCTACAAACTCGCGGGCTTTCTCGCCACCAAGTTTTCCGACAATTACGACGACGTGCTCTCGACCATCAAGATTATCGCCGCGATGCTTTTGTTTCCGCTGACGTGGATCGTGCTGCTCATCTTGTCCTACATCTTCGAGGGCTGGCGGGCGACGCTTGCCGCCCTCATCGTTGCGCCGCTGGCGGGCTACGTCTCGCTGCGTTTTACGGAAGAGTTCGAGCGCTTCCTCGCCAGCCTCAACGCCGCCGCCTTCTTCATCACACAACGCCGCTTCTTCCGCCAACTGCTCTCCGAACGCAAAGCCATCCGCCGCGAAATCCTCGAACTCAACGACGAAGCCGAGCGCGCGGGCGCGTTCAAGACAGCCGTCTAGCGCACTTCTCAAATTCAAGATTTGAAATTCTGAATCGTTGCCTTCGTCTTAGCGTCTCCAGCGTCTTTGCGCGAAAATCAGTTTCACGCCAAGACGCTAAGACGAAGGACGCTCGGACGTATTGCGTGGTCGGGATTATTTGCGCGAGCCGAGCGCGACGGCGCGTTGGTAGGCGGCGTAGACGGCTTTCGAGAGCACTGTGCGGAGAGAGCCTTTCTCCATCTGGTAGATGGCTTCGGCCGAAGTGCCGCCGGGAGAGGTAACCATGTTCCTCAGTTCCGCCGGGTGCTTCTTCGATTCCTGCGCGAAGAGGACGGAGCCGAGCATCGTCTGGATGACGAGTTCCTCGGCGACGTGACGCGAGAAACCCATGTGGACGCCCGCATCCACGAGCGCTTCCATCATCATAAAGATGTAAGTCGGCCCCGTGGCGCTCAAGGCCGTCGCCATGTCAATCATATTTTCCGACTCGACGAGCAACTCGCGCCCCAACGCGCCGAGCATCACGCGCACCTGCGCCAGTTGTTCGTCGCTGACTTCCGTGGTCGGCGTCCATGCGGTCATGCCCGCGCCAATCTGCGCCGGGGTGTTCGGCATCGCGCGCACTACGCCTCTGTGCGCGAGCGCGTCGGCAATCGTCTCGATGCGCGCGCCCGCGACGATGGAGAGCACAAGCTGCGGCTCCTCTATCACGCCCTTCAATTCGTGGAGCACGCCGCCCAATCGCTGTGGTTTGACGGCGAGGATAACGATTGCGCCTCCGCGTCCGGTCAGGGTTGCCCCGTCTTCGGTTTCGTCAGACGAATTGTTTAAGAGACGCGCTGCCTCACGGTTGCTTTCAAAAACCTGTATCCCGTATTTCGCGTGTAGTTCGGCGCGGCGCGCAGGGCGTGGATGGCTGCCCACGATTTGCGCGGGCGCGACTAACTGCTGGCGCAGCAGCCCTGCGATGATCGCTTCGGCCATCACGCCGCAGCCGATGAAGCCCAGACGCACTGCACCCAGCGGCTTAGAGTCTTGCGTCTGCGCGCCTCCATCTGTCAAATGAGCGGTATTGTTCATCGCTAAATTTTATATGCCTTTATTGCTTGCGCCAATTCCTGAAAGCGCGCGGCGTCTTCGCGCATGCGGACGTTATTAAACAGGACGTAAGAGGTCTGCCGTCCTCTCGGGAGCATCGAGAGCAACTCTTCCAACTCATCCTGTTCATACGTGTAGCGCCAACCTTTGCGACCGTGCAGGCGAAAGTAAATCTTCGACGGCGTGACCGTCCGCACGGCGAAAGGGTCGACGACGTGGACAAGCTCTAACTCTTCGCACAGTTCGCGCACGAGTTTGTCTGCCCAACCGCCGCGCGGCTCCCACAGAAACTCCAGCCGCCCGCGTTCGATTGAAGAGAAAAAGGCGCGCATTCTTTTCAGATTCTCTTCCGTGGGCTGAAAGCTGGCCGGGCATTGAAAGAGAATGCGCCGCGCGTCGAGGGCTTCGGCGCAGGCGCGCGTCACGTCCCATGCCTCAAGGACAATCGCCGTTTGACGAAACGCGCCGCAGTCTGCGCGCTCCTCTTCGCTCAACACACGCTTCAGACGTTTGTAGGTCGGGCTGCGCGCTTCGTGTGTGATGAGTTGCCATGCCTTGAGCGTGAACTCAAAATCGGGCGGAGCGGCTTCGCGCCAGCGCTGAAGCGTGACGACTTGTGGTGGTTGATAAAAGGTCTGCTGCACTTCGATGACAGGGAAGTGCCGGACGTATTCGCTCTGCGCCATGCGAAAGCCGCAGCAGCCGGTTTTGACGAGCAAGCTTTTCATGTGGCTCTCATCCTAAAGCAGGAGCGTCTGATTCGGAAAACCGCCGCGCGCGAGTGCCGCCCCGGCGCTTGTCAACGAATTGTAAAATGGTTTGATGTGCCGGTTGTGAAAACTGAAATTTTGTGTTGAGATAGCCTTGCTCATGGTCAGCCGCCGCGTACATTTCACACAGCAATTTTCTCAAGGAAACGAAATGATGCACGAACCATCTCAGGTCGCGCCAACTTCTCGCTGGAAGAAGTTGCACACTTGCACGGAGAGCCGACACTGAGGTATCGCTGCGGCTTTAAAATTTCCATCGCTCTCTATGGGTTGTTGAAAACCTTCAGCCGCCGGTCGCCGTACGTCAACACGGCGCTGCGGTCAAAAAATCAGACGAAAGCAGATGGCCGCCGTGGTTTCCGTGAACACGTGCGCGCTTCCATTTTCTATTAATTGAGGAGAAATGTTATGACACGAAAAAATCTCTTGACTCCTGCCGTCGCACTCCTGTGCCTGTTGGCATGCGCGGCACAGTCAGCGCGGGCGCAACAGAACCCCGGCGTGCGCCTGCCGCAGGCAAGTCAAAAGGCCACCATTTCGCAGACCATCGGCGTGACTGACGTGACGATCACATACTTCCGTCCCGCGATCAAAGGTCGCATGGTCTGGGGCGACGTACCGGCGGCCAAGGTGAGCGCGCTCGGCCCCGCCGCCACGACCGAGGCGACGCTCGACGGCTCGCCCGGTTCCGGCAAGGAGTTGCCGCTTGTCCCTTACGGTCACGTCTGGCGCGCGGGCGCGAACAATGCGACCAAGTTCGTCGTCACGGACGACGTGCTCATCAACGGTCAAAAACTTCCGGCGGGCGCTTACAGCCTGCACGCCCTACCGGGCAAGGACGAGTGGAAGATTATCTTCAACAAGGTGGCTGACCAGTGGGGCAGCTTCCGCTACGACTCGAAGCAGGACGCGCTGCGCGTCTCAGCCAAGCCGCAGATGGTGGCCGAGTCGCAGGAGTGGCTCTCCTACGAAATCCCGACGATGACGCCGAACTCGGCGCAGGTCGTGCTGCGTTGGGAAAAGGTGGCTGTCCCCTTCACGGTCGAAGTGCCGAACATGGATGCGCTCGTCCGCACCAAGATTGACACCGCAGTTGCAGCCAATCCCACCGACTGGCAGATTCCGCAGGCCGTCGCCAGCGCCTACTTCAACGACGACAAGTTAGAAGACGCGATGAAGTGGGTCGAGCAGTCCATCAAGGTTAAGGAAACTTTTCAGAACCTCGCCACCAAGGCGCAACTCCTCTTTGCCATGGGCAAGAAGGAGGAGGCTTACACCGTCGCCGAGCAAGCCATCGCGCGCGGCAAAGCCGATAAGGTTGACACCACGCGCTTTGAAAAGCGGGTCGCCGATTTGAAAGCCGGGAAGATGTAAACGCCCGGCAGCTTAGCCGCATAAGAAAATAGATGGTTGCTCCCGTCTCTGAAAGGGCGAGAGGAAATTAGCCGGGGGGGGGGGGCCGCCGCGCCCCGGCGGGGTTGGTG
>CAXTRQ010000203.1:4902-8792 GCA_964246705.1 uncultured Pyrinomonadaceae bacterium
AATTTCCTCTCGCCCTTTCAGGGCTGGTGATGAGTTTTGTTTCGCTTCTTTAATCGCCGCTCGGAATTAACTCGCCCGTCCGTCTTGATGCTTCTCTGAGACTTTGAGAATCAAATCGAGGAGCAGCGCCGTCGGAATCATCACCAGCGGGGCGACGAGGTTGTACCAGAGAAAAGCGATGGGCGTAAAAAAGAAGCAGCAGAGAATAACCGTCTCGGCGATGATGGCGGCGATGAAGGTGGGCGTGCCGCCGACGCGCTTGAAATAAAATGCGAGCAGAAAAATTCCGAGAATCGTACCGTAAAAGAGCGAGCCGAGGCGATTGACCGCTTCGACCAGCGAACCGAGATTGCCCGCGTACTCCGCGAACGTAATCGCAAACAACCCCCATAGAAGCGTCGCCAGTTTTGAGAAGATGACGTAATGGCGGTCGCTCTCCTGCCGTTTGATGAGACGACGATAGATGTCAACGACGGTCGTCGAACCGAGCGCGTTCAACTCCGAAGAGGACGAAGACATCGAGGCGAAAAAAACGGCGGCGATGATGAGGCCGACTAATCCGGCGGGCAGTTGGTGAATGACGAAGTTGAGAAAAACGTAATTCGTGTCGTTCGTATTGGCCTGCGGGTCGTTCGATTTCATCAAGGCGGCAGCTTCGGCTCGCACCTGCTCGACGTTTCCCTGCGCTCTCTTGAGCGACTCTTGGCGCGCGCGCACGGCTTCCTCGTCTCCTACCCTCAGAGCGCCGACGAGCGCGCGTATCTCTCTCTGCTTCTCCTCGAAAGCGGCGGCGTGCTGGGCTTCAATCTCCCGAAACTTCCCGGCGTATTGCCCGCTCTGAACTTTCGCGGTTTCGACCGGATTGAAGGAGACGGGCGGCGCTGTGAATTGATAGAAGACGAAGACGAGCGCGCCCGTGAAGAGAATGAAAAACTGCATCGGCACTTTGACGAGACCGTTGAAGAGCAGTCCGAGACGACTCTGCGTGACGGATTCTCCGGTCAGATAGCGCTGCACCTGTGATTGGTCTGTGCCGAAGTAGGCGAGCGCGAGGAAGCAGCCGCCGACGAGTCCCGACCAGAAGTTGTATTGATTCTTGATGTCGAAAGAGAAGTCAATCGCGTTGAGGCGTCCCATCTTTCCCGCGACGTGCACCGCATCGAGGAAAGATATATCCGGCGGGAGCAGCGAGATGATGGTGAAAAAGGCGATGACCATCCCGCTGGCGATAATGAGCGCTTGATGAAAGTGCGTGTACTCGACGGCCTTCGTTCCGCCGAGAGCCGTATAAGTCGTGACTAGCCCGCCGATCACCAGAATCACGAGACGGATGTCCCAGCCCATGATGACCGAGAAGATGACTGACGGCGCGTAGATGCCCAGCCCGCAACCCAAGCCTCTCTGAATCAGAAAGAGACATGCGGCGAGCGCGCGAGTTTTCAAGTCGAAGCGTCCTTCTAAAAATTCATAAGCCGTGTAGACCTTGAGACGATGGTAGATGGGAACGGCGGTTATCGAAAGGATGACCATCGCCACCGGCAGCCCCAGATAGAACTGCACGAAGCGCATGCCGTCGGCGTAGCCTTGACCGGGCGTCGAGAGGAAGGTGATGGCGCTGGCCTGCGTCGCCATAATCGAAAGCGCGACCATGTACCAGCGCATGTTTCTGTTAGCCAGCAGGTATTCGTCGAGGTCGCGGTTTCTGCGTCCCTTCCAGATGCCGTAGAGGACAATCGAGACGAGCGCGAGGACGAGCACCAGCCAGTCAACTTGCCTCATCGGAAAGCCCTCGTGAAGAGATATAGGAGCACGACGAGCACGGCGAGATTCGCCAGCACGAGCAGATAGAGCAGCGTCCAGCTTCGCCCGAACGGCGGCATCTCGTCGCCTGCCTTCTCGTCTCGACGATGATCCGTTTTCTTCATCGCTGTTCTGCCTTATTGCTGCTTGGAATACGTTTCAAACTCTTCCCCACCAACGCGCTAAGAAGAAGAAGAAGAACGCAAGACTAAAACTTCCGTCGCGTTACTTTCCCGCTGAAATCATGTTGACGAAGAGGCGATATGCGCCGGGCACTCCGGCGGGCAATTGACGGAACCAAGCGTAGCTGGTGTAGATGTATGTGCCTTTGCCGTAACGCGCGACGAGCGTGCCGCCGGGCTTATCGCTTTCGTTGGGATCGTGGCTGGCGATAATCGTCTGGTAGCGCGAGTCCCAGTCGTTCGGAAAGTTGAGACCGCGTTCCTGTATCCAACCTTCAAAATCGGCGGAGGTGATTTTGTTCGGCGCGTTCAAGAGCGCGTCCTGCGGCGCAAGGATTTGGACGGGCGCTTCTTCGACCGTGACGCGCTCTTGCGAGAGCTTGAAGGGATAGGGGCCGAGATTAAAGTTGACGAGCGTCTGTTCGGCGGTGTTGTATTGCACGACGAGCGTGCCGCCCTGCGCGACGTATTCGAGCAGACGCGCCTGTTGCTGCCGGAGCCGCGCGCGTGTGTTGTAGGCGCGCACGCCCGCGATAATCGCGTCGAAGTTTTTCAAGTCCGCGCCGTCGAGTTCCGCGTCCGACAAAAGCGCGACGCGATAGCCGACCTGCCGTAGAGCCTCCGGTATCTCGTCGCCCGAACCCATGATGTAGCCGATATTCTGCCCGCGCCGGTTGAGGTCGAGACGCACGAGTTTGGCTTCGGCCTGCGGAAAGAGCGTCAGCACGGGTAGATGCTGGTAATCAATGGTCAGCATGCTGCGCGTCAGGCGTTTGCCGCCCATTTCAAATTCGGCGGCGAGCGCGCCCGTCGAAGAGTCTTGCGGAGGCGTGACGTTAAAAACAGCGGCGAACTCGCTCGCCCTGTCTTTTAAGCTGACGGGAATGCTGTCAGGCGTCGCCTGCCAGCCCGTGGGCAGACGCAGGCGCAATGTGCCTGTGACGTTCGGCGTGTTGCTCTGCACAATCGCGCGCACCTGCTTTGCGGTGCGGTCGGGAAAGACCAAGACGCGCTCATCCAGACGAACGGCGACGGGCGGCGCGACGACGAGTGGGCGATACAGTTGGCCTCGCACCTGATCCGTCCAGCGAAAGACGGCGGGCGTTTCAAAGACAAGCTTTTCTCCGTTGGCTGTCGAGACGGTGAGAGAGACGGGCAGCGCCGACGGATTCTCAGGCATCCCGACCGTCAACTGGTCGCCGATGCTGTACATCCCTTTCGTCGCTTCGTTCCTCAACCAGTAAGGCTGGCTGACCTCCGTCTCTTCGGGCACGCGAACATTGAAGGATGCCTGCGCGGGCTGGTTACTCTTCAATTCTACATTCGCCGCCGTTGCCTGCGCGTCGCCGTAGGGCGTGCGAATGCTCTCCAGACGCAGGGGAAAAGTTGAGCGGTTGACGAGCGTCGTCTGAACGCGCACCTCGCCGCCAGGCGTGACGAGAGGCTCGGCTGTGACGGCTTCAATCCACAAACCCGCGCACGCGGCGATGACGCCTAACAACTCCTGTCGCTTCGTGGCGACGAGCAAATCGTCTGCGGGCAGTTTACTCAGAGCGGCGTGCGCGCGGACGAGGAGCGGGAGAATCGCCTGCGGGTTCGACGCGCGATAAGTGCGCGCGGCTTCCTCCAAAATCTGGCCTACCTCTGCGCCGCCCTTGATGCGCCCCCAACTCAGGTCAACGCCGTCAAAGATGTCTCGCTCCGCCGCCGCGCCTTTCTGTGTTTCGAGATAGTTGAGCGCCGTCCCGCGCCGCTCGGTCGAACCTTGTCCCTGACTCTTGTGCATCGTGCGGCTCGCGGCGGCAAGTTCGTTGTAGGACTTTCCCAGCAGGGGATTGTAAGTACCGAGATCAACAGAGACGAGCTTGCGCGTCTGCGTCGCGGGCGGCGTCTGCTGTCGGCAGAACC
>CAXTRQ010000203.1:8802-10743 GCA_964246705.1 uncultured Pyrinomonadaceae bacterium
GTTCCACATCAGTCGCTTCGGCTGCCAAGTCTGCGTGAACTTCAATTGTTCTGGAAACCGTCTTGCATCGCCCGCCGCGTCGAAGGCTTCGGCGGCGAGGATAGCCGAGGCCGTATGCTGCCCATGCCCGCCCTCGCCCGTCGTGGGAAAGCGCGTGATGATCACATCTGGACGAAAGCGCCGGATGACCCAAACCACATCCGCCAGCACGGCTTCGTGATCCCAGATACGCAGCGTCTCGTCCGGCGATTTCGTGAAGCCGAAATCGAGGGCGCGCGTAAAGAATTGCTCCGCGCCGTCAATGCGACGACCGGCGAGGAGTTCCTCTGTGCGGACGACGCCGAGCGCCGCGCCCTTCTCCGAGCCGATAAGATTCTGACCGCCGTCGCCGCGCGTCACGGACAGATAACCAGTTCTGACCGCGCGCTCGTTTGAAAGATAGGCGAGCATCGCCGTGTTCTCATCGTCCGGGTGCGCGGCGATGTAGAGCACGCTCCCCATCACGGCCAGCTTTTTTAATGCCGCCTCAATCTCCGCCCCGTTCATCTGGCGCGGCTGCGCGCTCGCCGACGACGACACAAGAATGATTAAAAACCAGAGCCAGAAGTTTCGCGCCAAGACGCCGCGCCGCAAAGCAGGAACGCGAAATTGCATGTCGAACTTTGCGTTCTTCGGCTTGGCGGCTTGGCGGCTTGGCGTGAAAAGAAAAAGCAGCGGCGCGGGGCGAGGAAACCAACTGTCGGAAAAATTAAGTGTCTTCATTTCAGATTAGTTGGCGATGGAAAGGCCAATGATTAAAAGGGCGATCAGCAGATAACTCGCCGTGTTTGCCGCGACGGCGATGCGCCATGTCCAGCGCGGGGGATGACGTTTGAAGAGCAAGAGGATGCCGCCCTCGATGCCGACCGAGACCGCCCACGTCGCTGCCCAAGTGGCGACGAACGGGAGCGTGCTTCGATTGACAAACATTTGGCTGAAGACGGTTCCGAAGAGAAGGAGGAGCGGGAGTCCGACGACGCCGGAGACGAGGTTCATGAAGAAGGTGTCGAGGATACAACGCTTGAAAGAAGCCCACTTCATCAACCAAAGCGTCAGCGTCTCCGCGACCCAGATGATGGCGAACCCGATGAGAGCGATGATGCCGCCGAACACGGCGATGAGAATCGGCCCTCCGGCGTCGAGCAGGAGCACGGGAGAATAGTTTTGAATCAACACGTCTCCAATATGATCTATCAGAAGATGAGCACGCGTTCCGACGCGTTGCGGAAAATCAGCCACAGGAATTCGAGTCGAACTAAATTCCCATCGCCGATTCTCGTCACACGTCGCGCGAAAAAGATTTAGCTGACTTTCTTGATGCTCTTGATAAGCTGCTTGGCGTCAGCCGCATATTGCTCGAACTTTTCGGGGACTAGCATGCTCAGAATGATGACCGGCTTCTTGGCCGCCAGAAGATCAACACTCCAGAAAATATTATGTCCTTCGATGTCGCCCGTGCCCGTCACGCTGTAGTGAGACATACCGTTATGCGTATCTTCCTTGCCCGGCTCGACGACCTTGGCGTTCTTGACAACCTTGCCGAGTTCCGTCATCACAGCTTCGGTGGCCGCCGCGAAGGTGTCTTCTTCGGGAACCCAGAAGACCATGTTGATGCTGTTGTCAGGCGAAGAGACCGTCAACTGATCGCCGTCCGGTTCGGCCTTCCAACCTTTCGGCACTTCAAACTGGAGGCCGCCCTCCTTGTGAGTGAAAGTTTCACCCTCGCCGCTGGTTGCGGCGAGGGTGCTATTCGCCGAATCGGCGTTCGAGGTTTTCGCCGTCCCGGCCTGCGCGCCGACGACCATTAACGCGCAGGTCATCGCCAGCACGCTTATTAATTTCAAAGTTCTCAATCCTCTTTCCTCCGGGTGGAATTGCTAGATGTCTCTATACGTGGTTTTC
>CAXTRQ010000204.1:0-10663 GCA_964246705.1 uncultured Pyrinomonadaceae bacterium
CCCCCCCCCCCCCCCCCCCCCCCCCCCCCCCCCCCCCCCCCCCCCCCCCCCCCCGAAACTTTTTCTTGAGATTGTCGAGCGTTATTCTCCCGCCCCGTCTTTGACGAACAACTCTTCGAGAGCGTTGCCGACCGGCTGGATGGAGACCAGTCGCGCGCCGGTTGCGCGGATGGCTCTGAGGGCTTCGTCCACATGGCTTTCCGAGTTGACTTCGATGCGCGCGCCTCCCGGCGTGTGCGTAGCGTGCGCGCCCTCGATAGGGGCGAGCGCGGCTTCGAGTCGCGCGGCGTCCGGGACGTGGGAAATTGTCAACTCCATCGGGCGTGCGCCGTCAATCTGCCGGAGTTCGTCAAGCCGCCCGAGATGCGCGAGTCTACCTTTTTGGAGGACGGCAGCGCGGTCGCAGAGAACTTCGATGTCGGCGAGGATGTGCGAGCAGAGAAAGACGGTCGTCCCCGTCGTGCGGAGCGAAGCGATGAGGTCACGCACCTCGCGCCGCCCAATCGGGTCGAGGCCGCTCATCGGCTCATCGAGAAATACGACTGCCGGGTCGTTGACGAGCGCCTGCGCGAGTCCGACGCGCTGTAACATGCCCTTCGAGAATTTACGCAACTGCTTATCCCAACTCTTCTCGTCGAGCCGCACGCGCGCGAGTAGTTCGGCGGCGCGGTGCTTGCGCTCGCGGCGACGGAAGCCGAAAAGCTCCGCCGAGTATTCCAAAAATTCGCGCGCCGTCAGGTAATCATAAAAGTACGGATGCTCCGGCAGGTAACCGATCCCGGCATGCATCGAGATGTCGTTGATGTCATGCCCTAAGATTGCGGCGTTGCCGCCCGTCGGGTACATGAGCCGCATCAAGAGCTTCAACGTCGTGGTTTTCCCCGCGCCGTTCGCGCCGAGAAAACCGAATATCTCGCCGCGCTCGACCGAGAGCGTCAATTCGTCGAGCGCGCGCACACGCCGCTTACGCAGAAAACCGACTTCGTAGTCTTTCGTTAGTTTGTTAATCTCAACTGCCGGCGTCATCCTTCAATCCTCGTTTCAATAATTCAATAATTCAATAATTCAATAATTGAGCATCTTGAATGGGATACTTCATCGCTGCTTACCACCAGTTCACTTCAAATGAATCGGCGTCACTTTTGCGGAACGGGCGAGCGCGCGTCGAGTCGCGCCTCACATGTCGTAGAATCGAGTAGGTATGCGACGCCAGCCGGGTCGCGCGGCGCGCCCGCGCTGTCCAGTCGGAGACCGGCGGCGCGCAGCAGCGGTGTTACTTCACGCCAACCCGAAGGGCAACGACCGGCATGCTCGCTGAAATTTTCGAGCACACGGTGAATCGCGTCGCGCTCGTCGAGCGAGGTGATTTGCGCGAGCCGCCTGAGCGCAAGCTGCTTAACCTGCTCGTCGCCGCTTTCCGCATACATGCGTTGATAGAGCGTGCGCGCAACTTCACGGCTTCCGCCCTTAACCTCCATCTGCGCGGCCATCACGCCCATCCAAGCGGGTGCGCCCTGCACGAGCGCGCCTTCCCTGTAAGCCGCGCTCGCTTCTTGAAAACGCCCGCGCTGCCAGTAGATGTAACCGAGATAATTATGCAGCCGCCATTCGTGCGGGTTGGCTGCGATGCCCTTGCGCGTCAGCCTGATGGCGGCTTCCGCGTCAATGGTCGGCAGCACGACCGCGCCGTACTCATACGCCGCCATAAACTGCGGGTCGAGCGTCGTCGCGTGTTCGAGAAGAGGCGCGAGTTGCTGAATGGCGAGCTGGCTTAAGTCGTCAAGCTGAATGTCGCCCGGATGAGCATTGAGTCTGCGCCCGACGTATTGCAGCGTTCGCAGCCAGTACCAATCGGCGATGAGACCGTTAAAGCCGAGACTCATGCGCCGCGCCGTCTCCGGCGAGACGTAGAGTTCCTCCGAAGAATCCTCGACGAGCGTCTGCGAAGAACGATGCGTGTCCATCCAACGCGCGAGCGCAACGGTCGCCGCCAGCCCGCACAAGATGACGAGCGCGAGCGGCACGTCGCGCCTGAGACGCCCGCTTTTAAGCTCTCGCTGCTCATTTGAAATTGCGGCGGTCGAAGATGAGTACGGCGGCGGCCAGCAACACCGTGATGTAAACGAGGCCATAGAGAATGGCCGTCAGGAAGGCGGCGGCGGTCGGCGTTTCGCCGTGCGCGGCAGCGGTAATATAACTGTAGTTCGAGAGGTTCGGCAGCAGGTAGTAGAGCGCGCCGAAGACGTAACGGGCGGCGGTCGTGCCCATCGCGGCGGCGAAGGTTTTCAGGTCGGCGCTGAAGTGTCCGATGACGAAGACGAAGAAAGTGAGTAGCGCCGAGAGCGCGGGCGACGAGAACGAAGAGAAGAGCAGCGCCACCGCCACAAGAATCATCAACTCGACGTAGACGAGCGCGATGGCAGGCCAGATCAGCAGCACGTGGCGGTCGTAGCCGCCCTTCACGTAGAGAAGCGCGATGGAGACTCCCGCGCCCATCACGGCGACGTTGACGGCGAGCGTCAGACAGAGTCCGAAATATTTGCCGACGAGAAACTCGCCGCGCCCGACCGGCTTGGCAAAGATGGCGTAGATGGTGCGCCGCTCAATCTCTTTGTAGACGAGTCCGACGCCGACGAAGATGGCGATAAACGCGCCGAAAATAAGCATCGCGCTTAAGCCCATATCAACGATGAGCTTCGATTCCTGCGCGGCGGAGAGTTCGCCCAAAAAGATTGCGCCCGCCGTCAACAGCAACACGAAGAACACGAGGTTATAGAGCACGCGGTCGCGCACGGCTTCGCGAAAAGCGTTGCGCGCGATAGTCCAGACACGGCGCAAAGTCGTCTCGCCCCGCGTCATGGTCGAAGCGCCCACAACCGGCATCTCTTTATCATGTGTGATGGAATTTGCAGTGCTACTCATCCGCTCGATTCCTCTGCATTGTTCACTGTGGAGAGTTCTGTAGTTGCACGAGCGACGCGCGCATCTCGGCAGCGCGTTGTTGACCGCGCTCGCTGCCGAGAGCGGTCTGTATCTGCTCGATGGCCGCCGCTTTGCGATTCATCGCCGCGTAACTTAATCCAAGATAGTAATGCGCCTCCGAATCATCAGGAGCCTTCGCCAAGACCGACTCGTAGAGCGGGATGGCCGCCGCGTGATCGTGCTGCATCGCCGCGACGCGCGCCAGATTAAAGTGCATGGAGACGGACGAGGGGTCGCGCTCAAGAACCTGCGTGAACTGCTCGCGCGCTGCCCCGTACTCGCCGCGACGGAAAAATATCGTACCAAGATTATTGTGCGCTTCAAACAATTTCGGATCGAGCGCGAGCGCCTGTTGCAAGTTGGCGACCGCGCCGTTTTCATCACCCAACTGATCTTGCGCCAGCGCGAGGCTGGTGTAAACAACCGGGACGTTCGGGTTCTCTTGCGCGGCGGTGAGAAACTCGCCGCGCGCCGTCTCGTAATCCTTGCGCCCCATGTATGCCAGACCGAGATTGTAGTGCGTCGCCCACGAATGCGGAGCATACGCGACGGCTCGCTGCCAGAGCGCGACGCCGTTGTTCCAGATGCGATTCTGAAGAACGGCGCTGATGCCGAAGCAGATTAAACAGACGATGGCGACGGCGGTCGCCATCCTTTGGCGCTTGCGTGCGAATCGCGCCAGCAGCAGTGCTGCCAGATAGCAAAATCCGATGGACGGCAAATACAGGTAGCGATCCTGAACAATATAATCTTGATGAAAGACCCGCAGGTTAAGCACCGGCAGCAGCGGCGCAACGAGCAGGACGAGCGCGACGAAAATTTCCGCGCCGATGCGCCGCCTGTAAAACCACAGCAGCATCAACGACACGACGAGCAGCCCGACCGGAAAGATGAACTGCCAGTCCGCGGTGCTGTTGACGAAGGGAAGACCGTAAAGCAGGCTCAAATAAAACGGCGCGGTCAGGTGTTGCAGGTAAGAGAGCAGGACAGCCGGAATCGTCATCCAGATCGCCGAACTGGAAACGCGTGACATCAATGGATGATTCCAACTTATTGCGCCGAGCACCGCGACGCGCAAGAAGAGATAGCCGACAGCTACCGCCGCAAAGGGAAGCGCGAGCCA
The DNA here is from genome assembly GCA_964246705.1 of uncultured Pyrinomonadaceae bacterium. Classification (GTDB taxonomy): domain Bacteria; phylum Acidobacteriota; class Blastocatellia; order Pyrinomonadales; family Pyrinomonadaceae; genus DASZCR01. The sequence continues at coordinate 4,106 of CAXTRQ010000204.1, forward strand.
CGCAGCTTTGCGCAGGCGGCTTGGCCATGTTCTCTCTGCTCCGCGCAAAAGCTCCCACGCAACGAGCACGGACGGCAGGACGATGGCCGTCTCTTTGCATAACACCGAAAGAGCATAGGCCATCACGGAGAGCGCCAGCCAGCGAGCTTCACCCTCCGCCCTGTAGCGCATATACCAGATGAAGGCCGGAATGTAGAACAGAGCGGCCAGAGGGTCAGGAATGCCGCTAATCCATGAAACGGATTCGACGTGCGCGGGGTGGATGCCGAAGACAAGCGAGGCCGACGCGGCGACCAGCAGGCTGCCCTGTAAACGCCGCACGAGATAGTAGACCATGACGGTCGCGCCGGCGTGCACCAGAAGATTCAGCAAGTGCCAGCCCGGCTCCCACAATCCGAATAGTTGATAACCGATGGTCAGGTAGATTGTGAAGAGCGGGCGATAATAAGGCAGAGGGATGTCACTGTTCGCCGCGCCCTGCTGAAAATTCCAAACGTCGCTTGAGAAAGCATGCCAGATGTTGCCCCACGAACGGATTTGCAAGTTGTTGACAATTTGCTTCGGGTCGTCGAACAGGAATTGGCCGCCCAGCGAATTGGCGTAAACGAGCACGGTCACAGCGATGATGATAAAAAGCAGCCGACCCTCGGTGAGATACGCGCCCAGCAGCGTCTCCTGCGCGACATGTCCACGGCTACCGGCAGGCGGCGCGGTCGAAACTTTCTTTTGACGTGTATCTGTCATGCCCGTGGTCTTGATGTCGAAAGGCAGCCGACGCGTCGCGGAAATCAGGTGCGTGCGGCAGTGCTGGTGGCAGGAAAATGTTTCCGGCGTGGTGAGAGTTGGCGTGTCGGTCGGCGGTTCTGTGCTGAAAGTAAAGCTTGCTTCAGTTCATCGAGCTACTGCGGAGCGCATGCGCGCGCGCCAACCCGTCGCGCTCACCTGTACGCCTAAACGTCTCTCATTTTCATCAATCACAGCCAACACGCCCTCTTCTGGTTGAAGCTCGCCCGGCATGGCTATCTGCCTGTCCTGCCGCGCGGCGATGATGGCGGCATCAATGTCATGATTGATTAATTCGTACCAGCCGCGAGCCGTGCGTGAGTTTAGCAAGAGCGCGCGTGAGAAAGCTACATCGGCCTCCGCCGTTTTACCCACGCGCGCGAGGGCTGCCGCATGTCGGACATTCAGAAAAACCGACTGCGGATAGACGGCGACGCCACGCCGCAGCGTTTCTTCCGCCGCCTGTAAATCTCCCGCGCCCTCTTCGGCGCGCGCCAGATAGACGTAGCAAGTCGAGGTGGCGAAGCCGCGCTCGTTGGCATAACGCAAATGTTCTAGGGCTTCGCGGTCGCGTCGTTCGCCGTAGAGCCACATCCCAAAGTTGAAATGCGTGGCCGGGTCGAACGGATTCGAGTTGAGCGCGGCGCGATATAAATTTTCGGCTTCAATCTTGTCGCCGCTCTGTTGCGCGCGCGCGAGTTGTAGAACATTGGTCGCGTGCGCGCACATCGCCGCCGCGATGGCGAGCGGGAAAACAAAGCTCGCAGCGAGAACCGCCCGCATTAGGGCCGGGGTGAGGTTGAAAGTCGGATGAAGACGCGGCGCGGCGTCGCTCGCTTTCACGCGCGAGCGCGCGACGAATATCGCGGCGACGAAAAAGAAGACCAGCCCGCTTCCCATCCATCGGAACGAGAGCGGACTCGCACCGGAAATGACTGCGAAAGTCATGACGCTGGCGACTGCGCCGGGAACGAGCGTTCCACGCGCACGTCGCAATGCACGTAGCGACGCCCACATCAGCGCGAGGCAAAATGCAAAAAACAGAGCGAAGCCGGGCACGCCCAACTCGGCCATGATTTGCAGGTATTCGTTGTGTGCTCCGACGCTCAAATATCTATCGTTGATTCCGATGAGCGGCGAGCCTGTGTGGCGCGCGGCGAACTGCGCGCGCGCACCGGCGAACACGGCATCGTAGCTTCCCGCGCCGACGCCGTTCAAAGGATGTTCGCGCAACATTTCCAACGCCACACCCCAGTAAAGAAAACGCGCTTTGATGTTGGCTTCATCGGCGGAACTGGTGCTAAGCCGCGCGAAGATCGGCTGATGTGCGCTTTTTACGAACGGCGAGGGCATAACTTGAAACGCAGTGATGCAGACGAAGGCCGCCGCCAGAAGTCCCGCCCGCCGCAGAGAGAGCGGCCTCAAACGCTTCGCCGCGCACATTGTCAGGGTGAGCAACGCCAGCCCCGTGACCGCGCCGATGAAATACGCGCGCTCGGCAATTTGCAACATCGCCAGCCACGAGACGAGAGCCGTCGTCCCGCAGAGCAGCGCCGCGCGCCTGCGTCGCAGAGTCAGTGCGAGCGCGGCGAAAAGCGGGATGAGAATCGTATCAGGCTCGCCCAGCCCGTTCTGCCGGAGCAGCGAGTTGGGCGTCGTCCAATAGCCGATAACATTCGAGAGACTGATGACGAGGATGACGAGCGCGAGCGTCGTCAGAGATGCGCGCATCAAACGCGGCTGGCTTGCGACGCGGCAGGCGAAAAGAAAGAAGAGGAGATAGAGACTCCAAGAGAGCGTGTAATGAAAGGCCGCGAAGACGTTCGCCGCCCAGAGCACAGACGACGCGCTCCAGAGCACAAACGCCGCCATCGCCATCAGCGGCAGGAGCAGCGAACGCTCGCGCGGTAGAGAGAGCGTCTTGAGTTTCCAGAGTCGCTTCGCCAGCATCCCCAGCGTCGCGCTGACGAGCAGAGCTATCACCGTCTCTTGTCGCCACGTCAGACCGCTGTTGGTCGCGCGCGGCAGACCCGGAGCGAAGGGCGCGAGCAGCGCGAGCGGCCACAGCACGGCGAGGAGTAATAGAGGTTCTCTGCCGATGCGTCGAACGAATTGAATCATGCGAGTTCCCGTCGAAGAAAAAGTATGCCGGAGGTTCAAGCGTTCGATGAAAACAGGTCAGGACGAAAGTCAGTTGCTCATGGCCGTGCCGCCGGAGGTCGAGTTCGGCACGTTTGCGACATCGGCTGAATGAACGTATATGACGCCCGGCTCGTCGGATGAAAAATTACGCCCGCCAGCATTTGCGTTAATCGGCGCTGCGCCGGTCACGTAGCTGAAGCCGCTGTTGACGAGAGTGATTCCATACATGTAGCCGTTGCGCGCCTGATCCGGCGTCGTCGCAGCCGCGAGCGCGGAGTCAATCATCTGGCGCGAACTCAATTGATTGAGCGTCGCAAAACTGCCATTCCCGGCAGTTGACCAGTAAGTTGCTTCGGCGCTGGAAATCGTGCGGACGGCGGAGATGGCCGCCGCTTCGTTGGCGGCGCGACGGGAAGCGAGCAGGTTAGGAATCGCAATGGCGGCGATGATGCCGATGATCGCAACGACGATCAAGAGTTCGATAAGCGAAAAGCCCCGCTGGTTTTTCACCTTGCCGCCGCTGTTGACGGGCGATGCCGGTAGCGGCGACGCTCGGTGTGATGTGTTTTTAATCGAGGGCATTGTTGATACCTCGTCAGGCAATCGGAGTTGCCACCTTGTTCTGTCCTTATCGCGCTAGACGTGAAAGGTGCGTAAGGAACTCCGTCTTTCTTAACAAACGGCGTGCCGCAGTCGTCCCGGCATCACAAAAAGAGAGAAGCGGGAACATGGTCAGCTAAGTCCACGTTCCCGCTTCAGTTTGAATACCGGGGGGTTGGTTAGTTGCCGATTGGCTTAGCGCCCGTCGAAGTGAAGTCCAAGCCGGTCGCCTTCGCGACGGTGGTCGTGGCATAAATGACGCCCGCGTGGTCTGACCAGAAGTTGCGCGTGCCGCCGTTGTCGGTCTGGCGTGTGGCTGCGGACTGGTAGCCGCCTGCACCCGCGCCGGAGATGCCGAAGCCGTAGCCGCTCTTGATTTTCGTTGCGGCTGAATTGTCAGCGTCGGCAACCGAAGTGTCAATCAACTGTGCAGCCTTCAACGCGGGCATGTCGCCATAAGCGCCGAAGCCGAGGGTCGAAGAGTAGGTGCTCTCAGCCGTGCCGATGGTACGCAGAGCCGAAATAGCGGAAGCTTCGTTGGCGGCGCGACGGGAGGCGAGCAGGTTGGGGATGGCGATGGCGGCGATGATGCCGATGATCGCAACGACGATCAAGAGTTCGATAAGCGAGAAGCCTTTTTGGCCTTTTTTCTGTTGCATGTCTTTTCTAGGTGCTCCTTGAAGAGTGATTTGAGGTTTTGGAAAATATCTCGCGCTGTTGCGTCGTCTCAGGCTGCCGCCGAACTTGCGCGATTCGGTCAGCCAGAGTCATTACAAGCTCCATGCCATGCGCTTGTCGCGGAACCAACACCTCGAAAATAACGGCATAAACCTATCTCTGCGGCGTTTTTCGGAGAGCCTGCGGCTCGCGCTCAAGGTGTAAGAATTGCGGTGGTTAACAAATTTCGTCAGCCGTCGAGTGACGATATTTGTCAAACAGCGCAGCAGTCGCCGCTTGAACACCATTCAGTTAACTTCTTGAATCTGGAGCGGCTGACTCTTGGGTGTGAGGGAAGTTATGAGTTGGCGACCGAGGAGACAGATTGAAGATTTGAAATCTCAAATCTTCAATCGCTCAACTTTTATGCTTCTTCGCGCCCCAGCGTCTTGGAGTGAGAAATAGTTTCACTCCAAGACGCTGGGGCGCGAAGAAAGCGGAACGCTCCGGAAGCGGCAGCTTATTCGCCACCGCTGCGCGACGAAGACGCCGCGTCAGAGCGCAGTTGCGCCGTCAGTGTGCGGATGCCGTGCTTGTCGAGCAGGTGGCGCAGAGAGCGCACGGAGAGATGAAGAATTTCGGCGGCGCGCGTCTGGTTGCCGCCCGTGCGTTGCAGAGCTTCGAGCAGATAATTCTTTTCGAGATGATCGAGATGGGCGACGAGGTTCACGCCTTCGTCCGGCAGGTCGAAGGCGGAAGAAGCGATGCGCGCCGGATTGTAGTTGGTAATCGCCTGCGGCAAGGCTTCGGGCTGAATCCTGTCCGTGCGTTCGAGTGCGACGGCGCGCTCAATGGTGTGCTCAAGCTCGCGCACGTTGCCCGGCCATGAATAATGCTCAAGCAACTCCATGACTTTTTCCGAGACGGACAGATTCCGACCCGTTAGCGTGCAGAACTTCTGGACGAAGTGCTCGACGAGTTCGGGAATGTCTTCGCGCTTCTCGCGCAGTGGCGGAAGTTCTATCGGGATGACCGAGACACGATAAAAGAGGTCTTCGCGGAAAGCGCCCTGCTTGACCATCGCCGCGAGGTCGCGGTTCGTCGCCGCGATGACGCGCGTATCAATAGTCGTCTCTTCGTGCGCGCCGACGGGACGCACCTTTCGTTCTTGCAGCACGCGCAGCAGTTTGACCTGCATCGTCGGTGACATCTCTCCGATTTCGTCGAGAAAGATAGTGCCCTTGTCGGCGGCTTCAAACAGTCCTTTGCGGTTGGCGGTCGCGCCCGTGAACGAGCCTCGCACGTAACCGAAGAGTTCGGATTCAAGCAGCGTCTCTGTGAACGCGCCGCAGTTAATCGGCATGAAAGGTTTATCGGCGCGCGGGCTGCGATCATGGACGGCGCGCGCGACCATCTCTTTACCCGTGCCCGATTCGCCCGTGATGAGGACGGTTGATTGCACGCCCGCGACCGTCTCAATCATCTGATAGACGGCCTGCATTCGTGGCGAGCGACCGATGATATTATCGAGCCGCCCGCGCTCCTGCTGCGCGCGCTTGAAAGCGCGATTCTCCTGCAACAGCCGCTGCCGTTCGAGAGCCTTTTCGACAATCAGCTTCAACTCGTCAATATCGAAAGGCTTCTGGATGAAATCGTCTGCGCCGAGCTTGAAAGCCTCGCGCGCCGTCTCGACGGTGGCAAACGCCGTCATCATCACGACCGCGACATCGGGGAGAAAATCACGCACCGCGCGCAGTAGTTGGATGCCGTCCATGTCCGGCATCTTCACGTCCGAGATGATTAACTCGGCGGGCTGCTCGCGCAGCAACGTGAGCGCCGCGCGTCCACTCTCCGCCGCGCGCACCTGATGGTTCGCCCGCCCGAACACCAGCGACAAAAGCTGCCGCATGCCCTGCTCATCGTCAACAATTAAGAGATTAGCCATAATTCAACGCCGGACGATCAAACATTAAATTCGGATTACTTCCCGTTGCGACCTTCGCTAATGTAGCGCTCGACAGTATTGACGAGGCTATGCAAACGTTCATCGGTGCTCGACTGTGCATTAACCAGATCACTAAGCCGCGCGTTGGTGTTTCTCTGTGCCTCGGCCAGATCGGAGACTCTTTCCTCGGTCTTGATTTGCGCGTCAACCAACGCCGTCATTTTCTCTTCGAGGTTCGTCAGCCTGTTCTCTGTCGCATCGGCAACATCGGAGACTGTCCCCTCAGACTTGATTTGCGCGTCAACGAGCGCCGTCATTTTCTCTTCAAGATTAGTTAGACGGTTCACTGTAGCATCGACAACATCGGAAACACTTCCTACAGACTTAATTTGCGCGTCAACCAACTCCGACATATTCTCTTCAAGATTTGT
>CAXTRQ010000205.1:0-10617 GCA_964246705.1 uncultured Pyrinomonadaceae bacterium
CGTAGGTTATGGAAGTCGGGCTGCATTGTCTACATAACTGATGCTTCGACTAATTCCTTACATCCTTCAAACAACTCCATTACTTGCGACCCCGACGAGACAAAAATAGCTGAAATGTCTCGCTGCCTGCCTTCAATTTAATCTTCCCTTGATCCTACATCGGTCGGACGGTACTGAAAAGCCCCATCCGGCATCATCAAAAGTGCGGGAGTTCCATAAGCTGGCAGTCACTGACAACTTATGCTTCCAGTCGCAAACTGACACAAAACTAAAGCTTCGGCAGAGTAACACCGTGTTGGCCTTGGTACTTACCGCCGCGATCCTTATATGAAGTTTCGCACACCTCGTCTGACTCAAAGAATATCACTTGGGCGACGCCTTCGTTGGCGTATATCTTAGCGGGCAATGGGGTGGTGTTTGAAAACTCCAATGTCACATATCCTTCCCATTCAGGCTCGAAGGGCGTAACGTTGACTATAATTCCACAGTTACTTGTAAACACTCCGGCCTCAAGCGCGAAATTGCCAATCTCTGGCACAGTGAGACAATAAACATCGTGATCGCCCGGAAGTGCCCGTATAGATTCTATCCGGTAGCTTGCATACAAGTGCATTGCTTCAAGAACTTGTAATCCAGTATGAGATTGATGGAAGGGCACATATTTATATTCGGGCAGTCGAGAAGAATACAGCGCCGGGGCTGTAGATACGGAGATAGGTTCGGGTTGCTGCACCGGTTTGATGAACAGTCCCACTAGGTTATTACCGGGACGTAGCTTATGTGCCTCTACCATATGCCTGTCAGAACGCTTAAATTTATGATCTGGAGTGCAGTGAATTACGTGCCCGTTGTTGAGAGCAATTTCAAGCAAGGAGTCTCTACCTATGTATCGAGGTGCATGAAGTAATGTGGTAACAATACGGCCATCTGAGTTGAGGCTATACCCTCTAAAAGTCTCGCCCCGTTCTGCACGAAGCGCCATCTCCTCTAATGATGGGGCCGTTCCATCAACTAGAGCAACGCGAGTGTCGCCACGCAAGCATCTGGCATACGTGCTCTTACCCAAACAAATTGTTAGAACATTCCTCGGTATCCGAAAATATTCGATGGTGCGCGCAAGCGCGAAGCTGTTGGGTGGCACAATGACGTACTCTCCTTTTACGTCAACAAAATTCTTGGCGTCAAAATCCTTCGGGTCGACAATGGTGCTGTTGATGTTGGTGAAGAGTTTGAATTCGTCGGCGCAGCGAATGTCGTAGCCGTAGCTCGATGTGCCGTAGGAGATGATGCGCTGGCCGTCGACTTCCTTGATCTGGTTCGGCTCGAAGGGTTGGATCATGGCATGCTCCAGCGACATGCGGCGAATCCATTTATCCGACTTGATGCTCATTGCTCTGTTGATTCTCCTCGACCAGCCCGTTGACGCAAGGCGGCAGGTATGCGGAACAATCTGACGCTCGGGCGCACGGATTTCACGACGAAGCGTTGAACGAATGCCGGGCAGCGAAGGCCACGCGGGCGGCTCTCGATGGAGGCAGCCGTGAACGGCTTCAATGGCGAGCGGCACGAGAGAGGCCGGAGCGCGCGGCTGTCCGGGGCGAGCCGGTTAGTAGCTTTGAATCATGTTGATTAAAAGCTGTGCCTCCGCTTTCTGCTTCGTCGCGGGAGCGAAGTTGAAATTGTCTCTGCCGTTGATTTTCGCTTTGGGTTTGATGTGGAACGCGCCGTAGGCAACTCCGACGAACCCGTTGGTCTTGGCCTCTTTGATGTTCGCGTCTTCCGCCTCGAAGGTGTCGTTGCCGTCGTCGGCTTTGAAGCTGACGCCCGTCTTGGTGACGAAGAAAGAGCCTTCACAATAGCTGTTGAAGCTTCCGTCGTGGTCGTGATAGACGCGAAAGACCGCCGCGCCGTCGCGTTCAATCGCCGCGCGCATGGCCTGCTCGGCGGCGTTGAAATTATGCTGGGCATAGAGCATGTTGATGCCGAGCAGTTGATAGGCGGTCGGCTTCGACGCGTCTAACTGGACGGCCTGTTGGAGAAGGCGCACCGCGCCGTTGTAGTCGCTGGCCTTCATCGAAGCCTGCGCGCGGTCGGTCAGGTCGTCGTAGTCCGGCCCTTCGTTTCTGTTGTTGGTGGGCGTCGAAGGCAGGTTGGCCGCGACTTCCTCTTCCGTAGACTTCTCCGTAATCGCGCCGACGAGCGAGCGCGTGCCGCCCGCCGCCGTAATCTCGCGCGCGATTTCCGGCGTGACGGAGAAACTGACGCTGCGCTTCTCGACAAACTGTTCGACGCGCGCAGGGGGCACGCCGCTTTGCAGCAGTGTGAGAATCTCGTTCTTGCCGAGCGGTGGGCCGTCGGGTACGGTGGCGAGTCTCGCGTTATTGTTATTGTTGTTATTGGGCGGCGTGTTCGTGGCAGGCCGCGCCTGCGCGACGGGCACGGCGGGACGATAGTTGTCGCGGATGGCGGAGATGATTTCGGGACGCGCACCGGCACGGCGGAACTCATCTTCGGCGTCGGGCGTCAACTCGAAATCAACGCCGCGCTGCTGGATGCGGAGGACGAGTTCTTTGGTCGTGAGACCGTTAATCTGGACGGCTTCGAGCAATCCCTTGCGGGTGATCGGCTTGCGCGCTTGGGTGAAGCCGGAACTGTCGGCCAGCAGGACGAGCGCCATCAGAGTGAAAAGCGTTGTGATGAGTATGCGCGAGAGTTGGACTGTGTGTTGATGATTGCGTGGCATCGCCGTCTATACCTCCTCAGACCGGATGGGTCTGTGGCGAATTAGTTCAATCGTCCCTAAGGGACTCCGTTTGCTGGTGCTCATTTAGTTCCAACAATAAATTGCCGGGCTATTATCACTTGTCCCCACGAGACAGAAGCATGACGAAAAACTGCGCTGATAAAGAGCGGGATTCCGAGGCCATATCTCAAAAGTTCTTTCTCTCAAGCAGCGTTTAAGATTTCGGCACAATCATGTCCTGATTGCCCTTGACGAGATTGATGATTAACTTCGCTTCATCCTTCTTTTTCGTCAGCGGCGCGAAGTTGTAGTTCTTGCTGTCCCTCTCGCGTTTGACTTTGATGTGGAACGCGCCCCTGTCACCGCCGACAAAGGTGTTGGTCTTAATCTATTTAATGTGGGGGTCTTCGGCGTCTTATTTGTTTGTTCCGTCGTCGGCCTTGAAGGTGACATCGGTTCGGGTGATGAAGAGCGAGCCTGAGCAGGTGTCTGTGAAGAAGCCGTTGGCGTGATCGTGGAAGACGCGAAAGGCGGCCGAACCGCCGCGTTGAATCGCTTCGCGCATGTTCCTTTCGGCAGAGACGATATCACCCTTACCGTAAAGCTGTACGAAGCCCATCAACTGATAGGCGGTCGGGCGCGAAGCGTCCAGACGAATCGCCTGTTGTAGAAGTCCGAGCGCGGCGTCGGCGTTGTTGGACTTAAAGGCAACCGTCGCCTGATCGGTCAAATCGTCGTAGTCCGGCCCTCTTCTGGCGGGCGCAGAGGGCTGCGGGCGTGGCGGCGGAAAGCGGCGCGCGGTTCCCGGCCCGTTGGCCGTGATGATGCCGACGAGCGAGCGCGTGCCACCAGCGGCGGCAATCTCTTTCGAGATGGCGGGAGTAATTCTGAAACCCACGCCGCGCACCTCAACAAACTGTTCGACGCGCGCGGAGGGCACGCCGCTCTGAAGCATCGTCACAATCTCGCTTTTAGAGAGCGGAGCGCCGGAGGGAACGTTCGGCGTGTTTCTGCCCGGAGCGGGGCGACCCGCATTCGCGCCCGGACGATAGTTCGCACGCGCAGCCTGAACGACTTCGGGGCGTGCGCCCGCGCCAGTCAATTCAGCCTCGACCTGCGGGGTCATCGGAAACTCGACGCCGCGTAGTTGAACCTGTTGCACAAGCTCTCTCGTCGAGAGACCGTTCAACTGGATGGCCTTGATGAGCCCATCTTTGCTGATCGGCTTTTTAACCTGCGCCGAGAGCGCACATGGTAGAACTATCAATCCAACCACGAGAAGAATCGAGATTGTGATGGCGCGCCGCTTGAATCTTCGTCCGACTTGCACTTTCGACTTCATCGCTTTTCCAGTAAATCCTTCCTGCCATTGATACGGTCTCAATAATTGAGCGAATAGCTGTGGAGACTCTCCCGGTTACTGGTCGAGCGCCTTGAGCGCGGCTTCGCGTTTGCGTCTGGCTGCGTCGGCAGCCGCATCAACTTTCGGTCTCTGGGGGGCGGGCTTCGCCGCTTGCCTGCTCGAACCCGGAGCCGCCGGCGGCGTGACCACAGGCGCTCCGCTCACAGGCAGAGGCGCGCCCGCCTTCACCGATGACTGTCCGCCCGGCGTCGGCGTATCAGTTCCGCCGACGGCACTCGGCTGCGTTCCGGCCTGCTGCGGGGCGGCGGGTTGTTCGGTTGTCGGCGGCGCGGAAGGAGCCTCGGTCGCAGGCTTCGTGACGACAGGCTTCTGCGGCGCTTCTTTCTTCGAGCCGGTCAACAGGATCAAAGGCACGGCGAGGACGACGCCGAGGATGAAGAGCACGCCGATGCCCGCGCCGATGTAATGGACGGGAGTCAGATTGCTAAGAAACGAGCCTTGCGGCGCGGTGGCGGCGAGAGCCGCATGTGCGCCCGCAGGGTTGTAGGCGGGGGGTGGCGGCAGGCCCGTCCCGATGCGCGTCTCTTTCGCGCCCGCTCCGGCTGTTGCGGCTCCCGCTCCCACTGTTGCGGCTGCTCCGGCCAGACCCGCCCCGGCGACGCCGATGCGCGTCTCCTTCGCCTGATTAGCTTGTGAGGGCGGCGCGGCGGAGGGGTTTGTGTTGACATGGCTCGCGCCGACGAGCGTCTCTTTCAACGCATCGTCGCTCACGCCGGGCGTGGGCGTCTGCGGTCTTGAAACGGCAGGAGTCGTGTTCAGAGCCGGGTTGCTCAGGCGCGTCGTGGCGTAAGGGTTATGGCGGTCGGCGGTGGTGGAATTGAGCGCGCCGGTCACGAAGCCTGCGGTGAGCAGTTCGGCGCGGAAATCGCCCGCCGTCTGGTATCTCTCGTTCGGGTCTTTGGCGATGGCACGCATGATGGCCTGCTCGACCTCGACCGGGATGTTCGGGTTCAACTGGCGCGGCGGCGGCGGCATCTGTTCAATCTGCGCCTTCATCAACTCGAACTCGTTCTGAATGTCGAAGGCGACGCGCCCCGTGAGCATCTCGTAGAGCAGCATGCCTAAGCTATAGATGTCGGAGCGCGCGTCCGTCTCCAAGCCTTTGACTTGTTCGGGAGCCATGTATTCGATAGTGCCGATGAGGTGTCCGGCCTTGGTCATGCGCGCCGTGCCGAGGATGCGCGCGATGCCGAAGTCGAGCACCTTGAGCGCGCCCTTATCCGTGAGCATCATATTCGCGGGCTTGATGTCGCGGTGGACGATGCCCATCTCGTGCGCGTGGTCAATGCCGTCGAGCACTTTACAGAAGAGCGGCACGGCCTGTTCGACCGGCATCGCGCCGCGCTGCGAGATGATGTTGTCCAGAGTTTCGCCGCGCACAAACTCCAGCACCATGTAGAACTCGTCGCCCTGCCGGAAAAAGTTGTAGAGCGTCGCAATGTTCGGATGGTTGAGTTTCGCCAGCGTGACGGCCTCCGAGCGGAAGCGTTCGACGACCTGCGTCTGGCTCGCCAGTTCCGGCCTCAGAGCTTTGATCGCGACCTCGCGTTCGAGCATCATGTCCAGCCCCCTGTAGACTGCGCCCATGCCGCCCTCGCCGAGTTTCGCTTCAATCTTAAAATTGCTGCCAATGATATTGCCGATCATCCTACTGCCTCCAGCTCGCGCGTGATGCGCAAATTCTGTATCTCCGCATTGTCGTCGCCTGCCGGTTGAATGCTGACGATCCCGACCGTGATATTGTCGTGCCCGCCGCGCTCTTTGGCGAGAGCGATGAGTTGCTCGCAGGCTTCGTACGGGTCTGCCGCTTTAATTAACGCCTGACCAATTTCGTTATCTTCGACGAGATCGTAGAGACCGTCGGAGCATAAAAGAAACTGGTCTCCGATTTGAACCGGGAGAGGTTTCTCCCACGTGGCGGCTTCGACTTCGGGAGAGGTTCCGAGCGCGCGCAGGATAACATTTTTATCAGCGTGATGACGCGCCTCTTCCATCGTGATGATGCCGTGTTTGACCATCTCCATGACCGCCGAATGGTCTTCGGTCATCAGATAAATTTGCCCGCCGCGCAGCATGTAGATGCGACTGTCGCCGACGTGCGCCGAAAAAGCGACGCCCTGCTGGATGACCAGCGCCGTGCAGGTCGTACCCATGCCGTTCAGGTTTTCGTCTTTCAGCGATGCGGCGTAAATCAGACGGTTGGCCTCTTCGACGGCGCTCTTCAGAGCGGCCTGTGAATCACCCTGCTCTTGATAGTAGAGGCGGCTCGCCAGTTCGACGGCCATCCCGCTCGCCACTTCGCCGGAAGCGTGGCCGCCCATCCCGTCGGCGACGATCAAAAGCGTTCCTTTATTCGCCAGCAGCACCGTGTCGTTCGGTTTGACATACCTGCCGGAGTCTTCATTCGCTTCGCGGACACAACCCTTGTCCGTCTGGATGCTAGCGACGATCTCATAGTTGAGTTGTTCTGCCGCCGCCGCACCCGACCCGTTTTGATTAAGCATTTTCATCCTTTTTCCGTTGTCTCGATTCTGTGCTCTTGACTGTCCCTCGGCAGCGCGCTCGCTCACTGCTTCGTCATCTTGAAGGCGTAATCGCGCTTGCTCTCGCCGACGGTGAATTCCACGGGTTCGTCCTTGTAGCCCTCACGCTTGAGCGTCAGCTTGATGCTCTCGCCGATTCGCACGTTCAACTTGTAAGGCGTCGTGCCGAGCAGTTGGCCGTCGCGATAAACGTCTGCGCGTCCATCGGTGAGAGAGATTTCGATGTTCTTCTCCGTGCCCGGCGATGGCTTGGCTGAAGTATTGCCGTTCAACTTCTTCGCCAGCGCGTTGCTGTTGGCCTCCGGCTCGGACGAAGAATTTATCAACATAAATGCGCCGACGGCGATGCCGAGCAGGATGACAAAGGCCGCGACCCCGCCGCCGATGAGGAGCAGTTTCTTTGTGCCTGACGACTGTTCGGCATCATTAAAATGTGAAGCCTCGTTGACATCGTCGCTCAAGCCCGGCGTCGAAACGAGCGACGAGAGTTTACGCACGTCGCGCAGCAAGTCCTGCGTCGTCTGGTAACGCTCAGACGGATTCTTCTTCAGGCAGCGCGTGATGATTTTCGTCACCTCGCGCGGCACGCCCGAATTCCACTGCGCGGGCGGCGTGTATGCGACCTTGTCAATCTTGTCGCACAAGTCGCCGAGCGTCTGGGCTTCAAACGGCACACGCCCCGTCACTATCTCGTAGAGCAGCACGCCGAGCGCCCAGATGTCGCCGCGCGCGTCGCCCGTGCCGCCTCTGATGTTTTCAGGCGAGAGATATTGAAGCGTGCCGATGACGCTGCCCGTCGCCGTCAGCCCCGGACTCATCTGCCCCTTCGCAATGCCGAAGTCGAGCAGTTTGACCTGCCCCGAAGAACTAATCTTGATGTTGTTCGACTTGATGTCGCGGTGAATGATGCCGTGGCGGTGGATGTAATCAATGGCTTCGACGACCGCCTGAAAGATAAAGACCGTCTCGGAGAGCGGCAGCGCGCCGTAGGCTTGGATGCGGTCGGCGAGCGTCTGACCATCAATGTATTCCATGATGATACAGGGCTGCCCGCCGACTTCGAGAAAGTCGTAGAGCGTGGCGATGTTCTGATGCTGAAGGCTGGCTTGAATGCGCGCCTCGTTGAAGAAACGCTCGACGAAGCCGCTGGTGTCGGTCGCCTGCGTCAGGACTTTGACGGCAGCGAGGCGTCCGATCTTCGAGTGCTCTGCGCGATAGACTTCGCCCATCCCGCCCGCGCCGAGAAAATCTATGACGCGGTATTCGCCGACCATTTGATTAAGCAGATATGATCTACTGGACACTGCGGGCATCCTCTGCTCTCGAACGGCAACGCGCGCGCGTGGGCAATCTTCGCGCCGCGCTACCGTGCCGAGAACAATTCAAAACTTGAGGTGGCTCTTACTTTGTGCCCATCAATTCGAGGCCGTAGCGGATGGGAACGGCGAAGGTGATGGCCGCATCCATCCGCAGTCCGGCGAAGAAGATGCCGACGACTTTGCCGTGATCGTCAAAGACGGGGCCGCCGCTATTGCCCGCGCCGGTCGAGTTGATGGTGAGTTGATAGGCGTCGCCAATCATGCTGACCGTCTGTTCTTTACCGGCAGCCGCCTCCTGCCCGCGCAGCACGCGACCGATGTTGCCGACGCTGACGGTCGGATCGGGAATCTCGCGGACTTCCGACTCGCGGTTGAACACGTCCTGCGATTTAACGATGCCGAAGACCGGCGGCGAAACCCCGGGATAGCCGAGGACGATGGTCGCGTCGCCCGGCTGGATGGCTTCGTAATTGTCGTAGAGTTCGACCTTCGGCACTGTGCCGGGGCTGTCAATCTTAATCATCGCCACGTCGTGGCGCGGCGAGACGGCTGAAACCTTACCGCTCAAGCGGCGGTCGGATTTCGGGAAGCTGACATCGAGACGGTCGTTGCGTCCATCGTAGGCGATACCGTCCTGCTTGCTGCGCGCCGGAACCCAGTCGCGCGGAGCCTGCTGGACAATCTCGACCGGCGCGAGTTTACCATCGGGGCCGCGACCAAGCACGATGCCCATGTTCGCGCTCTCAGGGAAATTGTAGGCCGTCTCCCAAGCGGCGGCGACGTGGCGGTTCGTCAGGATGAAGCCGTCGGAAGAGACGGCAAAGCCCGAACCGGAATGCGCCCCGCCGATGGCGACGCTGTACTGATTATTGTTGTAGGTCAGGTAAGGCTCAAGCTTGCCGTCGGAGAGGCGGACGTAGCAGGCGCGCGCCTGCCCCTGATAGGGTAGGTACTGGTGATAGACGAGACCGTTGCCCTGCTGCGAAACCAGTTTCCAGACGACATCAATCTTGACGACCGCGCCGCCGTAATTCTTCACGATGTCGTTGGGCTTCATCGAAGCCGCCGCCTTATCGGCGTCAATGCCCTGCTTGACCTGACCAATCTCGGCCTGCGTCCTGTTCTTCATGTACCACAGACCCGCGCCGACCATGCCGAACAGCATCACGACGGCGACGAAGGCCGCGCCGCCGATCATCATAAACTTGCGCGTCTGGGACTTTTTAGTTTCGGTGACGGTGTGCGAGATCATGCGCTCGACGGTCGCCTTCCCGACAGTTGATGGGGGCGGGCCGCCCATCGAAGATGGCTGCGTCTGCGGGGCAGGCGGTGCGCCCGTATTAAGGACGCGGGTCGCGGGTGCGCCCTGCATGGTCGGCGCAAGCGAACCGGGGGCGGGAGCGACGCGCGTGGCCTTGGTCGCGCCCTGCGGGCGTGGGTCGAGGTCAAAGGTAAACTCCGGGCCGCCCGGGCCGAACTGAACTGTGTCGCCGACGTTAACCTTCGACGTGCCGACGATTCTCTGCCGGTTGACGAACGTGCCGTTACGGCTGTTGAGGTCTGTAATGTTGAACTGCGTGGGATCGTTGGGGTCTTGGGTGATGCGGGCATGTTGGCGACCGACCAGATCATCGCGGTCTGGGTCGTACTTCACGGTCGCCGAGGGGTCGCGTCCGAACACAACTTCTTTGACATGGCTGAGCGGGAACTCTTCAACCTGATTAGCTTTTGAGCCGCTCAAGTGCCTGAGAACGATTCGTTCCATGATTTCTCCTCGATGAGTTCAAATACTGGCAAGCCTTCTACGCGTAAATGGGGGGGCTTGCGTTTCCGGCCACGAACCCCGCAGGGCTTCCGGCTAGGACAGGATGACGCTGCCACGGAAGCGACGTTTCGGCTTCGTGCGCGTTAATTAACATTGTTGGGAAAGACAGTGAACCTTACAGCGCACTGTGTCGGTCAATCTCTTAGTCACCGCAGTGCTGAATCCTGTTTCAAGATTTCAAAACGGTAGGTTACTTGGACTAGCTGACTGCAAAGCCGTCCCCGTAGGCACGCACATTCAAACTTAAAGTTTAGCCGCTCGGGTTGCGATAACAACTCTCTCAATCAGGAAGGCGACGGCGAGAAATTATACATTAAACCGACATGACTGCAAGTGATAAGACTGAAGACGAAAACGGTTAACGCGCGCGTCCCACTAACCCTCCGGGTCATAGAAAGAATGAATATCTTAACCCTTTCATCAATTCGCAGCAATTTTGCGCGCGTCTCTCATCCGCCCCGCGAGGGGCGCAACTTTTAGAGCGCCGGAGGTGCTTTTCAAATCATAGGCCAGCCATGTCCCATTTATGGATGACCTCGCTGACGAGGCTCGCCACCTTATCCGTCACCTTGACGAAATACTCATCAGCCTTCTTCTGATCGAAACGCGGATAGCCCTGCCCCGGTTGGTAGAGACCAATCGAGGACGGAAAGGGCGCGGCAGACCATGTGCCGGGCGCGGGATAAGGGGTCGCCATCTCTTCGTTGTAACGGACAGGATGGCCGCGGGTCGGATCAATCGCCGGAAAGAAGGCAGTCTCGTTC
>CAXTRQ010000206.1:0-10613 GCA_964246705.1 uncultured Pyrinomonadaceae bacterium
GACTCGCGCCCTCAGTTGGCAGGCCAGTATCTCGCTCCTCGCTCTCCCGTCGAACTCCTCATCGCAGATATCTGGCGCAACATCCTCGGCCTCGAACGCATCGGCATCCATGACAACTTCTTCGACCTTGGCGGACACTCTCTGCTCGCCACGCAGGTCGTCTCTCGCCTTAACCAACTCTTCAATCTCGACATCCCTTTGCGTCTGCTCTTCGAGTCTCCGACCATCGAGTTGCTCGCTCCCCGTCTCGACGCCGCCGTCGGCTCAGACACGCACCTCTCTCCGGCTCCGCCCCTGCGCAGGCGCACGGATGAACAGCCCGCTCCGCTCTCGTTCGCGCAGCAAAGACTCTGGTTCCTCCACCAGTTGGAGCCGCACAATGTGGCATACAATATTCCTTTCGCGTTGCGGCTCACAGGCGCGCTTGACATTCCGGCTTTGCAGCAGAGCCTCGGCGAGATAGTGCGCCGTCACGAGGTGCTGCGCACCAACTTCGTCAGTATTAATGCTCATCCAGCGCAGGTCGTCCATCCAGCGCAAGCCTTGCCACTGTCGCTCTGTGACTTCAGCTCTGTGCCCGGGTTTGAACGTTCTGCCGAAGTTCGACGAGCGGCGCAAGAAGAGGCGCAGCTTCCCTTCGACCTCTCGACAGACCCTCTGCTCCGGCTTCGACTGCTGCGCCTCGCTGCCAACGAGCACATCCTGCTCCTGACCCTCCACCACATCGTCTCGGACGGCTGGTCGCTCGGTATTCTCATCAAAGAAGTCACCGCTTTGTACACCTCTTACCATCGCGGCGAGTCCCTAGCCTTGCCCACGCTGCCCTTACAGTACGCCGATTTCACCATCTGGCAACGCCAGTGGCTCAGCCGCGATGTACTCGAACAGCAACTCTCATATTGGAGAGGGCAGTTGGGCGGCACGCTGCCGACACTCCAACTGCTTGCCAACGCGCCGCGTCCCGCTGTTCAGACTTACTACGGTGCTACTGTCGCGCGCGCTTTTCCAGCGAATCTCTCGGGGCAACTCAAAGCACTGAGCCAGCGTCACGGTGCGACATTGTTCATGACGCTCTTAGCCGGTTTCCAGACATTACTTTATCGCTATACGGGACAAGAAGACATTCTGGTTGGGACGCCTATTGCCGGACGCAGCCGCCCCGAATTAGAACTCCTCGTCGGGTTCTTTACCAACACGCTGGTACTGCGCACGGATTTATCGGGTGAGCCGGGGTTCGTGGAACTGCTGGCGAGAGTGCGGGAAACGGCACTGGGAGCATACGCTCATCAGGATGTGCCGTTCGAGAAGCTGGTGCAGGAGTTGCAGCCCGAACGCGATATGAGTCGTCAACCGTTGTTTCAGGCGATGTTCGTGTTGCAGAACGCCACAATACCGGCGCTGGAATTGCCGGGGGTCACGCTGGAAGTGTTAGAGGTCGAGAGCGGGACGGCGAAGTTCGACCTGACGATGGTGTGTAAGGAGCGAGGAGGGCAGTTAGTGTTGAGCGTGGAGTACAACCGCGACCTCTATGACAGCGCGAGCATGAAGCGGCTGTTGGAGCACTATGAGCGACTGATGAAAGGAGTGGTGGCGGAGCCGGAGCGGGCGTTGAGCGCGTATGAAATCTTGAGCGGGGGCGAGTGGGAGCAGGTGGTAAGAGGATGGGGAGAGACGAAGCGGGAGTACGGACGCGGAGCGACGTTGGGAGAGTTGTTAGGAGAAGCGGCGAGAGAGCACGGGAGCCGGATAGCGGTGGAGTACGAAGGGGAGGTCGTTAGTTACGAAGAACTATGGGAGCGGAGCAATCGGTTAGGGAGGTACTTGCAAGGAGAAGGAGTTGGAGCCGAGGTGGTAGTCGGAGTGATGTTGGAGAGGTCAGTGGAGATGGTTGTGGGGTTGTTAGGGGTGGTAAAGGCAGGAGGAGCGTATTTGCCGATAGAGCCGAGCCAACCGGTGGAGAGGATAAAATATGTGATGAAGGATGCGGGTGTACAACTTCTCCTCACACAACATCACCTGCTGGATCGCCTCCCGCAATACGGAGCGCGGATAATATGTGTTGACTCAGAATGGGATCTTATCAGCCGGGAAGATGCTGAGGATTTTGACAGCGGTGTGACCCCTGATAACCCCGCTTACGTGATCTATACGTCTGGTTCAACGGGTCAATCGAAGGGCGTGACAATAAGTCACTATAATGTCGTTCGACTCTTTCAGGCTACCCGGTCGTGGTATCACTTCAACGAGAACGATGTGTGGACACTGTTCCACTCTTATGCTTTCGACTTCTCTGTGTGGGAGCTTTGGGGGGCGCTCCTCCACGGTGGTCGCCTCGTGGTTGTTCCTTATTGGGTGAGCCGTTCGCCGGAAACTTTCTACAAATTACTGGTCAGCGCGCAAGTCACAGTTCTCAATCAGACTCCCTCAGCCTTCCGTCAACTCACTCAGGTAGAAGAGCACATAGGCGTATCGCCGGAATTAGCACTACGTTTGATTATTTTCGGTGGTGAAGCCCTCGAATTACAAAGTCTGAAACCTTGGTTTAACCATCACGGAGACAAAAACCCCCAACTGGTCAACATGTATGGCATTACGGAAACAACTGTCCATATCACCTATCGGCCTGTGACACAGGCCGATCTGAATATCACTTCAGGAAGCGTTATCGGGATCCCAATCGAGGATTTGGAGATTTACATCCTCGACCGGTACTTGCAACCCGTACCGATTGGAGTGCTGGGCGAGATATGCGTCGGCGGAGTAGGTTTGTCCAGAGGCTATCTTAACCGTCCTGCGTTGACCGCTGAGCGCTTTATCCCCAATCCTTTTAACAACAAATCGTCAGAACGCTTGTACAGGTCAGGAGACTTGGCGCGCTTTCTGGATAATGGAGACATTGAGTATCTAGGTCGTATTGACCATCAAGTGAAGATTCGTGGCTTCCGCATCGAGTTGGGTGAGATAGAGGCAGCGCTGGATCAATATCCAGGGGTGCAGCAGAGTGTAGTGATAACGCACGAGGATGCTCCCGGCGAGAAGCGATTGACCGCTTATGTGGTTGCCAGCAAACAGTCTGCCCCTTCAACCAACGAGTTGCGCAGTTATCTGCAAGAGAAGTTGCCTGAGTACATGATTCCTTCGGATTTCATGATGCTAGACGCTCTCCCGCTAACCTCAAACGGAAAAGTGGATCGGCTGGCGCTCCCCTCTCTCGGTTCGGCATCCTTAGATGGCGAACAGTACGTAGCCCCACGTAACGAAATAGAAAACTTGCTCACAGAGATATGGCAAGAAGTTCTGGACACTAATCCTATCGGTATTCATGACAATTATTTCACTCTTGGCGGTGACTCGATCCGCGTCGTCCAAATCGTCTACAAGGCCAGCGCATATAACCTCTCTATGACGGTGAAGGATATCTTTCAAGCCCCAACAATATGCAAGCTTGCCAGTCGCATATCCGACAATAAAGATGAAGGAAGAGAAAGGAGCATTCCTGTTGGATTAATCGAGTTGCCGCAGCATGTGCGCGCTTCGTTGCCGGATGACATTGAGGATGTCTATCCCGTTTCCAGAATGCAGGAGTTGATGCTTTTCCATTACGTGCACGACACTCAGGAAATGGGCGTCTATCATGTGCAGCAGTGGTTTCATATTCAAGACAACACCCTCTCCATAGAAGCCCTTAAGATATCCTTAAAGATGCTTGTGCAGAAACATGCTGTACTACGCACGGTGTTCTTGAACATAGATGGCGCAGTACGAGTCCAAGCTGTGAAGAAAACGGTCGCTTTCTCGGTAGTAGAAGAGGATGTCGGTGCTTTAACCGAGGCGGAACAGGAAGATTATCTTGAAGCCGCTATCAGGAAAGATAGAGTCAACTTATTCGACATCAGCAATATAGATGAGCCTCTTTTCAGGTTCAAAATATTTAAGAGGTCAGCAAGCAGCATTGAGTTCTTGATGTCAATCAACCATGCCATTGACGATGGTTGGGGCAACATTGAGTTCTTAAAGGAACTGTTCCAACTGTACCAGAGCACGAAGACGAACGGTGAAGTGATCTTAACAATGGCGATAAATTCATATAAAGAATTTATCGCCATGGAGCAGGAAATCCTCGTTTTGGGTGAGGCGAAGAGCTTTTGGCAGAACCACTTAAAGAACGAGAACCACAGGCCGTTGGAGAAAACTGTGGCGGGCGACGAGCCTTCTACAGATAACCTCAACTATGCCTTAGACCCCGAACTTACTAGCGCGCTACAAAGCTTGGCACGGAGCCAGAAAGTGTCGCTGAAAACAGTATATTTAAGTGCCTATTACGACCTTATCGCACAATTACAGGGGCAGAACATGGCGACCATTGGCGTCGTCTCGAACGGTAGGTCGGAACGGCTCTCAGAGCCATTGAAATCTTTAGGGCTGTTCTGGAATATTGTGCCCGTTTGCGCCTCGATAAATTCGGAGAACAAGTTCACTCAACTCACAAATGTGCAGCAACTCCTTATTGATATTGAGTCCTATGCTAGATACCCGCTAACTCAAATCTTAGAGGATCAAGGAAAATTGGAGTTGTTCTTTGCGACGTTGAATTTCTTGAATTTTCATAATGCAAAACATGCCTTTGAAAACTCTGAAGTGAAACTGCCCTCTTCAGGCAGCCATGACAAGTTTCACTACCCTCTGAACTATGCGATCTCATTGAACCCTAATAACGGTCAGGTATGGCTGAGGGTGGAATATGATAAATCGTACTTTAGCGCTAAAACGATCGAATCAATAACAGACAACTACATCGCCTACCTAAAGAGCCTTGCATTCATCCAACGAAGCATGCGCAACGGCCTTCTTGACCTGAGTATATGATTCCGTCACGGGTACGGATGGGGTGAGAGACGCCGTACGGTAGAGAACATTCCGAGCAACTACTATACGTCGGTTCATGCACCGCACGCTCGGATTCTGGCCGGACATTTAAACACCGCGTTGGATGAGACTGAGATGAGGGAAAATTCATGAAGCTGGTAGGATTTCTATTACGTTCGTCGCGCCAGCTTTTCGCTCTGGCGATCATCACCGGACTGATTGCGGGCATCAGCAACACGGGGCTTCTGGTCGTCATCAACGTGTCGTTGAGCAAACTCACTTCGGCGCTTCAAATAGTGGCGTGGAGCTTTGTCGGCCTTTGCCTCCTAATGCTAACAAGCCGCGTCCTCTCAGGGCTGTTATTGATACGCTTATCGCAGGGCGCGATATACGACCTGCGAATGGAGTTGAGTAGGCAGCTTATCGCCTCGCCGTTGCGCCACCTGGAGAGCCTCGGAGCGCACCGTGTTCTGGCTACGCTAACCGACGATGTGAATACTATCGCACTTGCTCTTTTTAATATTCCTCTACTGTGCATGCATTTTGCTATCATCGTGAGTTGCTTGATTTATCTCTGTTGGTTGTCTTGGAAACTCCTTCTCATTCTATGCGTCTTTCTCGTGTTCGGCGTGCTGACCTACAATCTTCTGTTACGGCGCGCGGTCAATTCCATAAAGCTCGGGCGCGCGCAGTCGAATTTGTTGTACAAACACTTTCGCGCACTGACGGAAGGAACCAAAGAACTGAAGTTGCACAGGAAACGCCGCGAAGCCTTTCTGTCAAATTTGCTTGAAGCAACTGCCATATCTCTCAAGCGCCACACGGTCGAAGGCAATTCTATTTACACCCTCGCAATGGGTTGGGGGCAGCTACTCGTTTTCGCCATGACCGGCCTGCTGTTGCTCGTCTTACCTGCTTTCGGGAATATTTCCACTCCGGTTTTAGTTGGGTACACGCTGACCATCCTCTATTTGATGACGCCGCTAGAATTCATTATTGGCACGCTGCCTGCGATGGGGCGCGCGGGCGTCGCAATGCAAACTGTTGAGGCGCTCGGATTAAGCCTCGCGGAACTTAAGGACGATGCTTCGTCCGCTACGCTGACTGAACCAAAACGTCACTGGCAGAGCCTGCAACTATTGGCTGTGACTCATGATTATCACCGCCAGAAAGAGGACAGCAATTTCATCCTCGGCCCGATCACCATGAGCGTTTATGTGGGTGAACTTATCTTCATCGTTGGTGGCAACGGCAGCGGAAAAACAACGCTCACCAAACTGCTCGCCGGTCTTTACATCCCCGAATCGGGCACGATTCTCCTCGACGGCGAGCCTATCAACGAAAGCAACAGAGAATATTATCGGCAGCACTTCTCCGCCGTCTTCTCGGACTTTTATTTGTTCGAGAGTCTGCTTGGAATTGACGTGCCGGAGACGGACGGCAGAGTGCGGGAGTATCTTGTAAAGCTGCAACTCGACCATAAAGTGAAAGTCGCTAACGGGACGCTTTCAACAATTGAACTGTCTCAGGGAGAACGCAAGCGCCTTGCCCTGCTGACCGCTTACGTGGAAGACCGGCCTATCTATATCTTTGACGAATGGGCTGCCGACCAAGACCCGCGCTTCAAAAATATTTTCTACTTGCACCTCCTACCCGAATTGAAGGCGAGAGGCAAGACAGTGTTGGTCATCAGCCATGATGATCGGTACTACCATCTGGCTGACAGGTTGATTAAGTTGAACTACGGCCAGATAGAGCCTGAAGAACTGGCGAGCGATTTACAACATGCCCCCACAGAGGTTCCAGTAGCCTCATAAGGGGCAGTACATGCAATACATTCACAAAGGAGCAAATGAAGACGATGAACCGAGAAGAGAGAGAAGATAACACCACTTACAAAGTCGTGCTGAATCACGAAGAGCAGTATTCTATCTGGCCCGTCGAGCGGGACAACCCTCTCGGCTGGAACGATGCCGGGAAGAAGGGCACAAAGACCGAATGTCTCTCATACATCAAGGAGGTGTGGACGGACATGAGACCTCTGAGCCTGAGGAAGAAGATGGACGAAGTTACGCGTTGAGGCGTTCGCCACTGTCGTCACACGAGCGTTGCTATTGGTCGCTTCGGGCATCAAGCGAAGCGGATTTCGGAAGCGGCCACACAGCGCCTTCGTTGCAACGCCGCAGTAAACCCCACTTTGACGGCAACAAGTATTTAACAACTCAACGCAACAGTCTTTCCGGGTAATCAAATGTCAAGTCCGACAATCATCTATTCCGATCAGCACACGCGCGCGACCTCCGAACCTTCCACTCTGGTGCAACTCCTTCGCGAGAGGGCTTTGCATCAATCCGAGCAGAGAGCCTATATCTTTCTGTCGGACGGAGAATCCGAGGAGGCCAGCCTGAGCTATGGCGAACTCGATGGGAGGGCGCGTGCCATCGCCGCTACTCTGCAAAGTCTGGGAGCCGCCGGGTCGCGTGCGCTGCTTCTCTATCCGCCCGGTCTGGACTACATCGTTGCGTTCTTCGGTTGCCTTTACGCGGGGGTAATCGCCGTTCCAGCTTTCCCGCCCCGGCAGAACCGGAACCTGTCGCGGTTGCAAAATGTCGCGGCGGATGCGAGGGCCGCTTTCGCCCTGACGACGAAACACATCTTTTCCAGAATCAACCGGAATCTCTCGGAAGCCGTCAACCTTCAGAGGCTGCACTGGATGAGCACCGACGAGATTGATAGTTGCTTGGGAGAAGCATGGCGCTTTCCGTCAGTGGATGGCAATACGCTGGCCTTTCTTCAATACACTTCCGGTTCTACTGCCGCTGCCAAGGGCGTGATGGTTACCCATCGAAACATCATCCACAACGAGCGTATGATCCGGCGTGCCTTCGCGCAGGACGAGAACTCCATTACGGCGGGCTGGCTGCCTCTCTATCACGACATGGGGCTGATCGGAAATGTGCTTCAGCCGCTCTATACGGGAACGCTGTGCGTCCTCATGTCCCCGGTTGCTTTCCTGCAAAGACCCTTGCGTTGGTTGCAGATAATTTCGAGATACAAGGCCACGACCAGCGGCGGCCCGAATTTCGCGTACGAACTGTGCCTCAACAAGATAGCTCCCGAAGAGCGAGCCGCACTTGACCTGAATAGTTGGAGCGTGGCCTACAACGGGTCTGAGCCGGTGCGCGCGGATACTTTGGAAAGATTCTCAAGCGCCTTTGCGGTGTCCGGCTTTCGCCGCGAAGCGTTCTCGCCATGCTACGGTCTGGCCGAGGCAACGTTGCTGGTCTCTGTCGGTCGTCGAGGCATCCTGCCCGTCGTCAAGAAAGTGCAGGCAGAGGCTCTTGAGCACAATCGCGTCGTCGCCGCCTCTTTGAACGACGGCAAGGCAGTGCATGCCGTCGTCGGCTGTGGCGCGACGAAAGCCGTCGAACAGAAGGTAGCAATCGTCAATCCCTCTACACTCATCGAGTGCGCGCCCGACGAGGTCGGGGAAGTGTGGGTCATGGGGCCGGGCGTGACGCAGGGCTACTGGAATCATCCCGTCGAAACTGAGCACGCCTTCAACGCGCATCTCTCCGGTACGGGGGAAGGCCCGTTTCTACGCACGGGTGATCTCGGTTTCATATTCGACGGCGAACTGTTCATCACAGGCCGAATTAAAGACTTAATCATCATTCGCGGCCTCAACCATTATCCGCTTGATATCGAACTGACGGCGGAGAAGTGCCATCAGTCATTGCGTCCCGGGTGCGGCGCGGCGTTTTCCATTGAAGTCACGAACGAAGAGCGACTCGTGATCGTTCATGAGGTGCAGTTGCCCGGCCAGCAGAACCTGCCCGCCATCATCAATAAAATTCTTGAGAGCGTAGCGGAAATTCACGAAGTTCAAGTGTACGCCGTGGCGCTTATCAAGAACGGGAGCATCCCGAAAACCACCAGTGGTAAAATTCAGCGACACGCTTGCCGCGAGAAATTTTTGAACGAGAGCCTCGAAGTCGTCGAACATTGGCAAGCACCGCATGTATCACCAAGCGTTGATGTCTCCGCGCCTTCGAGCGAGACGCCGCGCACCGCCGAAGCGATAGAAGGCTGGCTGCAAACGCAGTTTGCGGCGAAGGCGGGCGTCGAGCCTTCCGGAATAAATATTCATCAGCCGCTCTCACGCTACGGTCTGGACTCGCTCGTGGCGATTGAACTGCTGCATAGCATCGAATCCAACCTGAGGGTGAGCCTGCCGCTCAATAATCTTCTTCAAGGTATCAGCATCTCGGAACTGGCTTTACAACTGCTGGCCCAAACGCCCGCCCCGCTTCAAACGCTAGAGCTGGCGCACGACGATACGAGGGAAGATCATGCCTACCCGCTATCACAGGGGCAGCAGTCGCTCTGGTTTTTACAGCAATTAGCCACGGAGTCTACCGCTTATAGCATTGCGCGGGCCGTGAGGATTCGCTCGGCGCTCGATGTCGGTGCGCTCCGGCGCGCGTTTCAACATCTCGTGAATCGTCACGCCTCTTTGCGCACAACCTTTTCCAAGCTTCACGGCGGGCCAGTGCAGTGGGTGCACGAGGATGTGGAGTGCTCTTTCAAGCATGAAAATGCTGAGCGATGGAGCGAAGAGAAAGTGCACGCGCGCCTGAATGAAGAATCACATCGTTACTTCGATTTGGAGCAAGGCCCTTTGCTGCGAGTCAACGTCTTCGAGCGAGGGCAATCCGAGTACATTCTACTATTGGTGGTTCATCATATCATCGTTGACTTATGGTCACTCGCTATACTCGCGCAGGAACTCGGCGAACTATACACGGCTGAAGCGTTCGGAACTGAAGCCGCGCTCCCGGCGCTTGCTCGTCGTTACACCGACTATATCTCCTACCACACATCAATGTTGGCAAGCCCTGAAGGCGAACATCTCTGGTCGTTCTGGCAGGAGCGGCTGGCCGGAGAATTGCCGGTACTTAACCTGCCCACCGATTGGGTGCGCCCTGCGATACAAACTTACAGAGGGGGAATGGAGGCCATCATACTTTCGATGGAACTGACACAGCGTCTAAAGGAGTTGGGCGAAAGTTGCGGCGCGACACTTTACGTCTCTTTGTTGGCGGCATTTCAAGTCCTGCTCTATCGGTACACGGGTCAGACAGATTTAACCGTCGGTTCGCCGACGACGGGCAGAAGCCGCGCGGAATGGGCCGGGATCGTCGGCTACTTCGTCAACATGTTGGCGATGCGCGCCGATCTATCCGGCAATCCTCCGTTCGCTTCACTACTGAAGCGCACTAAGCGGAAGGTGCTCGACGCATTCGAGCATCAGGATTATCCATTCGCACTGTTGGTCGAACGCTTACAGCCGGAGCGCGACCCTAGTCGTTCCCCACTGTTCCAAACGTCGTTCGTGCTACAAAAGGCCCCTTTCCTCAACGAGCAGGTCTTGACGCCATTTGCCCTCGGTAAAGAGGGCACTAGGATGAACTGGGCCGGACTCGGGCTTGAATCCCTCGGCCTTGAGCACCGCGTCTCGCAGTTCGACCTGACCCTTGTAATGGCGGAAGAGGCCGGACAACTCTGCGGATCGCTTGAGTACAATACAGACCTCTTCGAGCCTGCGACCATTCATCGAATGTCCCTACACTGGCAGCAACTACTTGAAAGCATCGTCTCCGACCCACATCGCCGCATCGGTGAGTTGCGGCTGCTGAGTGCGGAGGAAGAGCATCAACTGCTCGTCGAGTGGAACGACACGGCGC
>CAXTRQ010000207.1:0-10454 GCA_964246705.1 uncultured Pyrinomonadaceae bacterium
TCTCTTCTCGGCGCTGCTGACCATCATCTGTTTTGAACTGAGAAAGGCGCGGCGCATCGCTCCTCACAGCGAAACACGACTGCTCGTCGCACAAGACTCGCCGCGCTTCAGACGCCGGAACTCACGCCGCCATCAGGGACAATCAAAATCGAAAGAGTTTCGACGCTTGCCCCTCGCCGCCCTCTGCCTGCTGGCGCTGATTTTTGCGCTTGCGCTGCCGATCTTCGTCATCACGCCGCGCTTCGGCGACAGCGCGACGGCGATGGCCGGAGGCAGCGCCGCCAGCGGTTACGTCGGTTTCTCGGATCAAGTCACGCTCGGCGATGTCGGGCGTTTGCAGCGGAGCGACCGTCTGGTGATGCGCGTTCGCATCGAAGACGCGGGCGCGGAGCGCAACCGGAATTTAAAGTGGCGCGGCATTGCTCTCGACTACTTCACAGGGCGCGCATGGCGCAGGTCTGCGAACGACACTATTACACTGACGGGCAACGACCGTGAGCTTTTTCAATTCGGCACGACTGAAAACTTGAATCGCCTGACGATTCAAACATTTTTCATCGAGCCGATTGACACGCCCGTCCTCTTCGTCGCCCCGCGCGCCGTTGCGATTCAGGGTGCGCTCCCTTTCGTCAGAACCGACAAAGCTAGGGGCGCTCTCACTTCGCAACAGCACGCGCGCGAGCGCATCAGTTACCGCGCCTATTCCGACACGGTCGAGCCTGCGAGCGGCGTCCTGCGCGCAGATAGCGGCAGATACCCTGTCAACCCGACGCCGAATCTGCCCTCAATTTCCGATTACCTACAACTGCCCGGCAATCTCGACCCACGCATCTCTGCGCTCGCACGCGAAATCAGCGCGCGAGCCGGAGCGCACAATCATTACGATACGGCGCGTGCCATCGAGGCGCATCTCAATCGCAACCAGTTCGGCGGCGCATACCGCTATAGCCTCGAAGATTTGTCCCTCAATACAGACCCGCTCGCCGATTTTCTATTCGAGCGGCACGCCGGTCACTGTGAATATTTCTCGACGGCGATGGCCGTCATGCTGCGCACGCAGGGCATCGCGGCGCGCGTCGTCAATGGTTTTCAGACGGGCGCTTATAACGATGCGGCGGATGCCTACACCGTCCGGCAGCAGGATGCACATTCGTGGGTTGAGGTCTATTTCCCCGACACAGACTCTTGGGTGAGCTTTGACCCGACGCCCGTCGAGGGGCGTCCGTCGAGCGCGGCAGCGGGCGCGACGCAATCGAGTTGGCAGAAATATGCGGAGGCGCTCGATCTGTTTTGGATTCAATACGTGGTAGCTTATGATAGGCAAGAGCAACGCACGCTGGCAAATTCATTACGCGAAAAACTCGGCTCGTATCGCCAGACGTTCGGCGCATTCGCGGGTTACTTAAAAGCGATGCTGCCCGACGGACAGGGCGGCTGGCCGCGTGCGCTCGGCGCGATTGATAAGCAAACGTATCTCGTCTACGCTCCGGCATTGGGTTTTGGGGCAGCCGCGTTGTTGCTGCTCTTCATCGCCCTCCGGCGCATACGGCGCAAGGGCTTCACGTTCGGTCGTCAATCTCGACGCGTCTGTGAGGCCAAAGCTTCGGCTATTGTTTTTTATGAGCGCATGTTGAGAGCTTTGGAGGCGCGCGGGCTGCGCCGCCCGGCTCATCAAACGCCATTGGAATTTGCTTTGAGCACAGGCGTGCCCGAAGCTTTGAGGATTACACAAGCCTATAACAGCGTGCGCTATGGCGCGCAGCATTTATCATCGGCGGAGACTTCAGAAATCGAACAATCTCTGCGGCGTCTTGAAGAAGAAGAGAAGTGATAGGTGACAAGCGACGAGTGACAAGTTAAAAACTGTCTGCAAACTCGTCACCTGTCACTCGTCGCTGTTTTTATTATGAAGAAAATTGGTTTTATCAGTCTGGGGTGTCCGAAGAATCTGGTTGACAGCGAAGTGATGATGGGAAAGCTGCTGCAATCGGGTTATGAAATTACGACTGACGCGAGCGAGGCTGAAACGCTGGTCGTCAACACATGCGGTTTTATTGATTCGGCGAAGCAGGAATCCATTGATGCAATTCTCGAAGCGGCGCGGCTGAAGTCGGAAGGGAATTGCCGTCGTCTCGTCGTCGCCGGTTGTCTGGTCGAGCGCTACGCGGAAGCGTTGCGCACGGAGATGCCGGAGGTTGACGCCTTCATCGGGACGAGCCAGATTAACGACATCATCGAGGTCTGCGACGAACGCACGAACACGCGCTCGCTGCCAATCCTTCCGCTCGGCAATCAGAGCGCGACCTATCTCTACGACGAATCTACGCCGCGCGTGCTTGCCACGCCCGGCTACACGGCTTATATCAAGATCGCCGAAGGCTGCGACCGCCCCTGCGCTTTCTGTTTTATCCCGCAGATGCGAGGCCACTTTCGCAGCCGTCGCTTTGGCTCTGTGATGGTCGAAGCGCAGCAGTTGGCCGACGAAGGCGTTAAAGAGTTGATTCTCGTCGCGCAGGATTCATCGCGCTACGGCGAAGACCTCGGCAAGCCGGACGCGCTCGCGCACCTCTTGCGCGAACTCTCGCACCT
The DNA here is from genome assembly GCA_964246705.1 of uncultured Pyrinomonadaceae bacterium. Taxonomy (GTDB): domain Bacteria; phylum Acidobacteriota; class Blastocatellia; order Pyrinomonadales; family Pyrinomonadaceae; genus DASZCR01. The sequence goes on from CAXTRQ010000207.1 coordinate 2,590, forward strand.
CGACCAGATAGAATGGGTGCGCGTCATGTATACCTACCCGACGCACATCAGCGATGCTTTCCTCGACGTGCTCGCCACGGAACCCAAGGCCGTCAAATATCTCGACATGCCTTTGCAGCACGCATCAGCCAACGTCCTAAAGTTGATGCGGCGCGGCGGCACGCGCGCCTCGCTCGAACGACTCATCAGGCGCGTCCGTGAACGCGTCCCCGGCATCGCCATCCGCACAACTTTTATCACTGGCTTTCCCGGCGAGACCGAAGAAGATTTCAACGAACTGATGGCGTTCGTGCGCAACTGCGAGTTTGAACGCGTCGGGGTCTTCACCTATTCGGATGAAGAGGGAACGCCCGCGTTTGAACTCGACGCTAAAGTTGATGCGAAGACGGCTGCCCGCCGCCGCGCGCGCCTGATGAAAGAACAGGCACGCATCTCTCTCAGGAAGAACAGAGCGAGAGTGGGCGAGACGGTGCGCGTGCTCTTTGAAGGCGAGTCGAAAGAGACCGACCTGCTCTGGCAGGGACGCATGGAGACGCAAGCGCCGGACATTGACGGATGCGTGCTCATCAACGACGCGCCCGAAAACTTTGCGCCCGCACACGGCGACTTCGTTAATGTTCTCATCACCGAAGCACAGCAATACGACCTTGTCGGGCAGATAGTTTAAAAGCAGTGACAAGTGACGAGTTAAAGACAGCTTGGCTTTCATCACTCTTCACCGAGTACTGAAAACTGTTTCCGGTTTTGCTCGTCACTTGTGACTTGGCACTGTGTTATGAAAGTTGTCAAAGAATCGAGCGACGAACTGAATCCGCCCGTCTTGACGAGCGCGTTTATCGCGCGTGCGCCGCGCCGTCGAAGCGCGGGCGATTACGTGGCGCTCGCCGTGGCGACGTGCGGAGTCGGACTGATTCCGATTGCGCCGGGAACTTGGGGTTCGGCGGTTGGGGTTGGCATCTATTTGCTCATCCGGGCGGCGAGCGCGCAACTTTTCGCGCAGGCCGTCTCGCGCGGTTGGAGCACGCCGCCGCTCGAAGCTTTCCGCATCACGTTTGAACTAATTCTGATTACCGTCATCACGCTGGCGGGTACTTGGGCGGCGACGAGAACGGAATCATTGCTGGGACGCAAAGACCCCGGAGCCGTCGTCGTTGACGAGGTGGCGGGACAGTTGATCGCTTTTCTGTTTGTGCCTTTCAATTCCAGCGGGTGGGCGATTGCCGCCGCCTTCGTCGCCTTTCGCGTCTTCGACATTTGGAAGCCGTACCCGATTCGCCGTCTCGAATCGCTCGAATCGGGGCTGGGTATTATGGCCGACGACGTGCTCGCGGGCGCATACGCCGCGACGCTCATGTCTCTGCTGACATCAATCTATCTATTGCTATAAAGGAGAACAATGATGGAAGAAGTACGTGACCCTAAATCCGCCGTCAACGGTTCGAGCGGCGAACAACAGGGAGGCGAAACGAGTCATCCTTCGCACGACGCGGAAGCGACGAGCAGCGAAACTCTCAGCGACGTGGAGAAGGGCGAAAAGACGACGACGGGCGGAGCTTCGACGGATACCGGCAGCGCGCTCGAAGGCGCTTCGCCCGAACCTGTGACCGAGGGCGGCGGGCGTGCAGACGGCAGCGATACGGGCGGGCCGATGTAAGCTTTCGCTTTGCATCAAGCTTTCGTTCCGCGCCCCGTAGGGACTCAAAGTCTCTAACTAGCAGACCGGCAATCAATCGCCGGTCTGTATTCTATTCTATCCCGGCGAGGGGAAATTTCTTAATACATGGATAAAATTAAAATTCTTGTTTCCGATGATGTTAGCGAAAGCGGTCTTGAGCCTCTGCGCGCCGCCGGGTTTGCGGTTGAGAAGAGAACCGGGCTAAAGGGCGACGAACTGTTCGAGGCCGTGCGCGCATGCGATGGCCTCGTCGTGCGGAGCGAAACTAAGGTAACGGCACAGTTGATGGACGCGGCAGTGCGCCTGCGCGCAATCGGTCGCGCCGGAGTCGGCGTGGACAATATTGATGTTCCGGCGGCGACGGCGCGCGGTATCGTCGTGATGAACGCGCCCGACGGTAATACGATGACGACCGCCGAACATACGCTCGCGTTGCTGCTCGCGCTCGCGCGGCGTGTGCCGCAGGGCAACGCGAGTTTGAAGGCGGGGCGTTGGGAGCGCAAGAAATTTGTCGGCGTCGAGTTGCGCGGTAAAACGCTCGGCATCGTCGGCCTCGGTCGCATCGGGCGTGTCGTCGCCAGTCGCGCGCGCGGCTTCGATATGAAAGTCGTCGCTTACGATCCGTTTGTCACGCCCGAACAGGCGCGCGATGCCGAAATCGAGCTTGCGCCGCTCGAAGAGGTTTGCGCCCGCGCAGACTTTATCACCGTGCATACGCCTCTGACGACGGAGACGCGCGGCATTATCGGCGCACGCGAATTGGGGCGCATGCAACCACACGCGCGCATCATCAACTGCGCGCGCGGCGGCCTCGTCGACGAGCGCGCGCTTTACGCGGCGCTCAGAGAGGGACGCGTAGCGGGCGCGGCGCTCGACGTGTTTGAGGAAGAGCCGCCGCCGCCGGATCATCCACTACTCGCGCTTGAAGAGGTAATCGTCACGCCGCATCTGGGCGCTTCGACCAGAGAGGCCCAGGAAGGCGTCGCCGTCACGGTCGCCGAACAGATGTGCGACTACTTTTTGACGGGCGCACTGCGCGGCGCAGTCAACGTGCCTGCGCTCGGCGCGCAGGAGCTTAACGCGTTGCAACCATACCTCACGTTGGCTGAGCGTCTGGGAAGATTTCAGGCGCAGTTGATTGACGAAGCGGTGCGAGAGGTCAGCATCGAGTACGCGGGCGAGATGGCGGAGATGGACGCCGCGCCCGTGACGCGCGCCTTTCTCGCCGGACTGCTGCGCAACATGAGCGCGCGCGCCAATGTCGTCAACGCATTTCTGATTGCAGAGGAGCGCGGCATCGTCGTCACCACTTCTTATAAACGCGGCGGCGGCGCGGGCGACTTGACGCCAGCCGTCATAACGCGCGTTGTGACGACGGCGGACGAGCACATGTTGGCGGGTGCGCTCTTCGGACAGCAGGGCGACGGGCGTATCACAGAGATTGACAGCTTCCGCATCGAGGCGATTCCGGCGGGGCATATGCTGGTCACACGCAGCAGCGACGTGCCCGGCGTCGTCGGTCGCATCGGCACCGCGCTCGGCACCCACGGCGTCAACATCAGCCGCTTTCATCTGGGCAGGCGCGAGCGCGGCGGAGAAGCGATGGCCGTCATCGAAATTGACGCGCCCCTCTCGGATGAAACGCTCGCCGAACTACGCTCCTTTGAGCAAGTCATCTCCGCAAGGCAGATTGAATTAGAAGGTTAAAATCTTCAATGCGCTCAGAAGTTTCATTCGATGATGAAATTGACGCGTCTTGAGGCGGTGGCTTTGGCGATGCGGTCAATGGCTGTGACTTGGAGCGCGTAGCGGCCTGTGGGCAATGTGTCGAGGGCGATGTCTTCGCCGTAAGAGAGGCGCGCCGGGTCTATCGCGCTGCCCGCATCAATTTTGAAGAGCGGGCGCGTGATAACGGGCTGGTCGTCGCGGAAGATTTGCACTTGGAGGGCGACATCGGGCGGCGCTCCGGCACGCGCGGCGTTGTAGATATAAAGGAAAAAGCCGAGCCTCGAAGTTCTTGGAAAACGATGATCGGCGCAGAGCGACAACTGGCCTGATTGCGTCGCGTCGTCTCCGATTTCGCCGATGAAGAGGCTGCTCAGCGAAAATCCCGCCTTCTTGAGGTCAGGCACGTCAATCCACTGCGTAGCGCTCCCGGCACGCCCGCTCTGGCGGTCGCGCGCGGCGACACGCACTTGATAGAGTCCCGGCGCGAGTTTTAATTGCTGGTTATAGACGACGCGACGTTGCGCGTCTTGTGCGCCTTCGAGCGGTGTTATTACCAAGTTCTGTTCAAAGTCGGAGACGGACTTTCCTACGTCGTTGACGACCGCGCCCATCAGATCGAGCGCCGCCGGTTCTTTCCCGCCACTCGCTACGCCGAAGCCGAGCGCAGCCCTGTCCACCTCAATGGAAGCCGTCAGCATCACGCCCGCTTCCGGGCTGTCCATGTAACCGGCGGAGAGAGCGGTCGGCAATGCGCGGCGCGGGTAGAGCGATCTCAGCGCAGCGAAGAGTTCATCTTCGGGCTGTTTTTTCTTGTCCTGCTTGGCAGACTTTTTGTTGTTCGTCGCAGCCTTCTCAGGCGTTTCGTCTAAGAACCCGCGCCGCACGCGCACCTGCAAGTCAGGGCGGTCTTTGATGCTCACTTCGATGTTATGAAACTTGTTGTCATGCCGATCATCCGCTTCGGGCTTCCATGCGAGCAGATAGTAAGTCGCTGTCTCTTTGACGGCAGAGCGTAGCTGGTTCGAGATGTCGCCAATGTCGAGCATGGCGCGTCCACCCGTCTCGACGGCGAGAGTTTGAAGAGGCTCTTGCGTGGCTGTCGTCCCGCTTGAGTTGGCGCGCGCCAGTTTGTTGGACGTATCGAATGCTCCCTTCTGGCTCGCGTCGAGCACGCCGGAACTGAGGCTGCGCGCGTTGACCGAGTAGATGACCGTGCCGGAGCGCGCGGCGGCATCTGTGATACGGCGCATCTCTTCAACATTGGAAGAAGCGCGGGAGTTGATGAAAAAGCCCTCGGAGATGAAGAAGAGGAGCTTCCGACCGGGAATCGGCGCTGCGCTTCGCACGACATTTTCGAGTGAGCCGAGCGTGCTTTTAGTGATCGCGGTAGATTGCTGGAGAATGTTGTTAGCGCGATCTTTGACCACTGATTCGGCGCGATTGAGTTGGGTCGAAGCAATTCCGCGTGCGGGCGGAGGCGTCGTCGCGGGCGCTCCCGTGCGCGTGCGCGGAGGGGTCGTCGAAGAGAGTTCTTTCTGCGCCTGCTCCATAAAGTATTCGAGCGTCGAGCGGTCGTTGCTCTCGATGGCGATGGCCTGCGCTTCAGTCATCGGCGTGCGTTCCCCGTCGCTGATGTTGTAGTTGCGTGGGGCGAGCCGCTTGAGCGCCGTTCGCAAAATCGTCTTGTCGCCCGTCAACTGCTGTAAGAAACCGAGTTGGCCGGTGGCTGTGAAAATCGCCATCTCGTCATTTTGTCCCATTTCGTTTTCAACGAATTGGAGAAGCGCGTCGCGTGTGCGCGGGAGCGTGGCGGGCGCGATGTGGAGGTCATCGAGAAAAAAGATAATCGCGCGACCACGGTCGAGCGGCCTAATGGTCTGTCCCTGCGTATCCGTGCGGCGTGTGCCGCGAGCCGCCGCCAGCTGTGCCTCTTCATCAAAAGTTCCCGCCGCGACGCGCTCGAAAAATGAGACGGACTGAGGCTTGCCGTCGACGCGCATCTGAAACTGTTCGGGCTTCAGGTTTTCGATGAACCGTCCGTCTCTGTCAAAAACCATCACGTCGGTTTGCACGAGTTCAGAACTGATGCGGATGACTTCTTCATCTTGCTGTCCTGTGGTTTGTACCTGCCCGCGAACTGCCGAAACCGCGAGCAGACAGCAAGATATCGCCGCCGAGATGACAGTCCGCGCGCGGAAGTTTCTATGATGGGTCATGGTTTTAAGAGCGGGAATGAGCGCGACTGCTACTCGATCATAAAGTTGACGCGCTGCGAGGCGCTCGATTTTGCCGTCCGGTCAATAGCGGTCACCTGCAAAACATACCGCCCGACGGGCAAGGAAGCAAGGGCAATCTCCGCCGCGTAAGGGATGCGCGCGAGGTCTTGAACGCCCGTTGTCTCGATTTTACGCAGGGGCGAAGTGATAACCGGCTGGTCGTCGCGGAACACCTGCACCTGTAGAGCGACATCGGCCTGCGCGGAGGCGGTCGCGGCTGCGTTGTAGATATAGGTCACGAAGCGAATCCAAGAAGTGCGCGCGAAACGGCGGTCGGCGCTGAGCATGACGCCCTGCAAGGGGTCTTGAGCCGCGCCGCTCTCAGCCGGAGTGGACGGCGTGCGTTCGCCGATGAAAAGGCTGCTGAGCGCGAGGCGTGCCTGTTTGAGGTCGGGAATCTCGACCCATTGCATCGCGCTGCCCGTGCGACCGCTGTCTTTGTCGCGCGAAGCGACGCGCACCTGATAGAGACCGGGCGCGACATGGAACTGAAAACTATAGATGACGCGCCGCCGTCCATGCGTCTGTTGCAGAGCGCCGGTCGAGATAGTTAACTGCTGCCTGCCGCTGGTGACGATTTTGCCCTTGTCGTCGTAAACCGCCCCGGCGACATCCGCCACTGCGCTTTCCCCGTCCTTGCTCGGATTAAAAGTCAGCGCCTCGCTGTCGAGATCGAGCGAAGCCGTGAGCACCATTCCGGCGTTCGGAACGCTGAAATAGCCGAGCGAAAGCGAGGTCGGAAGCGCGCTACGCGGGTAGATAGATTTTATCGCATCCAGCAAATCGGTGTCGGCTGTCTTCACTGGCGGCGGCGCGGCGCTCTTCTTTGCGTTAGCGCGTTCGGAATTGTTCGGCGGCTGTGGCGGCGAAGTGCTGTAGAAGCCGCGACGGACAACGACGTTCAGCCCTTCGCGGTCTTTGACGTTGACTTCGATGCGTCGAAACTTCGCGTTACCGCCGCGCTTGTCTTCCGCTTCCGGTCGCCATGCGAGGAGATAGTAGACAGAAGTTTCTTTGAGCGCGCGTGTGAAGGCGAGATCGAGCGCGTTGGTGTTGAGCAGCGCACGGCCTCCCGTGTCAGCCGCCAGCGTGTGCAGCGGTTCTTGCATCGCCGTGACCGCCCCTGCGTCCACGCGTGCCAGTTGGCCGCCCGGATCGAACGGCACGCGGTCGCCCGCCTCCGCCATCCCGCTGATCAAACCGCGCGCGTCCATCGTGTAAATAACCACACCGGCACGCGCCGCCGCGTCCGTAATACGCCGCAGGCGTTCTCGAACTTCCGTATTGCGCTGGTCGAGGAGAAAACCGTCGGAGAGAAAGAAGACGAGCTTGCGACCGGGCAGCGTAGACGAGTTGCGGACGATGCCTTCGAGCGTGCCGAGCGTGCTGAGGGCAATGTAGTTCGATTGCTGCATCAGGTTGCGCGCGCGCCCCTCGATGATGTTGCGCGCCGTGTCGCGCCCCATCATCGGGTTCTCTCTCAAAAGTTGGGTGATGAAAAAGTCTATAACCTGCGGGTCGTTCTGCTCGATGGCCTGCGCCTGAACTTCGGACATCGGCGGAGTTTCGTTATCGCGTACGGTCGTCGAGCGCGGATTGAGACGCGCGATAGCGGCGCGCAGCACGGCCTTATCGTCGGTGAGTTGTTGCAGAAAGCCGATCTGTCCGGTGGCGGTCGTAATCGCCACCTCGTCGTTCTGCCTCATCTCATCATTGATGAAGCGAAGGATGGTCTTGCGCGTGCGTAAGGCACTGGCTGGCGATAGATGCAGGTCGTCTGCGAAGAAGAAGATTGTCCGCCCACGGTCGAGCGGTTGCACGACGCCGGTCGTCGCAGAGGTGCGATTCGCGCCGCCGCGCGCCGCCGCAAGCTGCGCGTCTTCGTTAATTGTTCCCGCCTGAATACGCTCGAAAAAAGAGATGGCCTGCGGTCGCCCGTCAACGCGTAGCTCAAACTGTTCGGGCTTCAGGTTGTCTATAAAATGACCTTGCTTGTCGAAGACCATCACGTCGGTCTGGATGAGTTCGGTGCTGATGCGAACAACCTCGTCCGTGTCGTCCTGTCTGTTCGTGGAGGGCGGGTCGTTTGTATTCTGCGCGCGCGCGAATTGTGCGAGCAGACCGAGAGAGAGCAGAAATGAAATGAGGAAACGCTTTGTAATAATAGATTCAGCTTGCATTATGAT
>CAXTRQ010000208.1:0-3882 GCA_964246705.1 uncultured Pyrinomonadaceae bacterium
GCTCAGCACCAAGCCTACCGCTACTCCCACCTCGACCACGATCGCAATAATCGCACCCCACCCAAGCACCTTCGTATTATTTCCCATCACCTGCAACTCTCTACATTGGAATAAGCGCCCAACGCTCGGCATCACCCGAGACCCTCAGTATGATTTCATTAAGAGGCGCGCTAAAGGGGCGTCGGGTGCGTGCTGTTGTTACGACGCGATTCGTTGTTACGACGCGATTCGTTGAGCGGCATCAACGCCTGCGGCAGAATTTCACCCCGGGACGAGACCCTTACCTCCGCTTCGCCACGCCTAACATCCCTACCAGCTCTTTATTACATTGTCGTCGCCCGGGGAGATAAACGCCGCGCGCGGGAAGATACATCTGTGAGACGCACCCGTCCAAATATAATGCATTCCGGCAATGCAGATGTTCCTTAAACACCGAAGCGAAGTTGTATAGATTCACCTCACCCTCCGAGATCACGATGTAGACCTCGTCGGGCGACTTCACCCCGATCCCGTTCCGCACGTATAGGGATCGGGAGTCGGGCTTCAGGTCTTGGTTTACCTCGCCGTCGATGACCAGCAGCGGCCCGGATTGCGTGGCTTCGTGGACGCCCGTCCGCCCGCTTAGCGAGTTGAACTTTCCCGCTTCGATTATCCCGGCCCCATCGCCCGCGACGTAGAAGACGCCATTCGGCCTCGAATAGAAGTTCCCCTCACCGCCGTTCAGATTAAGAGGGATCAACGTCCCGCCTGCTTCGACATGTAACCCTTCGGGCGCGTAATTCTCGGAGTAGATCCCGGCGTTAGTTAGGGCGAGCAGGTCGCCACCGATTTGGCGGTAAGCTTGATCTAAAGAACCGTAAGGGACACCGGCTGAATTTTTCCAGAGCACCTTGATGAGCGCCGCCTTCAAATCGACACGGAGAACTATATATGTCGCCCGGCGGGAGGTAAGGCAACTGACTTCGAGACCCTCGATAGCATAACCCGGGCATTCAAAGTCAGGGCGGTGAGATGCTCTCCTCGGGCCGGCCGAGTTCCCGCAGGAGACAAGGAGCAGCACGCCGAGGGGTAGAAAAAGCTTGGTACGTAAAAAGCAAGACCGACTTTGCACCAATTCACAATCCTCGCAAGTAAATCGACGTTTCCGAAGTCACACGGAGATTCATCCTTAAAATTAGTTTGGTACGCGACCCTTTACTGCGTTAGCCCGTGCACTACAGGTGATACGGCCGGCGGCATCCGCCGGCAGGAGCGCGCGCATCCGCGCTTTGAGAAGCGCGATATTCTCGGACGCCATCATTGCGAGCGGGGGCCGACGCTCGGCCCCCCGAGGATGGTCGTCCAGTAGTCGTCGAAATCGGCGAACGTCCGCTGCACGGTGATCTTCCGCGTCTCGACGCCGTCCAGACCGATGCCAGTCCACAAGTCCCGCATTGCGTCTATCCCGGACGCGCCGGGTCTCGGCGGTTCCGGAACTGCAACGCCCATCCCACGTATTTCAACCTGCAACGCCTCGTAAGGAAATCCACCGCCTTCCATGTCCCATGCGTAAGCTGTGACGGTGCCGCCCGGGCAGACCACTCGCGCCATTTCGGCAACGCCCTTGGCCGGGTCGGGAACGAAGAAAATCACCAGCGGCATGACAGCCGCGTCGAACGTGTCGTCGGGGAAAGGCTGTGACATTGCATCGCCCTGACGAAACTGTGCGACGCGCGACGCGAGTCGTGTGCGAGCAAAGGCGAGCTGCCCCTCAGATGGGTCTATCCCCTGTACTGAGGCTGGTGCACACCGCTCGACGAGCATTTCGGTAAAGGCACCGTTGCCGCAACCGACGTCGAGCCATCGCAAACCTGATTGTGGGGCAAGCCAGTCGAGGAAAGTCTCACCTGCGAGCCGACTCCACTTCCCCATGTATCGTTCGTAAGCAGCCCCGTCGTCGAAGCGGATTTGGTTGGTCACCATTAGCGTTTTCCTCCGGTCGGACTACCTGCGAAAAGCGGTGCTATGTCGCAGTGTCTCGTGCCGCATAACGTCCGCGTTAACCCGCCGCCCGGCTCGAATCTTGCGATAGCAAAGGCCCTGCATTGGCTTCATTTATCTGTTTTCTAAAAATTCTTGCACAGTTGTTTTATAATATAAAGTTCTCGACGCTCAAAATTACTTGGTGTAAATTTCAAATCAATATGGCGAAGCTATGGAATTACACATTCGCGACGGGGAATTACATACCTGACAGACCTACCGCTGCTGTTTCGGCAGGAGCCAAGTTCCTTTCCAAGTAACGCTCTGAAATCTGAATGTGCATGTAAACGTGGTTATCTAGGCTCTCTCCTGCTTCGACGCTGGATTCGTAGTGCTCTTTCTCGTCGCTTAGATACTCCAAAACTTCTGAAAGTGATCACAGTTCTGCGTTCGTCATAGCGTTATCTCCTGTCGGGTCGGTCAGGTATGTAATTCCCCTAAGTAGGCCGGATGTTGCGGTATTAGTCAGCCTAAGTCTGCCTAATCTTCTTACTCTCTGAAATCAGCCTATGAATATTCCGGTATGGGGAGTGCTCGGTCAATGTTGAGTCTGCTGAGTAGAAAAAGCGGGCGAAGCCGAAGCCCCGCCCCTTTCTCAAAATCCTCAACTCTCTACTATTGAAACACTAAGAGTCGCACGTCCATGGGCTTCTTGACTGGCGGCTCATGGTAGGTCAGCTATGCATGAGGGGCGCAGGTTCTATGGTGTCACTTGAATATTGCCTTCCCACTTCGTTAGATCAACAAATGAGTAGGTCGAGAGTGGGAACTTCTCACAGCCTTTCATGTCCCCGGAGATGAGATTCTTCGACGGCACACCCACATCATCTTTCCGCTCCGCGTCGGTTGCCCACCATCGCAAGAATGCACCGTCATCGGATTTTCGCTCCGCATCAGTGGGTATCCATCCGCCTGCTGTCGGACTGCATAACCTCCACGTCAGCTTATCCGGCGACTTGAGGTCATCGCCGTTGTCTTCGACAACTAACTGCACCCACTTTCCGACGTACGTCGCGTGGCTGGAGTCTCTGACAATTCCGCTCATCAGCGCCCTATTCTTTTCTACCGTCAAACCGTCAAACTCCGCCTTGATATAAAATTCCGGCGGGGCATCCCACTTTTGAGGGTCTTCGACATCATACTGATTTGAAATCTGTGCTTCGTCGGTGAAAGTCATGAGGCCGGTTGTCGTGCCTTTCTCGTCCGTTACAGCGTTAAACTCTACATACTTGATTAAGCCGTCTTCCAAGATAAACTTATAGCTGCCGCTAGCGGATGATCCTCTTGTTTGGGCAGTGGTTAACTGAGGTGCTGTTAAGCTGAGCAGAAAAAGCGCCAAAATCAAGGCGCAGGCGATGCTTTTCATTGAGAAAACTCCTTTGCTGGTACGGTTCTGGTATGAGCGAGCCACGTTTGCGATGTAGGCTTATATAGTGGGTACTGCCGGAAGTCAACATCCGTAATATCCTTAACAGGCTTACCTACACCTAAAACCTTCTGAGTGAAACCACGAATCTTTTCAGTCGCACGCTTTATATAGAACTTGCGTTCATACTTATGGGCTGGCTAACGCGAACGAGCTTGATGCGACAGGCGAAATCGAGTCGAGAAAGAGAGAAGAGGTTGAACGACGAACCCCCCTATAAATATTTATAGTGGGCGGCGAGTGCGCCCCTTGTATTTGACCTGTGCTGATGGAGCAGTGGTTAGGTATTTGTTTAATTGAATGAAATCAAGTATGAAGAAAGCATTTGATGACTACTATTTATTTTGTGATTGACTGTCAATTCTTGGCTCATCATGGTTTGCTCCGAAAGGCCCTTCTCGGTCAACCCTTTGCTTCTCTGGTTGGACATGATA
>CAXTRQ010000208.1:3892-10429 GCA_964246705.1 uncultured Pyrinomonadaceae bacterium
CTTCTAGTATCTTCCTCAAAATATGTATTAAGCTTACCTCCATCGTCAGCCCAGTAGTAGAGCAATCTTGGGTTGCGAAGCAGTCTACCCGTATAGTAATTCAAAACTGCCTCTAAGAACTCCTTTCGTTTAGTGTCTCCGGCTTTCTTTGCTTGATCCCATTGGTAGAGCGACTGTTCAAACATAGTGAAGATATATAGAGATGTCCATCGTTCCTTTAAAAGAAGTTCCGCTCGCTTGGCTTGGCTTACATTGTCAAAAGATGCGACGACTTGCTTTGAAACCTCATCATAAGATTCCGGCAATGCAAAGATGTGACTCGTGTGCCAATTCTCGACTTGAAATTTATTTAAACCCAGGAAGGTTTCGTACTGCTTTTCAATCTCCGCGACTCTTGCAGTATCTTGACTTGAGGAATGACTTAGATAAGCTGAGACCACTGAAATAGTTAAAGCTAAGACCGCAATAACAGTTGAAATACCAATGTTATTATGTTGCGTCTTACTCTTCATCCCTCTCCTCCCCGGATAATCCAAACTTCAAAATGTAACACGGTAAACTTAAAGAGGACGCTGTACTGTTTCTATCTTCAGTATCTGTCCATCACAATATTCCAGCGGCCATCACCTAACGCCTGAAATTGTATGTTGACGTTAGTTTCTTGAGCAGTCAACATTCTTTTCAAGCATGTCACCGGTGAAGCCGTGCCCGAATCGAGGCATGCTAAGCGTGTGGGTTAGATCAACCCCATGGGAGAGTTTCCACTCGAAATATTTCGAGTGGAATTGAGGTGCGAGTCTGGTATTTGACCTGTGCTGATGGGAGCGGCCTACGCGGGCCGGATTCTCGTCTGAAACGAGCGTAGCGCTAAAGCAGGCTTCTGACAGGCAGGCTGTCGGGGTGTTTCGTGAGGCACGCTATCAAGCGCTCCGGTTGAATGAGTTGTTATGCCGACTATTGATAGAAATATTCAATATCATAATGGGTTAAGATAGCGTTCGTACCTCGCAATCAAGCTCTTACTTCCGTGTGCTCGCAGGGCAAACTGCGGACTAATTCGTACACCTCAGGAAAGTTACTGATTTTTGTAGGAAGTAGCCATGCCGATTCACCATTCTTAAACTGAATCTCAGTTCGCCAAATACCTTTGAAATTGGTTACTCGGTTAAGTCTGATTCGGTCAACCACACGGCTCAAATCAGTCCACGCAAAGCTTTTTCCATCATTGCGCACTAAACCTTCATCCAAAAAATATTTGACCGATCTGACATGACCTCTGCGAAACAGCCACGCAACTGCACCGTACATAATTAACGGCATCAAGCCAATCATTAACATTGCGGGCGCAAGCTTAGACCCCTTCGATAACTCACTGATTAAAAGTAACGAGCCGAGCGGAACCATAAAAAGTCCGAGGATGACAATTAAGATGAATTGCAGATTGCGTATTTTGACTTCCAGCAGCTTCTTTCCACTTGCTCCTGCCTCCGGTTTTATTCCTATACCTACTTTGGTCTGGTTAGTAGCAACGTCTGCCGGTCGATCTCGCTCGCCTGTGCTGATGGTTGTTGATGCGTCGCCCGCGGCTAAAGGTTGAGGGCGTGCTGCTGTCGCGCCGCGCTCTTCACCACGATTAAATATGTACGCCACCATGTGTCGGTGGTTGGCTAAGCTCAAAGATTTCCATTTCTCAAGCGTGCTGAGATGCTCTTTAGTCATGACGCTCAGTTCATCGCTGTGGCTGTAGAGGGACTTTATGATCTGGTCAACGTGTTCAGACCGGAGTAACAGAAATGTCCCTTCTACCTCCGGCTGAAGAAGCTCGCGGCTCGATATCGAGCCGTTAGGGCGCTCAGCAAAGACCTGATCATAACGGCCCCAATAATCCAGAAATATTTCCTCCTCACCCCATGCGCGACGCAGCGGGAGGCACGAGCTTATCTCCTCGTCGAGCCACAACATGTCAACTAATTTTAGACTGTCAGTTTTCATGTTTTTGATACCAGCAGGGGCACAACGGCGGAATTGACGTGAGGCGAAACCGCCAACGTGCAAGTTAAGGGTAAAAGACACCGTGATAAGAAAGTAGCTGTTTCGCCCTCGCCACCCTGATGACTTGTTGGGAGGCGGTGTTCATTTCAATTTCGCAAGTCAAATCAAAAAGTTCATTTTGGCAATGATTCCAGAAAGCGTTGGGCCTGCGATGTTTTAAAGCGATACTCAATCTCGCCCGACCATTCGGGCTGAAAAAGATTCGCGTCGAAAGCGACGAGCAAAGTTTTCTCGCCTTCGAGCGAAAATTTCATTTCTCGTAGGCGTTCGTCCGTGAAAGGAACATTGATAATCGGGCTAGAGCCTTTGAGAGCCAGCAGGCGCATTTTCGTCAAAGCGATGAGCGATGTAATTAAGACTTTTCTCCAACTGTAATATCTTCCAGGACTGCGAAAGTTGCGGAATGTCATCGAACCCTTGACATCTTCCTCAAACAGAACAATACCTTCCGGCTGCAACTGAGACTTATAAGCCGTGGCGACTTTTCTCGCTCTGATACTGAAAATCACCGAAAGAATTGTGAATACGAAACCGAGCAGAAAGAAAACGCCCGCCGGAATCAATCCGAACGCCGCTTCGCTGAAACGAACGCGATTGTTCGTCAACGAAGGCAGCAGCAGACAAATGCCGCCGCCGATAACCCCTAAAATCAGCAGCGAAATCCCGACTTTCAAACCCATTTTTCTCAAAATGATTTTCTCCTGAAATTCTTATGTCGGCTTCAACGCTTTTACATCTTCGTCAGGATTGTTGTTTTCAGCCCATTTCGGCAGACCGCAATTCATACAATGACGAGTGAATATAGGGTACATCATTGTGCCGCGCCACGACGGACTTCGGAAAAAAGGCTTTTGGCAGCGCGGACACTTCCAAAAGCTTCGATAATACCCATAGACATTCAGGGCGAATCCCGCCCCGCCTAGTGCGAACAGATAAACATAAAACAGCGCGGCGGGAAACCGTGAGACAGCGAGAGGCAAACCCACCGCTAGTGCGAGAACAAAAACCATCTGGGCAAGCCAATAGACACGGCTTCGTCTCCTGTAATCCTGCCATTGTTCGTGAAATAACATCCTCTCAATTATCCTCCAACTTTATAGATGCGAAGCGGCATAACGCCCGAATCAACCGGCGAGCTATCAACATCAAAGCTAAAAGACTTGCTGATTGCGAGTCCGGTTCAATGAGTTGTTATGCGCGCCGTTCGTCTTCCACAGGCCATATAATTTGTTAATCTACAGATTCATTGTGGCTTTTTAGAGGATATTGACTTTGCGCAACGAAAGCCAACAAATTCCTTCGCGCCTTCTGGTGGGTGACTATCTCGATAAGTGACTCGGAGGTTGATGGGCGCACCACCCCAACTCCCGCCTCGAATAACACGGCGGCTGGTGATGCTTAAAAATGTGCTGTCCAGAAATAAATTTCCTCCCGCCACAGGATTGATCTGAGCAGAAGAGGTATACGGTTCCCACTCATCAGCTAGATACTCCCAGACATTTCCTGCCATATCAAACAACCCGTAACCATTAGCCGGATAACTCCCTACCCGAGTAGTCGCGCCAATACCGCTCCCGACATAATTGGCACGCGATTTATCTACAGGTTCGTCGCCCCAAGGGAACGACTTGCCTACTAGGGTACCACGAGCGGCGTATTCCCATTCAGCTTCAGTCGGCAGGCGCTTACCCTCCCACTGACAATAGGCTACGGCGGAATACCAACTAATGTTAGTGACAGGATGATTGGCTTTCTCTTTCGGATAATTATTGCTGTTCCAATGCTTCAGGTAATTCCCGTTATGATACCGAATAGCAATGCGGTCTTGACGCCACTGAGGATTCTTATCGAGGAACTTCTTGAATTGAGAGTTGGTAACCTCGTACCTATCTAGATAGAAAGAACCAATCGTAACAGTATGTCGGGGAACTTCAGCGGAGAATAGGTCTGATCGCTTGATGCCAAAAACTTGCTGGAGGTGGGAGATTTCTGAAGGATCAGTACCCACCTGAAATGTAGCACCATGAATCAGAACCATAGACTTATCCCGCATACTAACACCGCTTGATTCTAGAGGGGCTATTTGTGCGGCAGCGACGTGCAAGCCTAATAACTGTTGACAACCAATGATTGTCAATAACAAAAAGGTGAAGGAGGCAGCAATAAGTGCTGAACTCAATATTCGTTGTCTCAAGGCTAGTACTCTCCAAGATTTTAAATCGGATGACTTCATAATGGTATAACACCGGCAATCAAGATTTCACGGTATATAGATAAAGGAAACCGCCAGCACATAACGCATAGTAGACGTGCTATTCGCCGCCGGTAAAGCCCCCCATTCCGGCGCATACTACCGGGGTAGACGGCACTATCACAAGCAGATCAGGCATAGTTCAGATTTGTGCTGCTCAAACAGCACCCGGATTAGAGGCCATATCCGCGCCCTTAAAAAGAGAAAGAGCGGCGAGGGGTGGCTCGCCGCTCTCTGGGTTAGGTGACCCTAACGTGTGGTTCTCTTTGTGAAGCGATCTCTTGTTCTTGAATGGGAATCTCAAGTATCGTTTTCCTGGCACGAGACAGATTTTCTCAGATCATCAGTTTGGTTGCACTGACCGATGTATCAGAAAGAACTTGTCTGTGCCAATCTCATGTGCTTCGATTTAGGAACTTATACTAAGGAACTCGGGAGCGCATGCAATCGCTACCTCAACTCTTTTAAGAACAACCCAAAGTGACCGAACTGTAGGGCGCAGGGAAGTAGCAGCACAGTATTACCCTGCGGCGCTGGGCTATGAGTACAGCGTAGGTGGCGGCTTCTGGTGGTATTCAATGCTTGACGACCGCTTCTAAGCCGTCGTCGTAAACGGCGCTGACGGTGTAAGGCTTCATATAAGGACATTACCATTTTAACATCCTCGACATCCCTATTTGAGTTGTTCCAAACTCCAGAGGAGAGTTATAGATGTCAGTACGCTCTGACAAAACTTTCCAGACAGATGCAAGAACCTCCGCTTGTGACCGGAGGGCTGGCTATACAATGGCACCTCTTGCAGCATGGAGTTCACATCAAGAGACGTCCCTTCAATGACATAGATCTTGTGATTAAAGACATATCATGCCTGCGAAATGGACTGGCACAACATTTTCTGATCGCTCATTACCACCCAACCAAGTGCCGAGGAAAAATTCTCATGCAACTCGCAGATCAGGAATCTCGGAGTCGTATTGATCTGTTCACGCCATATTCACAATCGATCACAGACCGTATGCAAATAGTGAAGCTTGCCGGTATGAGTTATGGAATTATCGCTGCCGAAGATCTCGTAGCACGATTGCTGTGCATTCTTTATCAGGTTGTGCAGTGTAAGCCCGTAGACCCCAAACATTCCGAAGCTTTCACGCGCCTTGTAGGGTTGGCAGACATGGACTGCGTCGCTACAATCTGGCACGAATATAAAGATGACTGGCATCCTCACGATCTATCCGAGGCATTGACCGGTATGCAGCAGGCCATTACAAAGAATGCACATCTTTTGCAGCCGGATGTGTACAGCCAGGCAATCGATCAAACTTGCCCGTGGTGCCGTGATTCAGAGGTGTTCCCTCTTACTCCGGCTGCAAGGATTCATGAGGTTTGGGGATATGTGTAAGTCAGGCCGAGAGCTACTGCTGCGGCTTGGGGTTCAAATTCACGCAGGGGGCGAAGTTGCGCCGCCTCTGTAAATCTTCGCGGCTCGTTACCACGTTGCGGTTGCGAAAACGGTCAAACTTCTTCGTGCACCCGCTTTCGCTAGAAGACGTTTCCCTTCCCGCAAGCGTAAGGGACGGTCTCCAAATCAGGGAATTACTTGGATTCGAGCATGGCAGCCTTCTTGCTTCGTTCCCTATGAATACAGCAGACGGCACAAGTAAGGAGGTGGTTGGCCTGATCTTGATGTCGTGAGATGGATTCTCTAAATAGCTACTTCGGAGGGGCATATCACAGTTTAACGCCACTAAGCACGGTTTCGTGCAGACCGGATGTGGGGATTTAGGTATTAAGTTCCTATTTTTCGATTGGTCGGCTTTTTCTTCGTCCTAACTCTTAACACATCCCGATTTTGTTTTGGAGGCAGCCCCCATGCAGATCACAAAAGGCCGAGTCCTGTACGTTGATGATAACGAAGATACCTGCGATCTGATTCGCCTTCCTCTTAAGTCAAGAAAACTACGAGGTGACGACAGATGCTTACGTTTTAGACCAGCGATTGCCGGACGCGACGGGCACGGAACTTTGCCGGCAGCTACTCGCGCTCACGCCCTTCACGCCCGTTTTGTTCAACTCAGGTGCCGCCTACGAGTCTGACAAACAACGAGCCATTGAAGCAGGCGCGCACCATTCACTGACCATTTATCTGAGGTGATTTAGTTAACCTCATACGTCCGGCAATCTTGTGCGTCCCAAGACCTCGGCTGACGAGTTGATCATTCTACCTGCGCCTCAGC
>CAXTRQ010000209.1:0-10372 GCA_964246705.1 uncultured Pyrinomonadaceae bacterium
ATCTCCTGAACTGATACGAGACAGATAGTGTGCACACAACTAGTCAGTTTGTGTAGAATCTTTCGGGTTCCAGTGAGATTTTGTTTATTGTAAACGTAATATCAGTTTTTGTGTAACCGTAATACGAGTTTTTGTGTAACTCGAATTTTTGACAAGAGCCTATCAGACATTCGTAACCCAAAACACAGAAGTATGTGTATATGAACGCTTGAGGAACGGTTCAAGGCCACCGCCTTGGGTGATGTACTCGACCGTGAAACGTCCTACCAACATTTGTTCAGTAAATTAGCTGAAGACATACACCAAAATTATGATGGGAGAAAGTTATTGTCGTGAATTTTCAACGGCAGTTTCTAAAACAGACAGACTTTTTATAAAGTTTCTTAAAATAAACATTGTTTTAGCCAAAAGGCTGTGTTATAAGCCTCAAAATGAAGATTACTGACCCTTTCAGCATATCTCCAAACCCCAACTCTCTCTTCATCACACCAAACCTCAAAGCTGTGCTTTATCAAGCGCGTGGCACGATCAATCGGAGACAGGGGCTGGTTGCTTTGCTGGCTGATGCCGGGATGGGAAAGAGCACAATTATGCGCTTTCTTTATGGTGAATTTGATGCTCGTGATGATGTAATGGCGACGTTTATTCCGACACCTCAATTCCCTTCGCTCTTTGCCATGATGAAAAGTATCAGTGCGGATTTTGGAATCGAACCGCGCCGGAGTCTGCTTGAACAGACAGATCTGCTCCAAGAATTCCTAGCTGCTCAATACTCTGAGGGCCGTAATGTGGTTCTTTTCATTGATGAGGCACAGCTACTTACAAATACTATCCTTGAGGGGATACGGGGATTACTGAATTTCGAGACAAATAATGCAAAGCTTATTCAAGTTGTGCTCGCCGGGCAGTTAGAACTCAAAAAACGCCTTGATGCTGAGCGAAATAAAGCAATCAAATCGAGGATTCATAGCTATGCCCTATTAAATCCGCTAACTGATATTGAAATGCGACAAATGATCGAACATCGCTGCAAAGTTGCGGAAATTGTGAGCCCTTTTACTATCGAGGCTTTAGATCGAATTTATGAAATAACAAAGGGCATCCCTCGCCACGTCCTGAAGATATGCGACAAAGCATTCGATTATATGCATCTTAACGAAGCGGATAAAGTCACTATTGACTACATTGATCCGGCTGCCGAAGACGCAGCAGTTGAAATTGCCACATGAGTAGATTCCTCACCAAAATCATCAACCAGCAACCTGGTGAAGGAAAGCAACAGCAGCCAGAGGCTCTCCAAGGTAGTCCAGCCCCTACGGATAGCCCGTCCACTATGGACAGCCTGTCCATAGTGGCACCCTTAGCCTGTCCAATGGACAGCCCAGCCATAGTGGACAGCCTGTCCACTATGGACAGTCCAGAAACAGATTTCAAAGGTTCATTACCAGAGAAGGCTGGATGGTTAGACCTAACTCATAGATATACGGATCATGCGTGTTCATTACTTTCTCCCGATGAACAAGCAGTTTACTTACAGCTCTACCGGTTATCATGGGGTTGGGGGAAAGACACCTGTTTTATTAGTAATCCACGGTTGAGTGAGCGAAGTAATGTTCCTGAAACTACTTTGCGACGTGTTGTTAAAAAATTAGTTGCGAAGAAACTTGCCGAAATTCTTGATAGAAAATTCGGCAGTCAAAGAGAGCAAGGAATAGTTTATAGGGTATCCAAGTTGGACAGCCCGACCACAGTGGACAGCCCAGCCACGATGGACAGGCTGTCCACTGTGGCACCCAATAAAACACATACACAAAAAGAACCCACACAAACACAGGAGCCGCTTGCGGCAAGTGTGCGTGTGGGTTCTAAATTCTCAATTGAAGAATGCCGGAAATATGCAAAGCATCTTCAAGCAACAGGACAGGGGATCACTAATCCAGGCGGCTACGCCACTATCATTCATCGCACAGGTGACGTTGACGAATTGATTGAAGGGTTCCTCAGTCCTACTTTACCGCCGCCTACGCCTATTGACTCAAGTCAATGCCCAGACTGCAATGGCACAGGGTATTGGTATCCAAAGGGCAAAGAACAAGGTGTGGCTAGGTGTAAACATGAAAAGCTCACGATTTCTAGTTCAGAAGATAGTCCGGTATCTTAGTCATGCTTAACGTGAATTAAATTTCATTCGTTGAAGCAGCCTGCGAAAGGATTTCTATCAGTAACAAACAACACCTAGTGCGCGAGAATGTTAAAGACCATAGCAAATCTCTGGAAATAGACATGTCGAATAACTTATCAGTCTTAACAGATTCGTTAGATGAAACTGACGGTTGTCATACGCCTGATTTCGACGATGTTACGACCATCCCCGATGGGTTTACGCTCGACTACGTAAGCGGCACAAAAGAGCTAAAGGAAACGCCGAAGGAAATTGTTCGCCAACGAATCGCGCGTGCCCTTTTTCATGAGTATGCGTTCTCACTCGAAGACATGGAGATTGATTTCCCGGCCAAGACAAATGGCAAAAGCAAAAAGGTGGATATTGCGATCTTTCATCAAGATCAGCCACACGCTGTAGAGCATTTAAATCGAGTTGTTGTTTGCCGGCCTGAGCCAAAAGTCGGAAGAACTACACGTATCCGAGATCATGAACAGGCAGAGAAAGATTTAGAAGA
The DNA here is from genome assembly GCA_964246705.1 of uncultured Pyrinomonadaceae bacterium. GTDB lineage: Bacteria > Acidobacteriota > Blastocatellia > Pyrinomonadales > Pyrinomonadaceae > DASZCR01. Next base: position 2,679 of record CAXTRQ010000209.1, read on the forward strand.
ACTCAAGAATATCATGGAAGGAATAGACGCCTGTCAGTATGGTCTATGGACAAACGGTCTTGAATGCTTCTACCTCGAAAAGCATCAGACGCGGTTCGAGAGGCGGTTCGAGCCTATCGGCGACTGGCCGATGGCTGATGAATCAGTCGGCACACGCGACGCGGTCTCGCTCGCGCAAACGCGAAAGGCCGATCCGGAAATGTTACGAACATCGTTTCGACGTTGTCATAACTTCATTCATGGGAATGAAGGAATGCCAAAAGACGCGGCCTTCTGGCAATTTCTGTATCTGATTTTCTGCAAGATGCACGATGAGCGTACCTCAGGGTCTCGCAGTAACCGCCGTTTCTGGGCGGGCATGAAAGAGCAGTTTAATGAGCAGGGGCGCAAGCAGATTCGGCGACGCATTATGCCGCTCTTTGAAGAGGTGAAGCAGAGCTTTCCCACACTCTTTCGTGGTAATGAGGAGATTACGTTGTCTGACCGTGCGTTAGCGTTTATGGTTTCAGAACTTGCCAAATACGACTTTACGCGCACAGATGTTGATGCCAAGGGGGCGGCTTATCAGGAGATCGTTGGAGCCAACCTGCGCGGTGATCGCGGACAATACTTCACACCCCGCGGCGTTATAAAACTTGCCGTTCAGATTCTTGATCCTCAGGAGAGCGAACGCATACTCGATCCGGCGTGTGGGACGGGCGGGTTTCTCGTTGCGACATTGGCGCATATGCTTGAGAATTTCCGCAAAGAAAACGAACAGAATGCGGCGACTGAAACGACACAGGAGTTCTTCGATGTCCACGATCAGTTGCGTCAGTTTGCCGAGCACCAATTGTTCGGCGCTGACTTTGATCCGTTTCTCATCAAAGCCTCACAGATGAACATGGTAATGGCAGGCGATGGGCGCGGACACCTCTATCACATCAACTCTCTCGAATTTCCGAAAGGCCATTTGCCGGACTTTGAACGGGCCAGAAAAGAGATCCCGCTGGGATCCATTGATGTGGTGATGACTAATCCGCCGTTCGGCTCAGACATTCCGATTACCGATCCGGCGATACTCGAACAATACGAACTTGCGCATGTTTGGGAGCGCGCACCCGACAACAGTTTCCGACGAATGGGCAGGCGGCACGGAAGCGTTGCGCCGGAGATTTTGTTTATCGAGCGGTGTATAGAGTGGCTCATGCCCGGTGGGCGTATGGGAATCGTGTTGCCGGACGGGATTTTGGGTAACCCGGCGATGGAGTATGTTCGCTGGTGGATTCTGCGTTACTCATGGATATTAGCAAGCGTTGATTTGCCGGTTGAGGTATTCATCGTCGAAGCCAATGTCAACATCCTGACGAGCCTTTTGTTTCTGAAGAAGAAAACTTTAGATGAAGTTCGGGCGGAAGATTTGGGCGGCGCGGTTGATTACCCTGTCTTCATGGCGGTCGCGGAGAAGGTCGGGTTTGACCGGCGGGGTAACACGCTTTATGAGCGCACACCTGATGGTGAAGAGGTCGTCAGGATGGAGATTGAGACGGAGCGCATCAGAATTGGCGGACGCCTCGTGGAACGCACGCTACGACGACCAAAGAAGACAGTGCTTGATGACCTACCCGAAATTGCGAAGAAGTACAAAGAATTCCGGCAAAAGTATCCGGAGCCGGGCACATGATTTCGAGAATAGAAGCTTTCCGTTATCGTTGTTTTGACCGACGCGCATACTCACGTCGGCAAGTTTCATGTGCTCGCCGAAGCAAATGAAAGCGGCAAAAGTACGCTGCTCGACATCCTCATTCTTCTCGACGACATTCTTCGTCGCAGAGTGACGAAAGCTTTTCTGGATGATGATTCGCCTGTGGGCGGCGGTGCACGCACGCAAAGTCTGCGTGCGTTGGTGCATTGCTATCGCGGCGATTATTTCAGCTTCGCCGTCGAGGCACAGTTGTGTTGACTTAGGCTCACTTTTCGCCGCAGGAGTTTTGGGATGAAAGATTGTGTCTTCCTCCTCGCAGACGGCACTATGGAAGCAGTATTTCAAAGGTTCCTCAGTCGCAGCGGTTGTCATTTGAGCTTGGGAACGCGCGCCCTCAACTTCGACCCGCGTGAAGATATTATTGTAAATGGCACAAAAGACCCGGGAATTTACACGAAAGCTCACGAACTACTGCGGCCGGCGTTCCTCTTGCTCTGCGAGGGTCTGCGCCGGTGTTTTCCGGCGGGAGGGTTGATTTGATTCTGACGAACTACGAGCTTCCGGTGATGGCATCGTGGATGCAACTCAACGGGCGGCGGCTCGACTGTAACCCGTATCTGTCGGGCGCGTTTGAGGCGAAGGTGCGCCTTGAGAAACTGCGCGCTAAGAAGCAACCGTTAAGCGAGTTAACAACTGGATACAAGAGCGGCATCTATAACGGTCCAATGTTCATTCGTAACTACGTTGACGCTCGGAAATATGGTGTTCCTTTCCTGACAAGTAGCTCTATGCTACTAGCTGATCTTTCAACTGTCGGATTGCTTAGTAAGAAAGACGCTCATTCTCCGAAGCTAAGACACTTGCGTATTGAAGAGGGCATGACTCTCATCTCTTGTTCAGGAACAATCGGAAACATGGTTTACGCACGACGCGACATGGAAGGGATGTGGTCATCTCAGGACGTTCTTAAAGTTGTACCGAACACGAGTAAAATTCCTTCTGGCTATTTGTATGCTTACCTCAGCGGCAAATTCGGCGTACCGATAGTGATGGCAGGAACATACGGCGCGATTATCCAGCACATTGAGCCAGAGCACGTGGCTGAACTGCCTGTCCCACGCTTATCGAATGAAATCGAAGGCAAAGCAGATGACTTCGTCACAAGAGCTGCTCAGATAAGAACGAATGCGCTTAGTATTCTCTATGAATCAGGCGAACAAATGTTAGATGCTGTTGGTTTGAAGGAGCTACCAGCAAGTTATGAAGTTCCCAAACCGCTTACCTCTGGAATTAGATCGAGCAGTTTAAGAAAACGTCTTGAAGGCGCATTTCATTCACCTTTAGCATTGCAAGCTGAAGAGGAAGTGTTAAAGGCTCACTATAAAGTATTACCTTTGAGCGATAGAAAAGTTACTCGGAAATTATTCAAGCCTAATATCTTCAAAAGAGCTTGGGTTGAAAGCCGCAAATATGGACCTGCTTTTGTGAGCGGCAATGATATTTACAGAATGAACCCTGCACCTAATAGGTTTGTAAGCAGTAATTCCAGTGGGATTGAAAATTATTTGCTCAAGAAGGGGACGGTTGTATTTCAAGCGGCTGGTCAACTCAATGGAATCTTTGGATTTCCTGTTGTCGTCAATTCTCACCTCGATGGAATGTTTTGTGCTGACGATGTCTTTAGAGTAGTTCCGCACTCTGAATCCGATGCCGGATATATTTACGCATACCTGAGAACGAATTACGGGCAGCGGCTTCTCAAAAGACAAGCATACGGATATAGCATTCCAAGAGTTGTCGCTGAACACGTCGGACAGATAGTCATTCCTTGGGCAAGTGAAGAGATACGAATGAAGGTCGGCGCGCCTGTAATGAACGCATGGGAGGATTTAGCCCAAGCTATAAAAATCGAAAATCAAGCAGTTAGTCTTGTTGAAGAGGCAATCGAGGGCGGGAGATTTTGATGGCTAAGGTTGTTGCCATTGGGCAGCCGGTGAACGACTCGGAGCGGCGCGCGATTGCTTTCTTGCGCGACAATCTGTCCGCCTCATACACCGTCCTGCATAACCTTGAACTTGCGCAAGGCACGGAAATCTTCGAGATTGATCTAGTCATCCTCGCGCCGCATGGCGTCTTCGTCATTGACGTGAAGGGCACGCAAGGCGCGATAGACATCATCGGCGCAAAGTGGTATCCGCAAGACAGTCAGCCTTACCATTCCCCGCTCGCCAAGCTGCGCCAGACACGCCAAGGTTCTCAAGACGCTCATCTGCGCCGCTTACCCGCAAAAATATGAGTTGCGGCGTGTACACGTCCACGCCGCCGTGTTGATGACCGCGCCGGATGTCGCCGTCACCGACTACGGCAATCTGGACGGAGCAGATGTGACGAAGCTCGACAACTGCATCGCTTACTTCACGGGCAAATCTCACATCCCGCCCGACCGCGCGGACGACATACGCACACTGCTCGCCACCATCGAAACCGCGATTCGCGGCAAAGCCAAGCCGAAGCAACAGCAATCGCGCTTCCGCGACTGGCTCGCGGAAGAGAAGCTCGGCGGCGACGACCGTTATACCGAATACCGCGCCCGCAATACTTTCATCGGTAAGAGCAACGTCATGGCGCGGCTGCGCGTGTGCCATGTTGACCCGTACAAGGATGCCGCCGCACGCGCCACCGAATGGGGCGTTACCGGAAATTGGCGTTATGCTAGTGAAACCTTTGACATATATAGTGTTTGCGTACGCTCAATCGCTTAAAGGCACGGTTTGCGGGTCGCTCAGATAGCGTAAAACCGCGTCGGCTTCTTCTTCGGTGCGCAGCGGGTGGCGCTCGTCGGCGTCTCTGGCGGCCAGCATACGCGCTGTCCAGCTCCCGTTCCTGATGCTTCCCCAGTGCGCGAGGCGCTCTAGGAAATAATTGATGTGAGAGCGTTGCCGCTCGTTCATTGTTTCAATTTCTCGTGCTTGCATTTCGCTACGCCACCGTCGTAGCCATTTGGGTAATAAAATCCCGTCCCGCCGCAATCGCCGCACTGATTAGCATTTACGCGCGCTGTCGCTGTTCCTGCCGCGTCACTTCCCTGCTCGACGGATTCGGAAGTGATCTGCGCCTTGTCCCTCTTCCAAAGCCTGCGGCGAAGATGTTCGGTAAGGAAGGCTGGTACGTTTGAGATGGTCGTGCGAGCAGCAGCAATTTTCAGTTCTGTCGAAAGTAATTCAAATAGCGGTAGCCAATCGTTTGCTGACGAGTTCTTCCCGGTTAGCTCCCTTTCGGTTTTCTGGAGAACACGTAGCGCATCATCATCAGATTTATCTGTAGTCTTAAAAGAGGTATGAAGAAAACTGGAAGTATCTGTATTTTCAATAGGATTACTCGACTCAACTCGCATCACTTTCTGAGTTGAGTCATGTACCCGTTTCGATAGTGAGTCGCGTTGAGTTGACCTGAGTTGAGTTGACTTGAGTTGAGTCGGGTTAATTTCTTCAGGTAATCGTACTTCATATAAAGCGCCCTCTTTGTTGCCTACTTCAAATTGGCGAACTATCAATCCAACGGACGTAAAGTGTTTCATGTGAGAAAGGAACGTGTTTAAACCGCCAATGCCAGCCCATCTCATCAACTCTGTTCTGGTTGCCTGAATCGAACGGACGGGGATAACCGCCCCGCGCGTACGTAGATACAGGGCATCATAAAGTTTCTTGGATGTGCCGGGGAAGAGTCCGGCAGGAAGCGCGTCGCGCTCAAGTGAATTGGCTCTCTTATTGAAATCTCGGGTTGGTGCGATTGATGCGAGTGGGGGTGAGTCGAGTTGAGTTGAGTTATCGTGAGTTGAGTCGAGTTGAGTCGGGTTCTCCGATGGGGCTGGCGGTGCAAACTGAGACAAAATGTCATTCAGAGCGGGCGACGGTTTACGCTTTTTTGGCGGCTCAAGTGCGTTATTTAACGCCGACTCTATATCCTGCTGATGCTTTTTCTTCATCGCCGAGCAGTTCCTTTATTTCTCGTATCAGTTGATAAAACGCCAGTGTCGCTGGGGACGACTGGTCTAGCTCAACAACGGCTTTGAGTCCCGCTGTAGCTTCACCGACCGAAATTAAACGGGGGATCGTGGTGTTGAAAACAAATTCCTCCGTGAACTTATCAATTATCTGCTTTCGCACGGACTTGTCGAGGTTTTGTCTGGCTGAATGAATAGTCGAGAGCGCCATCACAAACTGGTCTGGAGCGTGCGCTTGCCGAACCTGTGCAACTACGCGAAGCAATTGCTTGAGGCCGAGCAGCGCAAACAGGCTAGTCTCAATCGGAATGATGACGAGATCAGCCACGACAAGACCATTGAGGGTCGGAACGTTCAAGGCAGGGGGGGTATCAATCACACAGTAATCGTAGTGCTGTGCGGCGGGCTGCAACTTCTCCTTAAGTCTCAATTCGCGAGAGACGACCAGAGCGTCCAGCGCGGGGCTAACGTCGGAGTCGAGAGAAGCGGGCAGCACATCCAATCGCGGCCTATGGGATTTGATAACGTACTCGGAGAAATCACCGGCAGGATCAAGCATCAGCCGGTGAACGGTCTTTCGCGTCTCTTCGAGTTCCGCAAGGTCTGCGCCGAGCGCGGCGCTCAAGTTTCCCTGCAAGTCGAGATCAACTGCGAGGACGCGAGAGCCTTTGGCTGCGAAGGCGACCGCTAAGTTTAATGCGGTCGTGGTTTTTGCGCAGCCGCCTTTATGATTGGCGATGGCAATAGTCTTCATGCGGCTTCCTTTCGCTCTTTAGGAGGTCTACCAGGTCGGCGCCTGTTTTCGACGAGGATTAGGTCAGCCTCTTCTACTAGATAGTCGCGCGCAGGTTTGATGGCAGGCAGGGAACCGTCTTTAATTAGTTGCTGAACCCGTTCTATTGAAATCTTCAGTCGGCGGGCAACTTCCGGTGTGCTTATATATGCCATGGGCGCACATTAGACGTAGTTTAATTGTACGTCAAGGCTAAAAATTCGGACATCTGTACCGCCATATGAAGTGGTGGGGAAGCAGAGCGCGCTTCGAAACGTTTCAAGTGGCCATTGACACTCACCCTCACGCCGGAATAAATTGCCGTCTCAAAGCTTACGAACTCTCTCTCTCTCTATGAGCCTCAAGTCGCGCGTTAAAGGACATGTAAGCCGCGAGCATCTTGATGGCCTCATTCTGTAACATTGTAGAAGAGATTGGAGAAGTTTAAGGCTCAGGAGATATAGACGCCCGAATGGGCGTCATGCGTGGCGGCTAGTAGTCCGGGATAAAAAGGAATACGCCGATGGGCGTCATAGAAGGCGGCTGATAGTACGCCTACTTTGCGTTGGGTGGCTTCGCTAGCAAATGAACAAAGCAGAGACAGGTACAAGGCAACGGAGACAAACAATGAGCGCGAAGAAGAGGTTCAAGACGGTGGACGAATATATTGAAAGTCAGCCGGAGGATACCAAGAGAACTCTGCTGGCATTGCGGGCAATCATTATGAAAGCAGCCCCCGATGCCACAGAACTGTTCAATTACGACATCCCTGCCTACGCATTGGTGAAGGGCGGGAAACGAGACAAGCAGATCATGATTGCCGGATATAAGACCTTTGCCGGGTTTTACACTGGCACCGGCATCTTGGAGCATTTTTCAAAAGAACTGGCGGTCTACAAGGTTGGAAAGGCATCCGTGCAGTTTCCCAACAACCAGCCCTTGCCCAAGAGTTTAATCGTTGAAATCATTAAGTTCAAAAAAGAGACTTTGACCGATTCGTCAGAGTCGTAAGCGAGCCCGACAACAGGGCAATCTGTCGCAAAAATTATCAAGCAAAAAGAAAGGCCAAAAGGCGCGTAGTTCCGCGATACCGCCGCCCAACAAGTCATTGCACCCGACCCGCGCCAGCGTGCCTTTCATCAAGCTTGTGTCCTGCGCTGTGGCTTGAGTGATTTCGCGGCGCGGGCGGCTGAATGCGGGCGTTAGTTTCCATGAAGCGAGGCTTCACCCCCGCT
>CAXTRQ010000210.1:0-7854 GCA_964246705.1 uncultured Pyrinomonadaceae bacterium
TCGCTTTGCAGGGGACGCGCGTCCGCTGCAAGGCGAGCGTTAGAAAGCTGAGTCAATGTGAAAAAGCAAGATGCGATAGGAACTACCAACAAGCAACATTGGGAAAAGATGGCGAAGGCGAGGTGCGAGTTCACCCAGCCATGGCTAAGTCTGAATCACACGCTCATTCAGCAGTCACACAACTTCGACTTCCGGACTCAGGCTGCACAAACTCTCGATGAAGGCGTAGTGCTCGGACTTCAACTCCTCATCCACCTTCAACAGCATCCACGCCGCGCGCCGGGGCGAGGGCGGCACGAGCGACTGCGGCGTCGTGATGCGGACGCCGCGCGAGTACCGCAGATGCACAGGTAGCTGCGCGCGCCAGCCTGAGAGGTGATAACGCACGATCTCTTCGAGCCTCGGAAGCCTTGGACACGTGGCTCGCGCCACAGCCCGAGCGCGTTGTAACATCCTTCGGCCCAGCGCCGCGCCAAGTACGGCAGGAAAGGGTCGACTTAACGGCGCGAGAGCGGACGAAATTCAGTACGGTATCGCCGACCTATTTTTTAGGAAGTAGGGTCTTCCAAAGCTTGCCGAAGATTTTACCGCGCGCCCGCTCATCGCTTCCCATTCGAGGTGTCTGTGAGCGTGCTTCAGAAACGGAACAGGGTATCGAATTGCAGGCGCGTCGTCGCGCGGTTGAGCGAACCGACGGGCGTCACACCGAAGACGCCGAGCAGCCCGTTGGGACGGCTCGTTATAACGCTCGTGAAAGTGAGCGTCACGCGCGGGTCAGCAGCATAAGCGACGCTGAGACGATGTGTCAGCATGTCGGATTGTTGCCCGACATCACTAATGTTGAAGGGCGTCAGCACAGCATCTTTCTCGATTCGCATAAAGGTGTAGTTGAACAGCCAGTCTCCGCGCTGTTGCGTCTTGCCGACCTGAAGCTCTGCCCAGTAGCCGTTCTTTTCATTGTTCGGAAGAATCAGATTGGCCCCGCCCGTCCCTGCCGCGACGACATCATGCGTCTGCGTGTTGGTGACGAAGTTCAACAGCAGCATGACTGGGAATCGCTTGCTGTGCAGCAGGTCGAGGCGCGCAATGAGGTCTACGAGATTGAAGCCGGAGGCGAGCCGCCCGTCGCGGTTGATGGCGTTGTTCGTCGCCGTCGAGATGCCGAGATTACCGTTGCCTGTGACGAGTTGATCGCGCGAGATGGTCGCAAAACCGCTGACGGTCTGCGCCGGTGTGGTCGGCGTCGCGGGGATCGTCACGGTGACGGGGATCTGCACCTGTGTGCCGAAGAATTGCGCCGGTGTGATGAACTGCGTGCCGGAGAAGTAGAGGTCTGCGGCGGTGAGCGTCAGCGCCGTTCGCTTCGACGGTTCGAGGCGGGCGCGCAACTGCCCGCCGTAGAGCGCGAGGTCTCGCCCGCCGCGCCGCGAGGCATCCGTGTTGACCTGACCGTTCGCGCCGAGGACGAGAGCCGAGTTGCGTTCGAGGAAAGGCGTTTGCCATGCTACGAGAGAGAGTTGCGTGAGCGGCGAGTTTTTGAAGGCGCGTGTGTAGCTTTCGTTGAAGCCTTCGGGCTGCACGTCGTTGTCGAGGGTCATCTCGGTGTGAACCCAGGGGGCGTCGAACTTGCCGCCCTGCAACTGGAGACCGGGAACGCGCGCGGGCTTATACGTGAGGTATGCCTGTTCGAGCGCGAAGTTTTTGCGTGTGAAGAAATCCGTGAGGGTCTGGTTAGTCGAGATGACATCGGGGAGGCTGCCGGTCGCCAATCTCAAGCCCCATTCAAACTCTTTGCTGATCTGGCCGCGCATGCCGAGGCGCGCGCGCAGTCGAAAACGCTGGCGCGACGAAATCGGGTTGCCGAGAATGGTCGGGTCGTTGCCGTTGGGGCCGCCGTTCAGTTGTCCATAAAAAGATTCGTAGCGGAGGCGCAGATCGCCGCTGAAGGTGATCGAGCCGAGCTGCTTGGCGACCGCCTCGTTCGTCTTCTTGACCTGCTCTTCGGCGCGTGTGACGCGCTCTTCGAGTTGAACTGTCTGCGCGTCAGGAGCACCCGTCCGTCCGTCCGTCCCCGTCGTCATCTCACCGCTGTGCGTGCCGTAGGCCGCATCTCTGACGGCGACCTGTGTCCCGCCGCTCGCTCGCTCTTGCGCCTCGACGCGCGCGCGCAACTGGATGACGAGACGCGTCTGCTCGGAGAGCACCGCTCGCAGGCGTTCAAGCTCTTCGCGCTGCTCGCGCAATTGGACGCGTATCTCTTCCAACTCCGACGCGTTCGCCGTCGCGTGGCCGGCGGCCGTCTGGGTTGTGGTTGACAAGTGTTCGATTGGCTGTGCGTGCTCAGGCTTGATCTGTGCATCCGTTCGGGCGATCTCAGCGTTGGCGGGTGCTGGCCGCATGTGCTCACCGGCCTGTTGCGCGCGGGCTGGCGCGTGCAACAGCAGTACGACGATCAAGAGCGAGAGGGTGATATTGAGCTTTCCAATCTGGAACATGTCCGTCTCCTTAAGTTGAATTGCGCGCTCTTCCCGGCAGGACATGGGATAAGAGGCAGGCGAATAATCTCTGGCGAAGCGAGTGCATTATAGCAGCATGAGATTGAATGCGACGAAGGCGGCTCAAGAGCGCTTTTCGCGTGCGCCGCGACACCAAATTTCAGTTTGAGAGGGACGCTTGAAAACTGTTCCCCTCCCGCCGATTTTTCGCTATGCACTGCCCGCGATTCGTCCCCTTAACCATTCGCCTCGCAGCGAACGCCGACCCCTTTTCAGGAGATAGAAGCGAACATGCCACACGACACACACCCATCTTTTGCAAGCGCGCAGCGGCTCGCCGCATTTGTCTTCTGCGTCCTCCTCTTGAGCCTGTGCGGGCACGGCGCGGCGCGAGCGCAGACACAGCCGCCACTCACGAGAGAGAGTCTCGTCACGCTCCTTCAAACGAAGACTCTGACAAACGACGAGATCGTGCGGGTTATCCGAAGACGCGGCGTCAACTTCGCGCTCACAACGGAGAACGAGACGTTGCTGGTGAGGGCGGGCGCGGTCAGGGAGGTGCTCTATGCCGTGAGCCAAAACTACAGGGGCGGAGCCGCAACAGCAGCAACACGCAACGACAACTCGAACCGCCCCGGCAGCAGCCCCGTCTATCAACAGGGAAGCGCCCCGGATTATTTCGCGCGCGGACAGCAATCGCTCAACGCCAACCAGTTCAGAGAGGCGCTTGAAGCTTTCAGGCAGGTGATCAGGCTCGCGCCGAACTTCCCCGGCGGCTATCTTCGGCGCGGGCATCGCTCACGCGCGCGTGGGGCAGAACGACGAGGCGGTGACGGCCTTCCAGCAGGCGCTCCGGCTCAAGGCCAAGCCCAAGGAGGCTGGGGCGGCCTCCTACGTGCTCGGTTATGCGCGCGCGAAACTCGGCCAGCGTCCCGGCGCACTCGAAGCTTTTCGCCAAGCGATTGACAACTACAATCAGGTGACGCATCTCGACGCCGACGATACTTTCTACATGGGCAACTGCTATATGCAACTCGGTCAAGACCAGCTTGCCGCGGACGCCTTCCAGCGGGCCATCAAGATACGACCGAACTTCTCTCTGCCCCGCTACAGTCTGGGACTCCTGCATTACGCCAACGGAAACCAGAGGGGAGCGTTGGAGCAGTACCAGATTCTCAAGACCCTCGACCCGCGCCGCACGGCCAAACTTTTGAGCGTCATCGGCAAAAAATAACGGCCACGCCGTCGTCCGCGCAGCCCGCCAGCCCGGACTAAAACCATTCAGAGCGTCCATTACGCGGCGTCTGGAGTATCGTCCTCGTCCCGGTTATTCTCACTCGCCCCACGGCGGCGGCGCTTGATGTCGTCCAGTATCTCCTTAAGCTCCGTGCTGGGAGATATGTGTGGGCGGTCTTCGGAACTGCTGACCACACGCAACACGCCGCCCGCTCGTTCGTCTCGCGCCTCCGGGGCGTTGCCTTCAGCCAACACCTGATCCACGGCGGCCTCACACTCCGGCGTGGGAATCTCAGACTTACGCGTCCGCTTTGTGATGAGCGGGCGCAGATCAGTCCCGTACTCAAGCAGCCCTTGAATGAAAGAGTGATTGCCGGGAGTCGTCTTCGGCCCGTAGTTGCCGTAGATGAACCAGAGGCGCTCAAGCCGCTGGCGTTGATCGTCCGTGAGTGTCACAGCGATAGCTTTCCTTCTTTTCGCCATAATTGATTCTATCATCTATCCATACCTGTGATTAATCGGAGCGTGCGAATCTATCCTAAATCTATTTTCGATTTATATTGACGCCATCTATCTGCTTTTGTATCTTCACGCAGATTCTCAGAACGACGGAGGGCTAGAGGTATGTCGGCGAAAACTGAACCGACGGATTTGATTAGCGTAGCAGAGGCTCGCAAACTGTTAGGGGTAAGCCCGATAAAGATGGCAGCTTTAATCAGAGATGGCTATATTCGTCACTTTCCTTACCCTTTAGATAGACGGGTGAAGCTTGTCAGCCGGACGCAGGTGCTCTCTCTCCGAAGGGATAAAGCGGCATGAAAACCATCACTATTGCCAACCATAAAGGGGGCGTGGCGAAAACGACAACGGCGCTCAACCTTGCCGTTCTTTTAGCCAATCAAGGTTCGCGTGTGTTGGCGTGCGACCTCGATCCGCAAGGCAATTTATCGTTGGCACTGGGCGCAAATCTGCAAGAGCTTGAGGAAACACGCCGCACGTCTCACCGCCTCATGTTGAGCGATCGGGAGGACTATTCCGACTACATTCATCAGGCGCGCCCGCGGCTTGACCTCCTGCCATCGTGTCTTGATCACGACGCCGAATCAATGCTGTTAAGCCAGCGCGTGGCCGGTGAACTGCTCCTCAAACAAAAGTTGACAGCCGCGAAGCGCGTCTACGATTTCTGTGTGATCGATACACCGCCAAGTCTGCAAACCCCGACGCTCAATGCTCTAGCGATGAGTGATCTTGTCATTATACCCATCGAGACGAGCATGTTTGCGCTGCACGGCATTTCGCAGCTCTTACGCACCATCGGACAGGTCAGGCGAATACATGCACCTCAGCAGATCATCATGGCGCTCTCGACACTGCACAACGCCCGCCAGAAGCTCGACCGGGACGTACGGGAGCAGGTATTAGCCAAGTTCGGCAGCGACTTTGTTTTCAATACCTCAATCCCCCGCTTGGTGGCCGTTGGCGAAGCGACCGCACAACTACAGGCTGTCGTGGAATCTCAGCCGGACTCTGCGGCGACGTTTGCCTTCCATAAACTAGCCGCCGAAGTGTTCACAGTGCTTATTGAAGAGGGGTTGATGAATGAGCAAGAAATCACGAGAAGCAATAAGAAATAATCTTGCACAGGCGCTCAATCCGCCTGCTCCTACACGCAAGCGCTCGGAACATCTTGACGGGCTTCTGGATGTATATGCCCCGCCGCAGTCGGAGGAGATTTCAAGCATAGCCATTCACTCAGATACCCTTCAGCCTCTAGCTGAGCCGATCCTGCCAATCGGGCTACCTGAATCAGGCTTACCTGAATCAGGTAGGCCTGATACGAACAGCCTACCCACAATCGTGCAACCGGGTTACCTAAAGAACAGCCTACCTGAATCAGGCCTACCTGATTCAGGTAAGCCTGATTCAGGTAGGCCACTTATTAATTTAATGGCGGGGCTACCAGATGTTAGTGGGTACACTAAGTTATGGCATCAGATGACTGACCATCTTTACAGCCAGCTTTCGACGGCAGAGCAGGCGGTGCATATTCAACTATTCCGCTTGTCTTGGGGATACAACAAACCTACGTGTTTTATTAGCCTTGCGACTCTTTCGCGTCGTGTGGGCATTGCCCGCTCTGCTGTCCAACGCGCTCTGGCAGGGCTAGTCGAAAAGGGTTTGGTTGCCAAACGTCAGATCGTGCTCGGCAGCGGAGAGCAGGGCGTTGAGTACGAAGTAATTCCACCTCCTGCCCTTCTGAAATCAAGTGGGTTACCTGAATCGGGTAAACCTGAATCGGGTCACATTAAAGAAAATGCTTTAAAAGAAACTAATAAAAGGGAAGTAGCTCCGCTCGACATACAAAACTGCCCCGACTGTTCGGGCAGCGGGTTCTATTATCCCGATGGTTTTGAAGGCGGCGTGGCAAAATGCAAGCACAAAAAGTTGATGAAATAAACGAGCGACAGAAGGCGCACGTCAAATACTTTCTGAAGCGCCTCTCATACTGGGGAAGCGTCAAAGGCGGTAGCTGGACGGTGCGCAGGCTGGCCGCAAGAGACGCAGATGAGCGCCACCCGCTGCGCGCGGAAGAGAAAGCCAACGCAGTTTTATGTTATCTCAGCAACCCAGAAGCCAGACCTTTTGATGCTTGATGGGGCGAAAATCTTATGTAGGTTAGTGGTTTCACCGGTGCAGCGCCAATTTCCGATAAAACAACTTTTACGAAGAAATCGTTGGTTTATTGATATACAGAATTTAGCGAATAGTAATATTTGCCTGAAATTGCGGGAGATTTCTGTCTTCGTCCGAAGCCGGACTTATGAGATAGCCTTAAAGGATGAATCTGAGAAAGGTTACCGCTACAAGGTATGTCACCCCGCTTCGGGAAGGCGGCTCGCTGCCAGCAATTGTGGAGGCTGACGACGATGGCCTCTACGTCCTGAAATTTCGCGGAGCGGGGCAGGGAACGAAGGCGTTGATCGCCGAACTGGTTGTGGGTGAGTTAGGTCGCGCTCTTGGCTTACCTCTGCCAGAGATTGTCTTCATCGAGCTAGACCCTGTGCTTGCGCGGACTGAACCAGACCCGGAGATACAGGATTTAATCAGAGCCAGCGCAGGACTCAACCTCGCACTCGACTATTTGCCCGGCTCGATTACTTTCGACCCGCTCGTAGACCGGCCTGATCCGCGACTCGCATCGGCGGTCGTCTGGTTCGACGCATTTACGACGAACGTTGACCGCACTCCTCGCAACACGAATCTGCTGATCTGGCATGGTCGCCTCTGGTTGATTGATCACGGAGCCGCCATCTACTTTCATCACGACTGGGCGAACTACCTTGAGCGAAGTCGCAGCCCGTTCCGGCAGATCAGAGATCATGTCTTGCTGCCATTCGCCAGCGACATGCTTGAGGCCGACGCGATGCTGAGTGCCCGCTTGACCCCGGAGGTGGTTCAAACTGTTTTGAATTGCATACCGGATGAATGGCTCGCATCAGAACCGAGATTTTTAGACATAGGCGAGCACCGTGCGGCTTACGCGCAGTATCTTCTCGAACGATTGGCGCTACCGAGGGATTTTGTACAGGAGGCGATTGATGCCAGAGCTTTATCCGTTTGACTACGCCGTTATTCGCGTCGTCCCACGGGTCGAGCGTGAAGAATTCATCAACGTGGGCGTAATTGTCTCCTGTCAGATGAAGAACTTCTTGAAAGCCGGAATCGAACTGGACGAGGGGAGACTAACCGCGCTCGACCCGGCGCACGATTTGGCGACCATCAGGAAACATCTGGACGCGATAGCTATGATCTGCCGGGGTGGCGCGGAGGCAGGGCCAATCGGGATACTCCCACAACGCGCACGCTTCCACTGGTTGGTGGCACCACGCAGCACAATCATCCAGACCGCGCCGGTTCACAGCGGGCTGTGCAGCGACGGCGAGGCGATGTTGGAACATCTACTTCATACGATGGTGCGCCAGAGCCGACCGAGCGGAGAGACATGCGGAAATACGTCTCCTACCAGTTAGCGATTACTGGAAATGAAGAAAGGGAAGTTTTGCGAATCAGATTTGCGAAGCAGACCATACGCTATGAAACTCTACTCTGAGAGGGAATCGAG
>CAXTRQ010000210.1:7864-10219 GCA_964246705.1 uncultured Pyrinomonadaceae bacterium
CCCCCCCTATTTTCCCTCCCCTTTTCCTTTCTTGCGTGGCGGCGACTCGTCTCACGGGAATGATGATCGGAAAGCTGTTTTACTGGTAACACTTCCTCTTCAATAAGCGGCGTTGTCCGTTCTCTACGAGCGTGAGGCCGGCCGCCGAGACTGTCCCTGTAAATTTACGTGAGCCGTTGTCGCCGGGTAACGTGAACTCGATCTTCCGCGTGGCGGTTTGCACCTGCACTTTGACGAGTACCGGAGGAAGCAGCACTCCTTCGGCAATGGTCACGGTGGCGTAGAATTGCCCGTCCGAGTCGGTCAAATAAACCTCCATCCCGCTATAATCGCCTCCTTGACCGGCGGTGATGTCACCAAAAGTTCCGCTTGTGTTGAAAGTTTGGGGTTTACTGATGAGGCTTTTTTTGGCTGATGCGAGCGAGACGAGAAACAGGCTGATCACACAACATAAGAAAATACGGGTTGTTAATTTCATGAATTCCTTCTTTACTGGTTAAGAGGCCGACAAAATAAAAAGCCTCGCTGTTTGAGTGGCATCGTCATGGCCGCGTCGAGTCTCCAAATGATAGCCTAGAGAACCCTGACGCGAGCATTTGAACGTGCTGGCAAAATGGCGGCTCTAATGAGAGCGGGCGGGCATCACAGGAGGAGAAACTACCCGCCCGCTCAAAGCAGCGCCCCTCGACGCTGCGAACAATACATCCTAGAGATGTCTGCCTTTCTTCTTACTCACAGGCTTCGACGCCGTGCGAGTTTGCGCCTTGCCGGGCCTGCCGTTCTCAGGCGCATCGAGCATCGCTTGAGCCAACTCTGAAGCGCCGTCAGGGTCGCGGCGCTCCGCCTCTGCGAGAAGTTCTGCGCGCTCTTGCGGCGTCATCTCTTGCAGGTAATTGACGAAGGCTTCGCGCCCCTCCTCGTCTTCGAGAGCGGCTTCGAGGCGTTCGATGAAATCGTCGAACCGGCTCAATTCCTATCGCCTCTCTTATTGGAATCGGCGCGACGATCTTTATTAGTTTGCCGACACTCCTTGCAACGCTTCGGAGGATTGGTAAATCCCTTCTCATGGAAGAAATCCTGCTCGCCCGCGCTCCAGTTGAACTCCGTCCCACAGTCAACACAGGTCAGCGTCTGGTCTTGATGACTACTCATCTCTTCTCACCTTTCTTGTTTATCGCTTCGTCTCTCGCGGCCTTCCGCACGACCCTCACGTTCTTCGTCTTGTTCGCCCCGTTTATGTCCTGCTCTTGTAAAAACGCTTTCTCGTCCGCCTGCTGGGGCGGCGGCGCGAAGGCACTTTCCCTGCCCTCCTCCATCCATCTATCGCAAGCCGCGAGGCCGTCATGTATCACAGACAGCTTATTCGAGGCCGAGAGGCGAAGGTCGTCGGCACGTTGCTGCCAGCCCGGCTGTGTCAGGTACTTCGCGTAGTCGTCGAGGCTGCTGCCGGGGTCGCGCGCCGCCCGCGCAGCTTTCCGCGCCTCGTCGGCTGCCTTCTGCAACACTTCTTTCTCGCTCACTTAATCCCACCTTTCTTTCTGCTCCCATTGCTTTCGAGTCTGCTCACTCTGCGCTCTCCGTGCGGCCTGCCGGGTTTGCGGCGACGTTTCGAGGGGCAACATGCCGAGAAGGTATTGTGTTGCGGTGTGAGGTGTCAAATACTCAGCTTGTCATGACAATGCTGAAATACTCGCGCAGCATTTCAGCATACTCTTTTTGACTCTCCAAGATTCGCTCCTGACGGTCGCCATTTTGAAGCGTCTTGATAAAGCGCATTCCGCTGAGTGTGACGCGCCCTTCTTCAGTTGCCCGCGAGCAGATACGCGCTCTGGTGAAATGAGATTGCGGAGAGGTCTGGTGGTAGCGGCACATCTCTTGATAGTCTGCATAGACATGGTTCTGTAAGCTAAAGCGATACTGATTTTCCCACACGCCTTCGTCGCGCTGCATCAGAATCAAGTGAGCGCCGTCCGGAAGAATACGATAAGCGCGAACGCCCTGCGCCTGCTCGCTCCGTTCTTCGAGCAGCAGCGGCTCGCGGAATGAATCTCCGAAGCCGACATCTACCAGCCAACGCTGCTCTAGAGAAACCAACAGCGCCATGTGGTCGAAGTCCGGGCCAAAGCCGCCCTCTGCGTTCGCCGCCCCGGCTGAGAGCATGGCAACATCGAAGCCCAGTGCGCGCAATAAGGCTGCGAACAATCCGTTGGCTTCATAGCAGAAGCCGCCGCGACGGCCTTCGACGATTTTGGTGAACAGGGCTTCATCTTCGAGAACAATCGGCTCCCCGGCGTGAATACTTATTACGGTTTTCGATTGAATGCGACTAACAGTCGGGAGTAAGCTCTCAGCATG
>CAXTRQ010000211.1:0-10213 GCA_964246705.1 uncultured Pyrinomonadaceae bacterium
CGCAGTTGAAGCAGGCCGTCTGAGGCTCGAAGAAAGTCTTATCTTGATGTCTACTCACAAAAAGTTGACGGAAAAGCGAACGCCTGTAAAGCGGCGTGGGCGTAGCCTCTTCAAAAAGTAATCTTGCCGCACAATTATTGATTCTGCCTCACAATTCACCTCTCAAATCCTTCTGTGAGGCAAAGCCGAGTAAAGCCCATTCGCGGGTTCTGGTTGGTAGGTTGGGTTAGGCGCTCTGGGCGTTCATTTCATAGCGTTCGAGTTTGAGATAGAGGCCGCGGCGGGTGAGGCCGAGTTCGCGTGCGGTGCGGGAGATGTTGCCGTTGTGTTTGCGGAGAGCTTCGGCAATCATGCGTCGTTCGAGTTCGGAGAGGGCATCGGCGAGGGTCAGGCCGTGTGTGGAGGCTTCCGAGGCGGCGCTGGCGGCGGCGTTGATGGGCGTGATAGTCGCTTGAGTGGTGGAGAAGGGGGTGGAGGTGCGAAGCAGTTCGGGCGAGAGATGATCGGGGGTGATAAGTGTGCCGTCTTCGGCGCGCGCGACGACGCGTTGGATTTCATTGCAAAGTTGGCGCACGTTGCCGGGCCAATCGCAAACCATCAGGAGGTCAACCGCCTGCGGCGTAATCTGGATGTCACGGCGTCCGAATTTCGCGGAGTAGTGGTTGATGTAGTAGTTGACGATGGTCGGAATTTCCGAACGCCTCTCGCATAGGGGCGGCACGCGCAGGCGGATGACGTTGAGGCGATAGTAGAGGTCTTCGCGGAAACGCCCTTCGGCGACCATGCGTTCGAGATCGGAGTTGGTCGCGGCGATGATGCGCACGTCGACTTTGATGGGACGCTGCTCGCCGAGCGGTTGAATCTCGCCTTCCTGAAGAAAGCGCAAAAGCTTGGGTTGCACGTCTAAGGGCAAGTCGCCGATTTCGTCTAGAAAAAGTGTGCCGCCCGCCGCCGTGCGAATCACGCCCGCCGAGTCGGAGACCGCGCCCGTGAATGCGCCACGGCGATAGCCGAACAGATAACCTTCGGAAAGCTCTTTCGGAACCGCCGTGCAGTTGAAGGGAACGAAGACTTTCGCGCGGCGCGAGGAGATGGCGTGGATGGCGCGCGCGACCAATTCTTTGCCCGTCCCGGATTCTCCGGTAACGAGTACCGTCACGTCCGAGGAGCGAATTTTATGCACTTCATCCACGAGGCGGGTCATCGCCGGGCTGGAATGGATGAAGCCGGGCATGAGGCTCGCACCAGCGAGCGAGTCGGGCGTTTGCGTATCGCGCCCCGTCCGCGCACGCGCGCGAAGCGCACAGACATCCATGCCGAGTTCGACAACGCGCAGCAGCGGCTCGATTGAAGTGCCGCCCGCCAGCGCGCTCTGTTCACGCGGCGAGATGATGAGCGTCGCGGGCGGAGCATTCGAGGCGCGCAGGACGATCACTCGCGCATCCTGCTCCGAGGCGAAATGCTCGCGCGCGATGTCGGTCTTGACGCCGTCTAAAAGTTGCGCCAGACGCACGCCTTCGGCGCTCGTGCAGCCGTGTGAGATGACGACTTTTGAAGCGCCCTCTTCGCCCTCTTCGACGATGAGGACACATCTGGCCTGAGTCTCCTGATGAATGACGGCGGCGAGTTCTCGTAGCAGCAATTCGCGCGAGGCGACGGCTTCAGCCAGACGAAGCGTGAGCAGTTGCGCCGTCGCCGGAGGCTCAGCCGTTTGATCCTTGGCGCTTTGTTCGAGCGCGACGAGCGACTCTTCGGCGCGCTTGAGGTCAATCTGCGCGCCGAGTTGGCGGAAGGTGTGAATGGCGAGCGTGAGATGTTCGGCGGCGCGTTCCGGTTGGGCGGCGTGAAGCGCCTGACTGAGCCAGTAGTGTCCACGCGCGGAGCGATAACGGTCGCCGAGCATCTCGAAAATTGATTGGCTGCGCCCGAAATGATGCGCGGCGAGCGTCGTATCCTCCTGCCTGAGCGCGAGCATGCCGTAGAGCCTCTGCGCTTCGCCGACGACGGCGAGATCGGGCGCTGTGTCGTTCGTCTCGTCTACAACTTTCTGCAAGAGCGCGGCGCATTCATCGAGCGTGCCGTTCTGAAAATGACCTTCGGCGAGCAGCAGGTTCGAGTCGCAGATGGCCTGACGGTCGCCGATGCGTTTAGCCAGCACGAGCGCGCCTTCGCCTTCGATGAGCGCGCGCGCCGTGTCGTTCATCACGAGATGGCAGCGACCGAGCGTGCGGAGAGCCTGTCCAGCGTACCATTTGTTGCCGTTCGTGGTCGCAAGCTTGACGGCACGCTCCAGAAGTTCCTGAGCTTCTTCGAGGTCGCCGCGCAGCATGTGCAACTCGCCGAGCGAGTCGTAGACCATCGGCGATTGCGTGTTGTGCTGCGAGTCAACTTCGAGGGCGAGCGCCAGCGCACGCTCTAAGACCGTCTGCGCGCGCTTCCATTCGCCGACCAGAATAAGATTGATGCCGAGATTGTTGTAACCGACGACGGCGTTCGCCTTGTGCTCTGTCCGCTCGTAGTAATCAACCGCTTTCTCCAGCGAGCGAATGCCGTCCTGCGGACGTTTCAGAAACCAGTGCGCCGCCGCGATGTTGTTGTAGATTTTGCCGAGCAGGTAGGGCGCGGGATGATCGCCGACGAGCTTTAAAGCCTGCTCGAAATTTTCCAGCCCGCCTTCGCTATCGCCTTCCTGCACGTCTGCGAGGCCGATGCCGAAATAGGATTCGGCGAGGCCGCGCCAGTCGCCCGTGCGCCGGTAGTATTCGAGCGCCTTCTGCGCGTAATCGCGCGCGATGGTGTATTCGGCGATGCTGCGATAGACGCGCGCCAGCGCACCGTAGATGCTGCCGAGTTGCGTGTCGGAACCTGTCTCGGCGGTCGCGCGCAGTTCGGCGTTCAGGAGCGCGATGGCTTTCGGATGGTCGCCCACATAGTTATAGGCCATGCCGATCTGCACGCGCAGACAGGAAGCGACTTCGGGCAGGAGCTTGGCACGCGCCTCGCTCGATTCATACATCTCGATGATGACGAGCGATTCGCGGTAGTGTCCCTGCATCTCAAGCGCCATCGAGAGCATGCAGCGTGCGCGTCCGAGCAGGTTTGCGTCGTTGCGCGCGAGATTGTTGAGGTGGCGCAGGCGCGTCTCGGCTTCGGTCGAGAGGCCACGGTCGAGCAGTTCGCGCGTCTCATCAATCTCTTGCGAGAGTGCGGCGTGCGAGGAGTTGGCGCGCGTCAAGGCTGCGCGCCGTGCTTCCGAGAAGTTGACGACTCCGCCCGCCACGTTCGCCGTGGCGGCGCGCTCTTTTGTCCTCTCAGGACTGCCTGTTTGAAAGGGCTGTTTCATCCGCACAAATCCGCACTGAAAAAAAGATGCGTGTCGGGCGCTCTTACGTTTTTGTTGACTGTTCGCTGATGATGGGGTGGATAAGGATGCTTAACACGGCCATTCGGATTCAGCTTGCATCCTCTAAAACACTACCAAAGGCTTGTGCATTCCAGACTTTAACACATGCATTGCGATAACTCTACTTTCATCGCTGAGATTTCAGGCACGCGCTTTGAGAGAACCTATGGACTTGTTTTGTGCGAGCCGGTTTGGTACAAAACTCGATTGCAAAAGCTCCATGCCGTATGAAGAAAGTACGTCACATCGGAATTTGCTTCCCGCAGCACCTCCGAACTAGAGAGGCGCGCCCCCGAATTCCCGGAAAATTGAAGGGGGCGACGCTCCTTCGCGGAGTTACCCCTCTCAGAGATTGCCGGAGTATGCTGGCCGGTGTCAGGAGTCGCCAATGGTCGAATCAGTAGTTCCGAGAGAGACACAAAAAAGCCCCGGCAGGTTGAAGCGTTGGTTGCTCAAAGGCCAACTCAAAGAGATCGAAGGGCCGCACGAGAGGGAAGGACAGCATCACGAGCATCCTTGGTGGAAGGTGATGTGCCTGACGGGCGTTGATTATTTCTCGACGCTCGGCTACCAGCCCGGCATCGCGGCGCTGGCCGCTGGCGCGCTCTCGCCGATTGCGACGCTTATTCTCGTCTTGCTCACGCTTTTCGGCGCGCTGCCCATCTACAGCCGCGTCGCCAAAGAGAGTCCGCACGGCGAAGGCTCGATCTCGATGCTTGAGAATCTGCTGTCGCGGTGGAAGGGCAAACTGTTCGTGCTCATGCTGCTCGGTTTCGTCGCGACCGACTTCGTGATCACCATCACGCTGTCGGCGGCGGACGCCACCGCGCACGTCCTCGAAAACCCATTCGTCCATCAACTCTTTCAGGCTCAAGCGTGGAACATCGAAAGCGATGCGTGGGCGGTCGGCGTGACTTTGCTGCTCGTCGCGCTGCTCGGCGGAGTCTTCCTGAAAGGATTCAAAGAGGCCATCGGCATCGCGGTCTTTCTGGTCGGCGTCTATCTGCTGCTGAACCTGATCGTCATCGGCGTCGGGATTTACATGGTCGCCACGCACCCACAGCATTTCCCCGAATGGGCGCACCGGCTCTGGACGACGCCGAGCGTCCACGGCAATCCATTGCTGGTGATTGGCATCTCGCTGCTGCTGTTCCCGAAACTCGCGCTCGGCCTCTCAGGATTCGAGACCGGCGTCGCTGTCATGCCGCTCGTCAAGGGTGACCCGACCGACACGCAGCGCAAACCGAAAGGACGCATCCGCAACACGCGCAAACTGCTCATCTACGCCGCGCTGATTATGAGCGTCTTTCTCATCGCAAGCAGTTTCGTAACCACCTTGCTCATCGAACCGGCAGCCTTCCGCGATGCCTACACGCCCGGATTCCCGCCCGACAAAGGCGAGGCCAACGGGCGCGCTCTGGCCTATCTGGCGCACCACTTTCTGGGCGACGGTTTCGGCACGGTCTACGACATGAGCACGATCCTGATTCTGTGGTTCGCGGGCGCGTCGGCGATGGCAGGGCTTTTAAACATCGTGCCGCGCTACCTGCCGCGCTACGGGATGGCCCCGAACTGGACGAAGGCCACACGCCCGCTCGTCCTCGTCTACACGGCGGTCGCCTTCGCCGTCACGATTATCTTCAAGGCGGACGTAAACGCGCAGGGCGGCGCTTACGCGACGGGCGTCCTCGTGTTGATGACCTCGGCGGCGGTCGCCGTCACGCTCTCCGTCTATCGAAAGGGTAAGGGCTGGGCGTGGGTTCCGTTCCTGCTCATTTCGCTCGTCTTCGCTTACACGACGATTCAGAACGTGCACGAGCGGCCTGAAGGCATCAAGATCGCATCCTTTTTCATCGGCGCGATTATTCTCACCTCGCTGCTTTCGCGCGTCTGGCGCTCGACCGAACTGCGCGTTGACCGGGTCGTGCTCGACGCGAAGGCGCAGGCGTTTATTAACGAAGTGGGTAAGGGCGAGATACGCATCGTCACCAATCGTTGCGACCGTGGCGACGCGCTCGAATATCAGGTCAAGGAGAAAGAGAAGCGCGATGATAACCATATCCCTGCGAGCGACCCGATTATTTTCTTTGAGGTCAAACCGGGCGACGCCTCGGAGTTCTCCGGCGTCCTGAAAATTCACGGCGCGGACGTGGAAGGCTATCGCGTGCTGCGCACGCAGAGTCCGGCGGTTCCCAACGCCATCGCAGCCTTCCTGCTGCACCTGCGCGACACGACCGGAAAGATGCCGCACGTCTATTTCGGTTGGAGCGAGGGCAATCCGCTCGCATACTTGTTGAAGTACATCGCCTTCGGCGAGGGCGACACCGCGCCGGTCACGCACGAAGTACTACGGCAGGCCGAAGATGACCCTGAGCGGCGACCGACCGTGCACGTCGGCGGGTGAGAAAAACCGGGAAATACAAAAAGTCCGGAGTCTAAAGTCCAAAAGCTCTCACAAGTTTTTGGACTTTGGACTCCAGACTTTTTGTGCGTGCTCCGCCTACGTGGCGGCACGCTCTCCGGTGAATAAAGCGCGCGACGTGTGGTTGGTCGGGATTTGATTGGACTTGGGCGGCGCTATCTGCTTAGCGTGCCTGAGTGTCTACGCCGCGACCCGCGAGGAAGCATGAACGGCAGAAGACGGGGCGACCCTGCGAGGGGTAGAAGGGCACGGTCGTCTGCTGACCGCACTGTGCACAGTTGACTGAGACTTCGATACGTTGGCGAACGCCTGCGGCTTGTGCGGCTGCGATGGCGGCGAGTCGTTCGTTCTTGGCCTGCTTGCAGGGCTTGCAACGCTTCGGCTCGTTCTTCAGACCTTTGTCGTGAAAAAAAACTTGCTCGCCAGCCGTCCAGATAAAATCCTCTCCGCAGTCAACGCACCGAATGTTGCGATCTGCGAACTCTGACTCGGCCTGACTCCACTCTGCGTTCGATAGCGTCTCTGCTGTTTGTACATGACTAGACATGTTGACCTCCCCACTGGTGCGAACT
Source organism: uncultured Pyrinomonadaceae bacterium (assembly GCA_964246705.1). Classification (GTDB taxonomy): domain Bacteria; phylum Acidobacteriota; class Blastocatellia; order Pyrinomonadales; family Pyrinomonadaceae; genus DASZCR01. The sequence continues at coordinate 6,398 of CAXTRQ010000211.1, forward strand.
CTCGGTGCGGCTCTCGGTGAGGGAAGCCGTCCAAAAAGTATCCGTTGAAGACCCTATGGTTGCTACGAGGAAAATTTCCGACCGGCACTTGCGACCGATCTGCTTATCAAACGTGAGGAACGCGGTCAGGATGTGAACGTTGCACTTCCTAACCAACGACTTTATGACCATGCACGGTATACTTATCACAAAACTGTGTCAAGGGTGCGGCGACGATTTGGCAAACCGCGCAACTTCGGCATCTGAGCCGCTCTGGTCACGCGCTGCAAACCCGTGGCTGATATTTATTACGCAAAGTTATGTTCGGTAGCGGACAAAGTATGTAGCGTGTAAGCGGAGACCCAACCATCTTGACAGCCGTTCGACTCGCGTGACAGCATGCCGCGCGTTCTCCTTACAATAGCTAGTTTTAAGAAAGTCGGGAATTTTCCAGTTGACCAAAATTCTTGTCATAGGTTCGGGCGGGCGTGAGCACGCGCTCTGCCGGACGTTGAGACGAAGCGCACAGGATGCAGCGTTGCGCATTTTCTGCGCGCCCGGAAATGCCGGTATTGAGCAGGACGCGCACTGCGTTCCAATCGGCGCGACGGACACGGCGGCGCTGGCAGATTTTGCCGGGCGGGAGCAGATTGATCTCACGGTGGTCGGTAGCGAAGCGCCGCTGGCAGCCGGGCTGGCCGACGAGTTCCAGCGTCTCGGACTCCCTGTCGCCGGGCCGCCACGCGAGGCCGCACGGCTGGAATCAAGCAAAGCCTTCGCTAAAGATTTCATGGCGCGTCAACGGATTCCGACCGCTCGCCACGCGGTCGCCGATTCCCCCGACGAAGCGCGCGAGATTTTGCGTCGAGGGGAGTTCGGCGGGGAAGACGCGCCGGTCGTCGTTAAAGCCGACGGCCTCGCGGCGGGCAAAGGGGTGGTCATCGCACGCACGCGCGCCGAAGCCGTGGCGACCATCGAGGAGATGATGGAGGGGGGGCGCGTCGGCGCGGAGGCCGCGCGCCGCATCGTCATCGAAGAAGCTCTGGAGGGGCCGGAAGCCTCTCTGCTGCTTTGGACGGACGGGCGCGACTACGTTCTCATGCCTCCGGCGCGCGATCACAAACGCATTGGCGAAGGCGACACCGGCCCGAACACGGGCGGCATGGGCGCGATTACCTCGCCGGAGGTTTTAGACCGCGCGATGCTTGAGCGCGTCGTCCGCGAAATCGTCGAGCCGACGCTTCAGGGCGCGCGCGACGAAGAATTAAACTTTCGCGGCGTCCTCTTCGTTGGCCTGATGCTGACTTCCGAAGGCCCGCGCGTCCTCGAATACAACGTCCGCTTCGGCGACCCGGAAGCACAGGCCATCCTCGTTCGTTTGCAAAGCAATCTCTTTGAAATTTTTGACGCAGTGGCGCACGGGCATCTCGGCGCGACGAGGGTCTCTTGGAGCGACGACGCTTCGGCCTGTGTCGTCCTCGCGGCGCGCGGCTATCCGGAAAGTCTTGAGACGGGCGCGCGCATCGAGGGCATCGAGCAGTCCGCGCGCTTGCAGGGAGTCCAAATCTTTCACGCCGGAACAGTTCGCGCAGACGACGGTGCATACAAGACTGCGGGCGGGCGCGTGCTCGGCTTGGCCGCGACCGGCGCGACGCTCGACGAATCGCTCGCACGCTGCTACGCCGCCGCAGACCAAATTCACTGGGACGGCATGCAATACCGCCGCGACATCGGAAAGTTTAAAAAGCAGTAGCCGGAAAACAGCGGGCAGTCAAAACCATTTCAAACTTGAAATTTGAAATTTGAAATCTCAGATTTAAATGTCGCCTCTTAACTTTCTGCCTGCCGCCTACTGCCTATTGCCTACCGCTTTCCGCCTTCTGTTTTCTCCGCGTCGAAACCCTGTTATACTCGATTTCCAGAGAGCAGGGCTGTCGGTTTTGGAAACTTGCTGCGAGTGGCAACGTACTAGGTCTTGGCACAAATGCTGGTTTAAATCAAGCTTGACTAAATCGAGCGGCACACCCGATTCAAGCAAGTCTGTTGGGATTGACGGGTTGGAGGATGAGAAGCGATGGGATTGTTGGCTAGGTTGAAACGTTCTCTGCGCGCCATGTTCGGCGGCGTCATCGAAAAGACTGAAGACCCTGAGTTGATTCTTCAGCAGACCATCCGCGATATGCGCGACCGCGTGCCGGAGTTGAATAATTCCGTCGCGCAGGTGATGGCGACCGAGCGTCTGCTTGCGAAGAACAAAGAGCGTCTGGAATCGCAGGTCGTCGATCTCGACTCCAAAATCAAAGCCTCCGTCAAGATGAATCGAGACGACATCGCGACCGCATACATCGGCCAACTGCAACAGGCGCAACTCGATCTGCAAAAAACCTCGCAGCAACTTGAGCACGCAACACTCGCATCCAAACAGGCGCTTAAGGCACGCGATAATTATGTGCTCCAGATGCAGCGCCGGACAGCCGAAGCGATGCAGCTTATCAATCAGTCGAAGCAGGCGAAGCTGCAAGAGCAACTGGCGCAGACGATGCAGTCGTTCCAACTCGGCGACGACGCAGGGACTTTTGAAGAGATGCGCGAGAAGATTGATCGCCGTTCGGCCACCGCCGACGCGAAGATGCAACTCGGCACGTCCTCCATTGATAACCAGATGCAGGAGATCGAGCGCGAAGCACTCGACATGCAATTGCAGGATAAGCTCCTTGAGTACAAACGCAACATGGGGTTGCTCGGCACGGGCACGAAAGAAACCCCTGCGCTGCCCGCCGCAGATGAGCGGTAGCCGCCGGGGCGGCAGTGGTGCGGCGAAACGAATTTCTTCATCAAACTGTCTGTTTACTTATATTGATTCGGCTCTGATACATCCTTATGGCGGAGAGAAAGATTAGTCTCGAATATTTAAAAGAGGCGCTGAAAGAACCCGTCAATTTCTGGGGGCTGGCAGGTTTCGCCGTCGCGGCTGCCTACACGCAGTCGCCGATTCCGCTCGCCGCGGCTCTCGTCGCCGAAGGCGCGTATCTCGCCACAGTGCCCGCCACAACGCTCTACCGCCGTCTCGTTGACGGGCGCAACCGGCGGCGTCTGCTTGAGCAGCGCAATCGTCTGCGCGACAAGATGATCGAAGGGTTTGATCCGCGCGAACGTGAAGCCGTGCTCTATTTGAAGTGGTTGAAGAAACAGATTTTCGACAACTACGTGAAGTTCACAGGGTCGAAAGAGCCTCCCATGAACATCAAGAGCCTCAACCAGCGTTGGGAGGATTTCGTTGATCTGCTGGACGTGTACCGCCGCCGCAAAAATCATCTGCGTTCGATTAACCGTCAGGCTGTGCAGAATCAACTGACGCAGGCCGAGCGCGCCGTCGAAAATGCGCCGGACGACCGCGCGCGCCGTGTCCAGCAAGCCAACGTCGAAATCCTGAAGCGGCGGCTCGCCGCCTTCAACGAACTCGACCGCTCAGTCAAACTCGTCGAGGGACAGCTTCAGTCAATCGAAAACTTTTTCGGCCTCGTCAACGATCAGGTCGTCACGCTGCCGACGCCTGAGAGAGTCTCGTCGCTCGACTTCGAGCAACTGAGCGACTCTATCGCGATGACCAAGCAGATGCTCGAAGAAACCTCCGACGCCATCGGCGCGCTCGATAATCACAACCGCGAACTGGGCAATTACGACCTGCTGACATCCAATTCTTCAGCTAAGTAAACGCGTCGCTCAAGCTTAAATAGACAGCAGGCCGGAGACAATAAATACGGCCGGCTGTCTATTTTCTCGAGACAAAAATTAATCGGACAAACTTTTTGTTTGAAGAATGCCAGCCACCCACGG
>CAXTRQ010000212.1:0-10173 GCA_964246705.1 uncultured Pyrinomonadaceae bacterium
GATCATGCAGGAGAAAGCGTTTCAAAACGAGAAAATTGACTTCATCTGGGACACGGAAGTGACGGAAATACTCGGCGCGCCGGAGACGGGCGTTGTGGGCGTGCGCCTGCGCAATCTGAAGACCAAGGCAGAGAGCGAGTTCGCATGCGAAGGCGTCTTCGTCGCCATCGGTCACCAGCCGAACACGGACATCTTCAAAGGCCAGCTTGAGATGGACGAGGTGGGCTATCTCAAGACCGCCGGTCGCTCGATGGCAACCGACATCCCCGGCGTCTTCGCCTGCGGCGACGTGCAGGACTCCTTCTATCGTCAGGCCGTCACCGCCGCCGGGACGGGCTGCATGGCCGCCATTGACGCCGAGCGTTTCCTCGACAGCCTTCCCGTCCTCGTCCCGACCGGCGAAGAAATAACCATGGAGGGCGAAATCGTCTCGTCCGATCACACACAGATAACTTTGCCCGACGGCGAAGTTATCTCGAACGCACCGGACGACGGCACAGAGGGAGTCACGGCAGGCGACTGACCGGAAGAATAACTACAGAGGCACGGAGGCACTGAGAAGAATCAAAACTGTCGCCCCTCCGGGGCTAGCTACTCAGGCGCTTGCCCGCAATTTCTCAACTCGCTCCAACTGCCTTCTTATTTAAACAGTCCTGAAAGCCAGTGCATAACATTTAAGAGGAACTGCGGGTTCTGTTTGGCGATGGGGGCGTTCATGCCCATCGGTCTGCGCTCTGCCCCGCCGAGTTGCGCTGAGAACATGGCGGCTTCGCCGAACACGGCGACACGCCCCTTGCCGAAACTGAGCGTCGGCCTTGCAACCATCCTTTGACGGGGACGCGCGTCGTTTTATTGTCAAACTGCCACGCGACCACAGGCTCAAGCGATTGAGCGTTTGCGCCGAAGATGAATAGCGGTTGCGCGTCCTTCGGAGCTTGGAAGGCCGAGCCGGTAAAGGTCGCAACCGCATCAACGCGCTCCTGAGCGTTGCGCCCCTTCGTTACGACGTGTTCTTTGAGCGAGCCGTCGGAGAGTTTGAAAATCATTGGGTCGGGCTGAGTTTGGTCAACCGCAAAGCCATTGCTGTAGCGGAAGCCGAAGGCGAGCGCGAGATTTTCGGCAGCGCCCGCCTTCGGCATGTGATCGGCAATCAGAAAAAGCGAGCCGCCCGCCTTGACCCAATCCCGCACCGCCGCAACTTCTTCATCCATGAATGCCGAAGGAGTCGGCAGTGACCAATCTTCCACGTTGCGCTCGTTGAGAGCGTTGGCGATGACAAGGATGCGCCCGGTCTTCAAATACTCTTTCGTAAACTTCCCCGTCGAGGCTTTGACGACATAGCCATCGCGCCTGAGCAGTTCGGCGAACGGGAGATAACGCCCCGCCGCTGTGTGAAAGTTGTGGTGCGCTTCGTTGAGCAGTACGACAGGGCCGTTCCCCTGCGTGTAAGCGGGCTTCGGCACAGGCGGCTTGAAATCCGTGTCGGCCACCTGCTGCCCGTTGCCGTTAACCAAGAGGATGAGGATGAAGAAAGCGAGCGTAAGTTTTCGCATCTTTGATTCCTTTCGACTCAGATAAAAGCCACATCAGCAACTCGCCGCCGCAGAGAACCCGAACGCCTTTTTCTGAGCGTCCTGCTTCCGTTGCGTCTTGGCGTGAGAATAAGTTCCTCGCTGGAGACGCAAAGAAAACGATTCGCTCTAAAAGTTGGAAATCCTAATTGGAGTTTGCTTCGCAGAGTTTCTGCGCGATCAACTCTCCGGCCACTTGATGTCCCGCCTCGTTCCAGTGACCGTTTCCTATATCGCGCCCGAAGCCGTGCAGGAAAACCCCGTGCTGTTCCGCATAAGCCTGCAAAGACGGAGCGAGATTCCAGACCGGAAAGCCTTCGCGCTCGCCCAGAGCCTTGATACGCAAGTCCGGATAAAAAAGATCGGTCGCGCCGACGCGCCGTGCGAAATCCTCGCGCCCCGCGCGGGTGGGAAGAACCTGCCCGCCGTTGCTCAGCGTCACGACGAAGAACTTCGCTCCATGCTGCTGCACCTCATCGCGCATCAATAACATCAACTCTTCCGTGACCTGCCACGCATCCTTCCAGACCGCATCCGCAGGTTCCCTGTAAATCATATTATCAATGCCGAGTTCGTCGGAAGTTGCCGCGCCGCCAATCGCCTCTTTCGCTTGCAGCGCAGTGTTCTGAGGCGGCGTCGGTTGCGCGTTGTCGGTCGTCGCGCGTGCACGACGAGCGGCAAGCGCGGCCTTGATTGCGCCGTGTCCTTCGTGAATGGCCTGAATGACGCGCAGGTGTTCTCTAATCCATCTGCCCAGTTGGTTCAGAGTCGAGTTGCGCAAGCGAAAGGCGCTCGTTTGTTGAAACGAATCGTCGAGCGAGAGTTGCCCTTCACGATGGATGAAATAAGGAATCTCGTCGGTTCTTTTCAGCGCGCGCGAGTTGTCCGTGATGTCGTTGTTGGTCGTGACGGCGAGCAGGACGATGTCGGGCGCGTAGTCCCAGACGCGCCGCCGGAGCGTAATTAACTCCTGCGCCGTGCCGTAGCCGGAGACGCCGAAGTTGATGACTTCAACCTGACGGTCATGGAACGCTTCGCATGACTGCAAGCGTTTTTCCAACACCGACCAGAAGGCTCTCTCCTGCGGAACTTGGAGGGCTTCCGCATACGAGTCGCCAATGACGGCGATGCGGACGGTACGGGGCGGTTTAATCTTTGAGTGCTCGCGGTCGCGCAGCCCCTCGCTGTTGATGCGGACGTAAACCTTATTCTCGCGGCGATACCAGCCTTCGGCACGTGGAAGCAGCGCGTAGCCTCTGTCAATGTCGGTCGTATAGAAAACGGGGTAGGAATAACCGGCGATGCGGAGCGCGATTTCGGCGATTAGCAGGCCGACGAATAATCCGAAGAGGATGAGCAAAAGTTTGAACGCGATGCGTCGCTTCCTGCTCCACTTTTTTAAAACCTCGCTCTGCTGTTCAGCCATCTTTGCGTTCGGCAATTCGTCTTTGGAATAATCTCTCGACGGACATGAAAATTGCAGGGGCAGAAGCTCACTCCCTGCCCGCAATTTGGGATTCACTCAAGATTCTTCTGTCGAAGGTTACCGGGCAGGGAGTGAGCTTCTGCCCCTACAGTCTCATGAGACATTTTTAGTTCTTCGCGGGCGGGACAGGATTCAGGAGGTCGAGCACGACGCGCCATCTGCCGTCGCGCTTCTTCCAGATTCTCACATAATTCCCTTTTTCCGAGGCTTGCACGTCAGAGCCATGGCCGCCGAGAGAGTATGTGCCGTAGGTGTAGCCGAGGTCGCCTGAGCGCGAAACTTCAGCGAAGGTCGGCTGCCATGCGAGACGGCCAGTCTGAGCCGACAACGCGGCGAGGGCTGCCTGTGTGCCGAGCGCCGGAAGATGTCCTTCGCGCATCAGGCGAAGGTCGTCGACGCTATAGGCGGCGAAAGCTTGTGATGTTCCCTTCGAGACGACGGCCTGCGCCAGTTCGCTCTCCATTTTCAAAAGCGACTTCTGCTCCGACGCCACGTCCACCTGCATCTTATCTTTCAGAGTATTCTGTCGAAAGTCGGAGGCGAAGGCGAGCGCGGGAGGCGTGTTCACGGGCGGAGGATTTTGCGTCCCCAAATCGAGGACGAATTTCCAAGAGCCGTCCGGCTGCTTCTTCCAGATGGTCATGTAATAGCCGTGCGCGACGGGCTTATCGTCTGCGCCCTTCGGCCTGAAATCCCAAGGGCCGGTCGTGTAGCCGAGGTCGCCCGCGCGCGATACGTCGGCGAAGACAGGCTCCCATGAAAGAAGGCCGGGACGGTTGGGACGCTCGCTCCAAGTCTTCTTACCATTGACCGGGCCGGGGCTGAAGATGATGCCGTCGTCGGCGAGGTAAGCGAGAAACGCCTCGCGCGTGTTCTTCTCGGCAGCGGTGCTGGCGAAGTTGCGCTCGGCACGAACGAGCGATTGAAGTTGTGCTGCTACGTCAACCAACTCTTTCTTCTGTGCTGAGACGATTGATCCGCCGGTCAATAAAGTTAGGATAATAAAAAGCGGGACTCTCTGATTCACGAATAGCTCCTTAAAAGTAAACGACGAGCGATGAACCGTCCGGCAAATGCTTTTTGCTTTTAGTTCATCGTTCATCGTTTAGATTCAGAGCAGGACGATTGAATCGTCCGTGCGCCGCCTCTGCTGCGGCGACGGTACGCTCCTCTGTTCGACGATTGTGAGCGGGCAGACTTCGCAGTACGAGCCGAGCCGCTCAAGGCGATCTTCACAGTCGTTGCACTTGAGTGCCCGTCCGAGTTCGCGCAACGCTTCGAGCATGGGCAGGAGCAGGCGTCCGCGCGCGGTCAGGAGATAATCCACATGGGGCGGCGTGCCGCCGCGTTCGTGTCGTTCGACGAAGCGGTCGCGTTCCATGTCGCGCAGGCGTCCGACGAGCGTGCGGCTACTGATCGGATGAAGCGCCGCCAGCAACTCGGTCGTGCGGCGTGCGCCGTGCGCCAGATCGCGCACGATGAGCAGAGTCCATTTATCGCCGACCACTTGCAGCGCACCCGCCACCGGACATCCATCACCTTTGCGTCGTCGCATCTTTCGGCCTGCTCGTCCTTTCAAAATTAATGCACGTCCCGGTCTTCGGTAGTAAACGGCGCGAAGCTTAACACAAAGACGCGCCTTTGCGATGAGATGAAATCTATTTTAAGATATTTAGCGGAAGAGAGTTTTGCCGCTGTCCACTCAGCGATTACTCTACCCCTTTTCTCACACGACCGCCCCAACCTTAAAAACGGCGGAAGCATCGAAGATTGGCGAAAGGGGTTGTGCCGCTCGAAATTTTGCACTGCTCCCGCCGTCCATCATTCATCATGAACACAGAGCCGCGAACCGACATGGGAACAAGCGCAACGGGGAGAGACGAACACCCCCCCGTGATTCTCGTCGCCGACGACGAACCGGTTAACCTCGCCCTTATCAAGCGGCGGCTCGAACATGAACATTTCACGATTCACACGGCGCAGAACGGCGGCGAGGCGGTCGAGAGGGCGCTGGAAATGCAGCCCGATGTCATCATCCTCGACGTGATGATGCCCATACTCGACGGACTGCAAGCCTGCCGCATGTTGAAAGAGGACAGCCGGACGCGAGACATTCCGGTTATCTTCCTCTCCGCGCTCGACGATACGGATTCAAAGGTCAACGGCCTTGCGTTGGGCGCGAACGACTACATCTCGAAGCCGTTTCGCGCCGAAGAATTAATCGCACGCGTGCAGGTCGCCTATCGCTTGAAGCGCGAGCGCGACCAGTTGCGACTGAGCGCCGAAGAGGCGCGGATGCGCGCCGAAGCCGCGCGTGAGAGGTCAATGTCCGACGCGCTCACGGGGCTTTTGAATCGTTACGGCTTGCAGCGCTCGTTGCGCCGCAATCTCTCCGAAGCTCGCCGCTATGATCGCCCGCTCTCCTGTCTGATGATTGACCTCGACCACTTCAAAACGGTTAACGACACCTACGGGCACGGCGCGGGCGATGCGGCCTTGATGCAGGTAGCGCGCGTGCTGACGGAAGCCGTACGCGGCTCCGATGTGGTCTGCCGCTACGGCGGCGAAGAGTTTCTCATACTCACGCCGGACACGCCGCTCGAAGGCGCGTTCGCCCTCGGCGAAAAGATACGAGCAGCCGCGAGCGCACGCGTGTTCGGCGACGGCGAGCGCGTCTTTCCTCTGACGCTCAGCGCAGGCGTCGCGCAACTGCGCGAAACCGAATCGGCGCACGACATGATTGCGCGCGCCGACGAAGCTCTCTACGACGCCAAAGAGAGCGGAAGAAATCGCGTCGAATCCGCAAATTAAAATTAACGATGAATAGTCTCTTGCAAAAGTCCGGGCGCACCTGAGTCACGTAGGGACTTTCGCCAGAGGTCTCATGATGAACAATGAGCGATGAACTGTCGGCCAAAAGCTCTGTTTGACAGTTCATCGCTCATTGTTCATCATTTCCCTGCGAGCCTCTTGATTTTCTCGCGCGCGGTGTTAATCTGTGCGGCGTTCGTGAAAGAAGCGTCCTTCCGGTCAGAGGTTCTCGCCCTATGCCAAACGGTAACTTTCGCACGATGCGGCGCGGCATCTTTCTCGCGATTTCAATTTCTCTTCTCTATGTGCTGCTCCATTCGACGCAGGGCGCAGGCTTTGCTGCGGATGCCGCGCGAAAGTCCGGCGCACAGCAGGAGATGGGGAAGCGTATCGGCGTGCGGCTGCGGTCGTTCGTGCCCCGCGCGAGCGGGAGCCTCTATTTCGAGCCGACACCGAACGGCGGACTCGTCCGCATAACCGCGCTGGGGCTGCCCGCGCCGGAGACACTGATGCCGAACGCGCACGTGTTTCTCGTCTGGGCGGTGGCTCCGGGCGAGCGCCCTCTGCGCGCGGGCGAGGTACGCATAGACGCCAGCGGCAACGGCGGCATCGAATTTCCGCGCCCGGCCTCGTTTGAAAAATACAGTGTCGTGATGACGGTCGAGCCGGATATTGCCGCCGCGCAGCCTTCGGGCGTGATGGTCTTCGCCTCGCGCGCGGGCGAGGTGACGGCCTTCTATGGCGAGCGCAGAGAGAGCCTGATGAGCGACTCGCGTCGTAAGGCGATTGACCGCGAATTGGGACGGGGCGCGAAAGTGCGCCGCGACGGAAACGACTTCTATGCGGAAGTGGACAACGCGCTCGCATCGAGCGAAGGCGGCACGCGCACGCTCGAACTCCTCGGCGACGAAGTTGCGCCCTCCGCACACGGCCTCGCACGCGTCGCTTCGCGCAACGAGAACATCTACGTCCGCACGGTCATCAAAAAGCTGCCTCTGCCGTCGCGCGTCGGAGCCAATACTTACGTGTTGTGGGGCGTCGTGCCCGATGGGCGCATCGCCTACATGGGCAGCCTTCCGGCGATGGACATCACCGACGCGGATACTTACGTTCGCGTCGGCGGCTTCCGCTCGTCCGATTTGGATTTGCTTGTGACAGCAGAGATGCGCAGTCCCGTCTCGCGCCCGTCAGGCTTGCGTGCCATCTCTTCGCGCACGACGGCGACGAAAGCGGAGAGCGGCCCGGCCTTCGGTGCGATTGAAGGGCAGGTGGTTGATTCCGAAGGGCGACCGCTGGCGGGCGCAGCGGTCGAGGTGCGGCCTGCCGACCAGACTATCGTCGCGGGCGCGCTGCCCGTCGCCTACACGGACGATCAAGGCAAGTTCTTTCTCGACGGCATCGCTCCCGGCACGCACATGATCTATGCGGCGAAAGAGGATGACGGCTATCCTTCAACCTTCCTCGCCTTCTTCGTCGCCGACGCGTCGTCAATTCCCAAAGTGACGGTTTATAACAAGCGGGTCACGGAAGGGACGCTGGTGCGTCTGGGGCCGAAGGCGGCGCGACTCGCCGGGCGCATCGTCGACGCTTCGACCGGGCAACCCATCGAAGAGGCCGAAATCGTTCTCTACCGCGAAGACAATCCCGAAAACTACTTTTCCTTCGGCCTCAACATGGATGCGGGCCGCTTCCAACGCCTCATTCCGCCCATCGGCTTTCGCATGAAAATCTCTTCGCCCGGTTATGCCGACTGGTTCTACGGCACTGACGGAACCCGCGAGCAATCGCAAGTCATCCGCGTCGACCCGGACACAACCAAAGAGCTTCTCGTTTCTCTCAAACCTTTGAAGTGATGGATTGAGAAACGCGAGCAACGACAGTTGGAAAGCCGTCTTCCTTCTGCGTTCTTCTTTCTTGGCGTCTTGGCATGAAATATAGTTTCGCGCCAAGACGCCAAGGCGTTAAGAAGCATAAAAGTTGAGCGATTGAAGATTCGGGATTTCAAATCTTAAATTTGGGATAGGGTTTTAACGGCAGTCTTTCGCTTCGCCGGGGGCGAGTTTGCCGAGCCGGATGCTGCCGTCGAAGGAGTCGAGCGTAATCTGCGCTTGTCCGTTGCCGTAGCGACCGATGAGGCGGCTGCCGTTAGTGTTGCGCGTTTCGCTGCCAGCAGGCTCTTTGAGTTGCAACTGGAAGTCGGTCTTGACGCTGCCGCGATAGGACGAGAGCAGAGCCGTGAAGCCCGGAGCGTCTTCACCGATTAACATCTCGACTGTGCCCGCCATGGATTTGAGATGGTAGCGTCCATCCTCGCGAATCGCGCCCGTAAAATGGACTTCGCTGTTGGTCGTCGTCGCATCAACGTCGCCTGAGATACCTGCGAGCGTGATTGCGCCGTCCGTGTTGCTCACGTCCACGCGCCCGCGCGCACAGGTGATGGCGACCTCGCCGCTGATGGATAGCGCGCGCACGTCCGCTCCCGCCTGCCGGACGTTAATCTGGCCGCTCGAAGTAATCACGTCAACCAGCCCGCGTACATTATCAACTTCGACCCTCCCGCTGCGCGTGCGTACTTCAACCGTTCCGACATGGCTCAACTTAATCGTGCTCCGGTCGCCGTCAATCGTCAGCGCCGTTTCGACGCCCGACACTTCCACTTCGCTCCTGATGACTTTAATCGAATCAATCTCGGCAGCGCGCGGCACTTTCACTTCCAGATCAATGTCGCCGAAGGGGCGTTCAAATCCGGGCGGGGGAGCAATCTGCAAATTCATGTTGAGCGGATTCGTAATCTGCACGTTGATGCCGGGTAGGTTCTGTATGCGAGCGGGCGCGACCGTCTTGGGGGAGGAAGAAGGCGCGACGGTCGCAGTCGAAGCCAAAGGCGGAGCCGCGTTTGCTGGCGTCGGCGACGAAGCCGGAGAAGCCGCACCCGTCCGTGGAGAAGATGTGCTGATGTTGCTTGACGCGCTACGCCGCGCCTGTTGCTGCTGCGCTTCAATCTCGTGTTGGCGCATTTCAAGTTCTGCGCGGCGTTGCTCGATTTCCGAGCGCCGCTGCTCAAGCGCGGCGAGGCGACGGGCATCCATGTCTTCCGGCTTCGCGTAATCGGCCTTCACCAGAATTTTTTCCGCGCCGGTCGCCTCTCTCTGCGCGCCGACCCAGACGTATTCGATTCCGTTCTGGCTCGTCGCCGTCGCTTCGATGTAATCGCGATCCCAACCCGTGACGACGATCCGCCCCGTCGTTTTATTGCCGACGACGATCTTCGCGCCGCGCTCGAACTTAACGCGCGCGCGCCCCGATGCATCGCGCTCGACCGCCGGTTCAAACTCGACGGGCGCGGGCGTTCTTTCGCGTGGCGCGCCTGCCGGTTCCTGCGCTTTTTCTTGCGCGAGCGGCGCGACCGCCATCATCGTCGCCAGCAACAGCGACGATGAAATATAGGAAATATTGCGGAGTCGTTTGTTCATAGCAAAGTCCATGCTGTTTCGGCAGCGTTTCAATAACGCACCATCTCGCGGAGCACTTCAACTTTCTTCGCGTAGGCCGTCAGCATGTAGTTGACGGCGACGGGGTCGCCCGGATGCTCGCGGACGGCGCGGCGTGTTCCGGCAATCGTGCGATCAATGGTCGAGAGAGTCTGCTCGAACTTTGCGGCGTCTCGCGCGTCGAGCCGCGAACGGTTGCGCCTGACATCCTGCGACAGCAGACGGATGGCAGCGATATATTTCTGCTCGGCCTCGCGGACGAGTTCATCGGGCGTCTGTGCGGGGGCGGAGAGGGGCGGCGCTGGCACGGCGCGTTTCATGCTTTCCCTGCTCGACGCCAACATCACGCGGTCTCTCCTTGACGCATCGTCGAACTTCGCTCCGGCTGTCCCGGTGCGCCGGTCGGCTTTCCCGCTCTCGCTCTCTGCGCCCACGGCATCATTTCCGCCCGCTTGCTTCTCAACATCCTGAACCCCTGCTTGCTCTGCTGCCTCTCGCGTCTTCGGAGAGGAATCATTCGTCTGAGAAGATGTGTTTCGACTCGCCGTCTGAGTTGTCTGATTCCCCGTCTGGTTCGACACCCCCTCGCGCGAATTGGTGTAACGCATCACGCCGATGGTCAGCGCGACGGCGACGAAGACGAGCGCGGCGGTCAGAGACGGGCTGAGGCGTGGCGTGCCGAATGCGCCGGACATCCCTGCCAGCAAATCTCTCAAGCGCGTGTGCGCCGGGCGTGCGGGTGTGTGCGCGGAGCTTGCCTGCGTGGTGTTTGCGGCTCGCGCGCGTGCGTCGTCCGGGGTTGTTGCTGCTGGCG
>CAXTRQ010000213.1:0-10172 GCA_964246705.1 uncultured Pyrinomonadaceae bacterium
GTCGAGCAGGTTGCAGCCGAAGCCGAGCAGCACGACCCGTCAATAATTGACAGAGTTAGTAACATCTATGCCGAACACCCGCAGCTTATCAAAACGCTCGGCAGCGCGGCTCTCGCCATCGCGCTTGCCAAGGTTGCGTCGCGGCGGTAAGACGGATCACAGGCTTGACGTTGACGGAGCGGCTGAGCGTTGAAAGATAAGAAGGGCGACATGCTGGTTTGCATGTCGCCCTTCTCCGCGTTTAACAAATTGTTTATAACTAGATACGCCGAAATTCTCGGACGTGAAGAGTTACTGGTTGCTATTCATGTTGTGGTTCATGTTTCCGCCGTGACGGTGATGGTGGCGACGGCGATGGTGGCGACGGCGACCGTGCCGGCCTCTCATCGAAGTTGAGCGCGTCATGCTTGTGGTTGTTTCGGTGGTAGTGCTGCTGTTGGCGTTTTGCGCTGACGCGAGTTCGGCAAAGCTCAAGGCAAACAAGAGCGTCAAGGTCAGGCTGAGTATCTTTCTCACGATGGTTCTCCTTCTCAAAGTTTGAAACTGCTTATCCGGTTGGGTGCTGAGGCGATGATTCTTTTCCGAAACGCCGCTGTCCGTCAAGCGCCAGCCTGCCGAACCGTGCAGCGATTTCAGTAATTTTCTAAATTGCCGTTCTTGCGCCTTTGCGTGAAACTGATTTTCACGCAAAGGCGCAAAGAAGAATGGCTTTCAAAATCCCGGCGGTCGTAAAGAGTAAAGACCGCCGACGATAAACGCGGGCGGTCTTCCGGTGAACTGTTGGGATTGGCCTGTGTGCCGCTTGCGTGCCGCTCGTAGAGAAGGCGCACTAAATAAAGCAACGACGGACGAAAACCCTAACAAATTCAAGTTATCAATCCGTGATTCAGGCCTCAGCCACCTCACTGTGATAAGAACTCATACGTTTTTGGATCACCTCCTTTCCAGTGTTACAACGATAATAAATGACAATAATTTGTGCGTCAACGATTATTTTTGCACGCTATCTTGTGGTCGCCGGAGAAAATCGCCGGAACGCCATCTGCCCGCCCGTAAAGACGGCATGCGCGTGCTCGACGCCGAAGAAGTAAGCGAGTTCGCGATAATCCGTGCAGTCGTGAATGCAGAAGTCCGCGCGCTTTCCCTCTTCGAGCGAGCCGCTGCGGTCGCCTCGTTTGAGACTGTACGCGGCATTGATCGTCGTCGCCGTCAGGCTCTCGGCGGGCGTCATCTTCAACTGTGTCGCGGCGAGCGAGAGGATCATCGTCATCGAAGGCGTGGGCGACGAGCCGGGATTAAAATCTGTGGCGAGCACGACGGCGAGTCCCGCATCAATCATCGTGCGCGCGGCTGGGTAGCGCGTCGAGCCGAGCGCGTAGACCGAGCCGGGCAGGAGTACAGGCTGAACGCCCGCCGCCTTGAGCGCCGCGATGCCTTGTTCATCCGTGTGCTCAAGATGGTCTGCGGTCGCGGCGTGCAACTCGGCGGCCAGTTGCGCGCCGCCCGACAGCGAAAGCTGGTCGGCGTGCATGCGTAAGGCCAACCCTTCGGCGCGCGCCGCCGACAGAATCCGGCGCGACTCTTCGCGGTTGAAAATTTTCTCTTCGCAAAACACGTCGCAGTATTCCGCCAGCCCTTCGGCCGCCACGCGCGGCAGCATCTCTCCGACGATCAGTTCGACATACTGCGCGCGCCGCGAGCGGTATTCGTCCGGCACTTCATGCGCCCCCAAAAATGTCGGCACGAATTGCAGCGGCGTCTCTGCGTTCAGACGACAGATGGCACGCAGCATCTTCAACTCGTCTTCGACCGAGAGGCCGTAGCCCGATTTGGCCTCGACTGTCGTCGTGCCCGTTCTCAGAAACCACTCGCTGCGGCGGCGTGCGACTTCGACCAGTTCATCTTCCGTCGCGGCGCGTGTGCGCCTGACGGTCGAGCGGATACCGCCACCCGCAGCGGCGATCTCCTGATAGGTCGCGCCGCCCGCACGCTTCTCAAACTCGTCGGCGCGCGTGCCCGCAAACACAGGATGCGCGTGGGCATCAACGAACCCCGGCAGGCAGATGCGGCCGCCCGCGTCAAAGACCTCGCAGCCCGCTTCTATCTGCGGCTCGATTTCGGCGCGCGTGCCGACGCGCTCAATCCGCCCCTCGCGCACCAACATCGCGCCGTCTTCAATAATTGAAAGCTCGCGCATCTCCCCGCCCACGCGCGGTCGCGCCGCTCCCTTGAGCGTGACGAGTTGCGAGCAATTGATGATGGCTAAAATCGAGTTCAAAATTTAAAGTTCAAAGTTTTCAGTTAGGAAGCATTCTTCTTCAGCGTCCTTCTTACTTTGCGTCTTTGCGTTTCCAGCTTGAAACTTATTCTCACAGTGGAGACGCCAAGGCGCTAAGAAAGCGAAAAGGAGAATTACAGGCTTGAGTTTCACGCCGAAGATGTGTGGTCATGGACGATGCGCCAGCCCGCAGGGGTGCGGCGAAAGATGAGTGTGAAGCGCCCGTGCGGCGTTTCGCCGCTGGCGAGCGTCAGTCGCCAGCTTCCGGTCGCCAGCATGTAAAATTCGCTGAGCGGCTTGATGTCGAGTTCATCGAACGCGAGCGTGCCCATCTTCTCGCGCGAATCGTAAGACTTCTGATAGCGTTCGAGCACGGTCTGCCAGCCACGCGTGATGCGGTCGGCGGAGACGAAAGTCGTCGTCTCTTCCCGCGCGTAGCCGTCCATGAAGTTCACGATGTCGCCGCGATTCCAGGCCGCCTGCTGTGTTTCGAGGACGGAGCGCACCGCCGCGATGTTCTCGTCCTTTTGCTTATCCGACACTTTGTTGCACCCTCCGTAGGCGGCGACCAACGCGAATGCCGTCAGAGCCGTCGCCGCACCGAGCATCAATCTCCGGTTCATGCCGATTCGCTCTCCTTTCATCTTTCATCCCGGCGCGGCGACGCGCGCTTGCAGCCAGCGGCTTACATCGTCGCGCATCGCTGGAACAAACTCATGCGCGGCATCATAACTCTTAACTTCTACATCACGCGCACGACGCCGCAAGCGTTCTCCGTAGTCGGCAACAAGTGCGGGCGTGTAGACCTCGTCGCGCGTGCCGTGCAGGTAGAACACGGAGGCTCCGGTCTCGCCGTAGAGGGCGCTCGTCTCCCAGTCGCCGGGCAGGCCGCCGCAGATGCCGACGACGCCGCGCAGCACGCTCCGGTGCGTGAAGGCAAAACGGAAATTGAGGGCGCAGGTTTGCGAAAAGCCCAACAGGAAGACTTGCTCGCGGAGGGCCGCGCCCTGCTCGACGAGCCTCTCTATGAGGTCAAGCAGCGCGCCGTGGTGCATGCGGATGGAATCTTCTGGATGAAAATTGGTCAGCCAGCCGAAGCCGTAGCGCAAATCACCGCCCTTCACTCGCGGTTCTTTGATGTGTTGATGCGGGCCTTGCATCGCGGCGACGGCGAAGCCTTCCGGCGCGTGCGTGCGCGCCTCCCTCATCATCCAACTCTTACTGCTGCCGTAGCCGTGCAGCGCGACGAGCAGCGGGCGCGGCGCGGCGGGCGTCGGCAAGTAGAGATCATAATAAAGCTTTGTCTCGACCTTGAGAGTGCGGTCGGTTTGCAGTGTGTGATTTGTCTCTTCCGTCATAATTTTAAACTAGAGCAAAATTCCGTTGCATGTCCTGCAAGCTTCTCTCTTCGAGCAGAGAAAGTCTGAGAAAGCGAAAAGTTGAGTGATTGAAGATTAAGTTTTCAATTAACGTAACCGTCCGTCTCGCCGCCGTTGCCGCCGCTCTCCGGCGCGGCAGGCGCGTCGAGCAAGGCGGTGTTTTCTTCTTCGAGATTCCAAATTTCGTAAAGCTCCGGCGGGACTTCGGTGACGAAGCGCGACGGGCGTTGGACGATGGTCTGGCGATTGTAGTCCGTGACCATCAGAGGATAGGTAATATAAAGCTGGTCGCGCGCGCGTGTCAGTGCGACGTACCAGAGGCGTCGCTCCTCCTCTTCGCCCTCGGCGTCACGAAGCGAGCGGGGGCTTGGGAATTTGCCATCGGCTGCCCAGACGACGAAGACCGCGCGCCACTCCAAACCCTTCGCCTGATGCACGGAGGTCAGCGTCAACAGTTCGTCCTCCTCGCCGCCCATCACGACATCTTCCGAGGCGAGCGCCTGCGGCGCGCCGTAGCGTTCGGTTGAGAGCAGCGCGAGTTCGGAGAGGAAATCTTCGGTCGAGTCGTAGCGCGCGCTGTAGTGTGCGAGTTGCCGGAGGTCTTCGAGACGCGCTTCCGAATTCTCATAGTTGGCTGCCAGATAGGCTTCGTAACCGCGCGCGAGAATGAGTTCAATCTGGCGCGCAGGGTGTGTGCGCGTCTCGTCCGTGGCGAGGCTTTCAAGGAGCGCGCGAAATTCCGACCAACTTGTGCCGCGCTTCGTGGCCGCGGCGTCCGCGCCGCCACGGATGACCAAGGCGACCGGGTCGACCGCCTCGGCGATCTGCTCCCAGATACGATTGGCGGTGGCCGGGCCGACGTTTGGAATGAGACGAAGCACGCGCTTCCAAGCCAGTTCGTCGCGCGCATTCGTGACGAGACGCAGGTACGAGATGACATCTTTGATATGCGCCTGCTCGAAGAAACGCACGCCGCTACGGACGCGGTATGGGATGCCGCGCCGCGTGAGTTCGAGTTGCAGTTCGAGCGAATGATAATGTGAGCGATAGAGCACGGCACACTCTCTGAGCGCCAGCCCTTCGTCGCGCAATTCGAGAATGCGCGAGGCCGTGAAGGCCGCTTGCTCGTCGGCATCACGACAAGGCACGAGCGCGGGACTGAGGCCAAGCGAAGGACGTGCGGCGCGCAGGACTTTCGGGAACTGCCTGCGATTGGCCGCGATGGAGACATTGGCGACGGCGAGTATCTCAGGCGTCGAGCGATAGTTGGTTTCGAGCCGGTAAAGTTGAGATTCCGTGTAACGCTGCGGAAACTCATAGATGCTCTCGACCGCCGCGCCGCGCCAAGCGAAGATGCTCTGCGCGTCGTCGCCGACAACCATCACGTTGCGATGCTTGACGCCAAGCAGGTCAACAATCTCGGCTTGCAGTTTATTTGTGTCCTGATATTCGTCAACCAGAATGTGCTGGAACTGGTCTTGATAGAGGCGCGCGACCTCGTCCGATTCCAGTAAGAGCCTCTTCCAGTTGAGCAACAGGTCGTCGTAGTCCATCACGTTGCGGGCGAGTTTGCGTTCGGCGAAGATGCGGTCAACGCGCGCGATCTGTGAGGTGAGCGGCTCGAAATACGGGTAGCGCCGTGCGACAACTTCCGGAATGGGCTGGTCTGTGTTCGTCGCAAAGCCGATAATGTCCTGCAACACTTCGGCTTTTGGAAAGCGGCGTGCTTTCGTGTCAATCCCCGCTTCGTCAATGCAGAGGCTCAAAAAATCTTTCGCGTCCTCCGAGTCGAGAATCGTGTAGTTCGATTCATAGCCAATCGCGGCGGCATGACGACGCATGATGAGATTGGCGATGCGATGAAACGTGCCGCCCCAGACGCGCCGCCAGACCTGACTGCCGCCCGTCAACTCTTCGACGCGCCGAAGCATCTCTCTCGCCGCGCGATTCGTAAACGTTGCGAGCATGATGCGCGAGGGCGCGACGCCCTGCTCGATGAGATAAGCGACGCGATAAGTGATGGCGCGCGTCTTGCCGCTGCCCGCGCCCGCGATGACGAGCGCCGCGCCCGGAGCGGCGGTCGCCACGGCGAACTGTTCCGCGTTCAACTCCTCTCGATAGCGCGCCAGTTTGTCCGGCAGTTGCGCCCCCGCCGGTCGCTTGATGACATAACGCTTCATGGCTTCAAGCCTCGCTTATAACACAAAAGCTGCGGACTTGCCCTGTCTCTACAGTTCCTATTCACGTTAATCTGTTTTCCAAGGCCGTATTAGACTCCAGACTTGGCGCGTTGCATTCGTGTGGGATGAAAGTTAGGATGGATTAAACCGCAGAAGATTATTCGACAGGAGAGAGATCGCAATGAAGTTTCCCGGCGGCATGAACCTGCAACAGATGATGAAGCAGGCGCAACAGATGCAGGAGAAAATGCAGAAGGAGATGGAGTCGCTCGTCGTTGATGCATCGGCTGGCGGCGGCGTCGTGTCTGTCCAGATGCGCGGCACGAAGGAGGTTGATTCCATCAAGATTGACCCGGAAGCGATCAAGGACGGCGATGTGGAGATGCTGCAAGACTTGCTCGTCGCCGCTTTTAACGAAGCCGGTCGCAAAGTTGACGAAGCGATGAAATCGAAAGTCGGCGGCATGCTCCCGCCGGGATTACTCTAAAAACGGCGACGGGTAACAAGTGACGAGTTAAAGACAGCTTAGTTCTTATCACTCATCATTCATCACTGCTTTCAGTGTTGCTCGTCACTCGTCCCTTGTTACTGCCTTTTTATGCTGGAATACTCTGAGCCTGTCACAAAACTCATTGACGAGTTCAAGCGACTGCCGGGCGTCGGCCAGAAGTCGGCGCAGCGGCTCGCTTTTCACGTGCTGAAGATGACGGAAGCCGAGGTTGAGCGGTTTATCGCGGCTATGGAAGAGGTCAAGCGGAGAATCGTCTTCTGCACGGTCTGCAATAACCTGACGGACGTTGACCCGTGCCGCTTCTGCTCGTCCACCTCGCGCGACCGCTCGATCATCTGCATCATCGAAGAGCCATACAATCTCGTCGCCGTCGAAAAGACGCGCAGCTATCACGGCCTCTATCATGTGCTGCACGGCAGCTTGTCGCCGATTCGCGGCATCAACCCTGACGACCTTCGCCTGCAAAATCTTCTCCCGCGCCTGCGCCCCGAAAACAACGACGGCATCGAAGTCCGCGAAGTCATTCTCGCCACCAATCCGAACACCGAAGGCGAAGCGACGGCGAGCTACATCAGCCGCCTCCTCAAACCTCTCGGCGTGCGCGTCACACGCATTGCGATGGGAATGCCCGTCGGAAGCGACCTCGAATACGTAGATGAAGTGACCATGGACAAGGCGCTCGCCAACCGGCACGAAATCTGAAAAGCAGCGACAAGTGACGAGTTAAGACAGTTTTTCAACTCGTCACTCGTCACTTGTCGCTGCTTTTAGAAGCGGACGTGTTCTTCCGACGCGCCGTCTTTGCATTCGCTGCAATGCTGCGCGTCGTCGTACCACTTGGCCTCGAACTCGATGAGCGAGGTGATGGGCACGCCGTCCGCGCCGTCGTCAATTTTTGTCGGAGCGGAGGTGAAGCGGACGATGACGCCGCAGCCGATGACCGTCGCGCCGAGTTCGCGCACGAGTTCGACCGTCTCCATCAATGCCTTGCCCGTGCGCGTGATGTCGTCAACGATAATGCATGGGTGCACCTCGCCCTGATTGACGTACTGGCGAAACATGCGCTTTCCTTCTTCGCGCTCGGCCCAATAAATCTGCTCGGCGCTCAAGGCTTCGCGGACGCCGAAGGCGACGGGGATGCCGCCCGGACTCGGACTGATGATCGCGAGTTTCGGGAGCGCGCTCGAAATCACTTTCTCGCCGCGAAACTTACGGCTTAAAGCGACGGCCAGCACACGCGCCGTGTCGTAGTAACGAAAGGCGAGCGGCATCTGAAAATAATGCGGCGTGTGGCTGCCCGAAGGATAGACGAAGTGGCCTTCACGGTATGCGCCTGTCCGTTTTAAAATCTCCATCACTTCATCCTGCGTAGGGATAAGTCTCGGCATTGCCATTCTTTTACTCTCCAATCATTAAGAAAGAGATCAGAGGTCGGAGGTTAGCCAAAGACAGCCCGGTTCTTAAACTGACTTCTAACCTCTGGCCTCTGACCTCTTTTTTTTACAGCATAACATTACTTGCGCGACGAGGCCTCACTCTCGTCGAGTACGCGGGCGATGATTTTTCTCTGGTCAGCGCCTACTTCCGGCAACGCATTGCGGTCGAACCACGCGAGACGGTTGATTTCAAGATTCGGTATCCCGTTCGCACCGGCAGGCTCGCGCACGCGGCAATGATAAATAATCTCTATCTGCTGCGGTCGCTTCATCGTGCGAATAAAAGCAATCTGCGGCGACTCGATCTCCATCCCGGTCTCTTCACGCAGTTCGCGGCGCAGAGCCTCTTCCGGGTGCTCTCCCTTGTCGAGAAAGCCGCCGGGAATGCCCCAGCCGCTACCCTGTCGAAACACATGATTGAGCAGCAGGATGCGTCCCTCACGGTCTTCGACAACCGCCCCGGCCGTCACCGTAAAACGCGGCTCGATTAAACGCACCGTCCAACGCCGCACGCGACCCGGCGCACTGCGCCACACAAAACCCAGAAACTCTTTCAACATACACAACCATTGTATCAAAGGATGAAGGCGGAAGGATGAAGGCGGAAGGAAAAGTCAGATGCGTCTTCTTATTCATCCTTCATCCTTTTTGTTGACGCTCTCCGGGCTTCTCCGTAAGATGCAGGGCGGGCTTGCCCGTCACAGTTTCGGACTTACACGACTTCCATTCCGCTGCGAGTCTTAAAGGAATTTATATTGATGGCAACCGACTCAAACGAAGTTACAAAGACCGCTCAGGCCACGACGACGCCAAAGGCTACCGCGCAAAACACGGTTGCGAAGGTGGCTCCGACGGAACAGCAACAATCGCGCGCAGGCGTGCCTAAAAGATTCGCGCCCGGACAGACCGTCTGCAACGAGAAGACCGAGAAAGGCAAGCTCTGCAACGGTCACTTGAAACAGTTGCAGACGGCGCACCCGTCGGGCGTGCACCTGCGTGGTGACGATGTGCTGCAACGCTGCCAGACATGCGGCACGCTCTACATGGGGCCGCCGCACGGACACGTCCGCGACTCGCGCAAGCAGAGCCGCTACATCCAGAAAGACCTCGCCGCTATCCTGCAAGCAGCGGGAGGCACGCTGCCTGCATACTCGAAAGAACCCGCGCGCCCCGCCGTCGTCGCCGCGAAGCCGCCCGCTCGAATAACTCCGGTGGAGACTTCGCCCACCGTCGCAGATTCATCCCCGGCAGCCGACAGCCATCGCCCCGCCGCCGAAGCGCAGGCCGCGACCGGACAGGCTTCTGCCGCGCCGCTGAGTCCGACCACCGCAACCGCTTCGCCCGCCGCAGGCGCGGAGACGCCCGCCGCCCTCGCCCCGGAAGCCTAGACCGAACTGACGCCGGGCGCACCAAAAGACGAAAGACCGAAAGCCGCTGCGGAGCAAACCGCCGCGCCGAAAGCAGCGACGGCGAAAAAAGCGTCGGCGCATTCCGGCTTCAAACCTCCGGCAGAGCTTAATACCGCACCGCCCAACGAAACACAGGCCGAGAAGATCGCGCGTCTCAAGCGTCTCGTCGAAGAGGCCAAGCGCGCGGCGGGTAAGCTCTGAAAAACAGGATTTCGCGCAATGACGCCAAGCCGCCAAGAAGACCGCAAAAGCTCGTCTCGCATTTCGCGGTCTTCCTCTTGGCGGCTTGGCGTCTTTGCGCGAATCTTTTTCTTCCTCTTATCCTTCACGCACCGTCAAGCCGTCCGACGCAAACTTCCAGCGCAGCACCTCCGCGCCCTCTTCCGCCGCGAGCGCGCGTTCGACAGATTCGCGTGCGCCTTCCGCGCAGAGAAAGGCGATGCAACCGCCGCCGCCCGCACCGCAGACCTTCGCCGCTTCCGCCCCAGCCCGTGTGGCTTTTTCGACGAGCATCTCCATGTGCGGCGTCGTGATGTTTTGTGCCAGCCGCTTGCGGTTCGGGTAAGCCGCGCGCATCACGTCGCTCACCGTCTGCCAGTCGTTCGCGCTCAAGGCGGCGTGTATCTGCTGCGCCGAATCGCGGATGCCTTCAAAGAGTCCGAAGATAATCTTGTCGCCGTCAATATGGTTTTTGGTCATCTCCCAATTATTGATTCCAGACAAGCGCGGCTCGCCCGTGTAACAGACGACGATGCGCTCTTCGAGCGTGGCGGCGTCCACTTCGAGAGCTTCGCGGCGGATTCCGTCCGGGCGGAAATGAATCGCGTTCGCCCCACCGTAAAAGGCCGCGTAGTAATCCTGAAAGCCTGCGGGTACGCGAATCACTGTCGTCTCGACGTTGGCCGCGATGACGATGAATTTCGATTCCCGGTAGCGATTCCCGACCAGTCGGTTGAGCGCGCCGATGCAGGCGATGGCG
>CAXTRQ010000214.1:0-9731 GCA_964246705.1 uncultured Pyrinomonadaceae bacterium
GGCGGCTTACCGCGCGGCTTTAACGCAGGCGTTGACGGCTGGGCACGCCATCCTCGAACGAGGCGGCGGAGGACTCGACGCCATCATCGCGGCGATTACGATTCTTGAAGATTCTCCTCTGTTCAATGCCGGCAAGGGCGCAGTCTTCACCAATGCCGGCACGAACGAACTCGACGCCTCCATCATGGACGGCAAGACGCTCAAAGCCGGGGCGGTCGCCGGTCTCAAGCATATTAAAAACCCGATTCGACTCGCGCGCCTCGTGATGGAACAGTCGCCGCACGTGATGTTGGTCGGCGAGGGCGCGGAGACCTTCGCACGCCAGCAGGGCTTGGAACTCGTAGACCAAAAATATTTCTACACCGAAGAGCGTTGGAAAGCTTTGCAGAGGCAGAAGGAAACGGAGAAGGAGAAAGAGAAAAGCAATCCGCCAAAGAAGTCGGATCGCGGGCGCGAGCCGCCATTTACTGAAGACCACAAATTCGGCACGGTCGGAGCAGTCTGTCTCGACAAAGCCGGGAACCTCTCAGCCGGAACTTCGACGGGCGGAATTTCCAACAAAAGATTTGGCCGCGTCGGCGACTCACCGATTATCGGCGCGGGAACTTACGCCAACAATGAGACCTGCGCCGTCTCTGCGACGGGCGACGGCGAGTATTTCATCCGCTCCGTCGTCGCGCACGACATCTCTGCGCTCATGCAATACGGCGGGAAATCTCTCAAACAGGCGACCGAGATGGTCTTGGATAAAGTGGGCAAACTCGGTGGAGGTGGAGGTTTAATCGCCATTGACCGGACGGGGCAGTTCGCCATGCCTTTTAATACGAGCGGGATGTATCGCGGATTTATCGGCCCCGAAGGGCGCGCACAAGTGATGATTTTTAAGGATTAGACGGTTTGTGCCCGGTCTCTCGCGGCAAAAGCCGCCACGCGAAAACGATGGAGCTTGCAGGCGGGTTGAGTTTGAGAAATACAGGGTTGCCGAAGTCGCGGGCGGGGAAGCGGCACGGAGCGGCGAGACGAGCGCAGATAGGCGCAAGCGGTTGTGCTCATGTTATTTGAGTGTCGGAAAAAAGCTTGGTTTTTAGGTAAATGTATGTTGACACCAGCCCGTCTTTCGTGTAAAAAAGCGAGGTCTATTGAAGCCCCAGTGGCTCTCATGCCTGCTTTATTTAATGGGATGTTCCGCGCCGGGCTACTGAATTTCTGAGACGGCTTAGCGAGATAAACAAAATAAATCGTCTCCTGCGAGTCCACTCCTGAGATGTGACTTGCGGCGCGCTCTCTAAAAATTTTGAAAGTTTCACCTACGGGAGGAGAAGTAATGATCAGCAGAACTTGGAGCCGTACGCCCCTTACGCTTGCTTTAGCGGTTGCCATCTTGAGCATGTACTCGATGGTCGCTTTGGCAGCGCCGGGACAAGGGCAGACAGGGCCTTCGGGCGACTTGTCGGTTGTCGGTGAAGTCTCCGTCAACGGCACGAGTGCCATTTCCGGTGCGACAGTCTTTTCAGACAGCACAGTTACGACTGCGAAGGGTTCAAGCGCAGTCGTCAGCCTCGGTAAACTCGGACGTGTCGAGATTTTGCCGGACTCAACTCTTAAACTCAGCTTTACCGACACGGGCGTTACCGGGCAGTTGGATGCCGGTCGCGTGCGCCTTTCAACCTCTAGCGGTATCAGCGCCGTCGTGATGACCAAGGACGGTTCAGCGGTTGCCGATAACAAGCAGCCGAATGTCTTCACGGTTGACGTGGAATGCGGCAATACAGTTGTCGCCACCCAATCGGGTCACGTCGAACTGCGCGCCGGAAGCTCCGTCAAGCAGATTGCCGCCGGTAGCCAAGACGCCGCCGGAGCGGCTGCACCGGGTACGCGTTGCACACGCCTGACGGCTCCGGGCATGGCTGGCTTGAGCGGCGGCGCTCTGGCAGCCCTCCTGCTCGCTGCTGGCGGCGCTGTGGCAGCGGCCATCTTTGCAGCCAACCGTGGTAACGATTTCGACTTTGGCGGCAATCCGGTCGTCATCAGCCCAAGCCGTTAAGAGTTAGTTGGTAGTCAATATTTCGTACTGTGTGCTTGGCTTGCGCGCAGTAAAATAAAGACCTATTATTTTTGCGGGTCATGCGTAGAGTATTTCATCGCGTGACCCGCAAATCTTTGTGAGCAGCACTTAGTTTTCCTGAAAGGTTGTTTTTAGAATGCACATCGCGGTCATTGGCACGGGTTACGTCGGACTTGTGACGGGAGCGTGCTTCGCCGAATTCGGTGTTGATGTAACCTGCGTCGACGTGGATGCCGGAAAGATTGAGCGGCTTAAACAGGGCGAGATACCCATCTACGAACCGAAGCTCGACCAACTGGTTGCCAAAAACGTTCAGGCTGATCGCCTACATTTTACGACAGACCTGCCAGCCGCCATCGAACATGCACTCGTCATTTTTCTCGCCGTCGGCACGCCGCCGAAAGCGGACGGCTCAGCCGATATGCGCTACGTCGAAGAGGCTGCGCGCACCATTGCCGAGCACATGAACGGCTACAAGGTGATCGTCACAAAGTCCACAGTCCCTGTCGGCACGGGCGAGCATCTGCGCCGTCTGATTCGCGAGAATCAGAAGACCAAGACCAACTTCGGCATCGTCTCGAACCCTGAGTTTTTGCGTGAGGGAGCGGCCATTGATGATTTTATGCGCCCCGATCGCGTTGTTATCGGCACGCGCGACGAAGAGGCTGTCGCCATCATGCGCGACCTCTACCGCCCGCTCTATTTGATCGAGACTCCGTTTGTCATCACTTCCGTCGAAGCCGCCGAATTGACGAAATACGCGGCCAACGCTTTTCTCGCCACAAAGATTTCGTTCATTAACGAGATTGCCAACCTCTGCGACCAGATCGGTTGCGACGTGCATGATGTGGCGCGCGCGATTGGTATGGACAATCGCATCGGGAAGAAATTCCTGCATCCCGGCCCCGGTTTCGGAGGCTCCTGCTTTCCCAAAGACACGAGCGCGCTGCTCTCTGTCGCGCATGCCTTCAAAACAGATTCGCTGATTGTCGAAGCCGTCATCGAAGTCAACCGACGCCAGCGCGCCGTGATGATTCCAAAAATCGAGAAGCTGGTCGGCGGAGTCAAAGGGAAAATGATTGCGGTGCTGGGGTTGTCGTTCAAGCCCGAAACCGACGACATGCGTGATGCGCCCTCAGTTGACATCATCAAATCACTAATCGAGCGCGGGGCGCAGGTGCGCGCTTACGACCCTGTGGCGATGCCGCAGGCGCAAAAAATGATCGGCGACATCGAGTATGCGTCAGACGAATATGGAGCCGTCGCGGGAGCCGATGCGCTGGTCTTGATGACGGAATGGAATCAATTTCGCGCGCTCGATTTGGAGCGCATACGCCAGTTGATGAAAAGCCCAAAGATTGCCGACCTGCGTAATATTTATGAGCCGAAGAGAATCCGCGAGATGGGGTTCGATTACATCGGGGTCGGCAGGTAGAGGAATTTTAGATTTTTGATTCGCTATTTTGTTGAACCACATGACGAGTCGCCTGTCGCGCATCAAAATCTAAAATCGCAAATCCAACATCGCAAATCTAAAATCTAAATCTTATGCCTCTCTCTGGAATCGTTCTTGTCACCGGCGGCGCAGGGTTCATCGGATCGCATATTGCGGCCACTCTTGCGGAGAGGGGCGCGCGCGTGCGCGTGGTTGACGATCTCACGACCGGCCATCTGGAAAATCTGGAAGAGATCGGAAGCGATGTGGATTTCGTGCGCGCGAGCGTCTACGACTCCGAAGCGATGGCACGCGCGCTCGAAGGCGTCGAACTGGTGTTCCACGAGGCGGCGATTCCGTCTGTGCCGCGTTCGATAGATAACCCGCGCGAGACGCATCAGGCGTGCGTCGAAGGGACATTCTCGCTTTTGATGGCGGCGCGCGCGGCGGGCGTGCGGCGTCTCGTCTACGCCGCTTCCAGTTCGGCTTACGGCTATCAGCCGACGCTGCCCAAGCAGGAAGAGATGCCGCCGCAACCGCTCTCGCCATACGCGGCGGCGAAGCTGGTCGGCGAGTATTATTGTCAGGTTTGGACGCGCGCTTATAAATTTGAGACCGTCTGCCTGCGCTACTTCAACGTCTTCGGCCCTCGACAAGACCCCGGCTCGCAATATTCCGGCGTGATTTCGCGCTTCATCTCTGCCCTTTCGAGCGGTACGCGTCCCATCATCTACGGCGACGGCGAGCAATCGCGCGACTTCACATACATTGCTAATGTTGTGGACGCGAACCTGCGCGCTGCCGAGACGACGCGCGGAGTCGGGCAGGTCATCAACATCGCCAACGGGCAACGCACTACGCTCAACGAGTTGCTTGAGAAGTTGAAGGAACTGACGGGGCAGACCGAGATGCAGGCAGAGTATCTTGAGACGCGCGTCGGCGATGTGCGTCACAGTCTCGCAGACATCACGCGTGCACGCGAAATGCTCAGCTACGAGCCGCACGTCTCACTCGAAGAAGGGCTGAGAAAGACGCTCGATTGGTGGCGGCAGAGCCGCTTCGCTCAAAGTTAAAGCAACCGCCGCTTCTCAATAAAATTAACCGCCGAAGAGCGCAGAGAAGGCGCGATGAACGCAAAGAAGTCTTTGTGTTCATTGCGCCTTTAACTTTGCGCTCTTCGGCGTTTAAATCTTTCCTTGCAGAGCTTGTGGCCTCAGCCCATGACCATTGTTCGCAGACTCGCCGTGTAGGGCGCGCGCGCGACGCCTTTATCGGTGATGATGGCGGCGATGAATTCATGAGGCGTCACGTCGAAAGCAGGGTTTTGGACGGCGACCCCTTCGGGCGCGAGCCTCTGTTCGCGGATGTGGGTCACCTCGCGCGCGTCGCGCTCTTCGATAGGGATGTGCTCGCCTGAAGGAATTTGGAGGTCAATAGTAGAAATCGGTGCGGCGACATAGAAGGGAATGGCGTGCTCGCGCGCCAGCACGGCGACCATGTACGTGCCGATTTTGTTGGCTGTATCGCCGTTCGCCGCGATACGGTCTGCGCCGACAACAACGGCGTCAACCTTGCCCTGCTTCATCACGTGTCCCGCCATGTTGTCTGTGATAATCGTGACGGGAATATTGTCCCTGTCCAATTCCCAAGCCGTGAGGCGCGCGCCTTGGAGGAAGGGGCGCGTTTCGTCTGCGATGACGGCGATGTGTTTTCCGGCGTCGCGTGCGCCGCGAATCACACCGAGCGCCGTGCCGTAGTCTCCGGCGGTGGCGAGCGCACCGGCATTGCAATGAGTCAGGACGGTCGAGTTGTCGGGAATTAACTCGCCGCCGAAACGACCCAGCGCGCGGTTGGCTTCGATGTCCTCTTTGAAAATCATGCGGGCTTCCTCGACGAGAAGATTCTTGATCTGTTCCGAATCCGCGCCGGAGGCTTTGGCGCGGCGGAAGCGGTCGCGCATACGCTCGATAGCCCAGAAGAGATTGACGGCGGTCGGGCGCGTGCGGCTCATCAGGTCGCAGAAATAGTCGAAGTCCTGTTCGAGGTCTGCGACGGAAGTCCCGACAGCCTGTTTCGTGCCGAGCGCGATGCCCATCGCAGCGGAGACGCCGATGGCCGGAGCGCCGCGCACAACCATCGCCTTAATAGCGTCGGCTACCTCTTCGCAAGAGCGCAGCATCAGGTATTTCTCTTCGGTCGGGAGCAGGCGCTGGTCAATCATGCACACGCCCTCGTCCGTCCATTCGACGGTCTTAATCATGGCAAAACTATCTCCTTGAATTTTTCGGGGCTGCCGCAAGAGAGCGCAGCCACTCCGGCCTTGATTCTCAGGATGTCCTCACGTTGAAATTTTTAAAAAGGCATCTTACGCGACCGACACCCGGCGAGCAACAAGCGCGGGCACGCACGCATGTTGTTGAGCGTGCGGATTTGCCGATGCTATACTCGAAGCTAAGCTTTCCGCCTGATGCACTGCCAATCAACCGACTCACGCTCGAAGAGTTTAAGAGATGGTCAGAGGTCTGCATCGTGCGGCGGCTCTGAAGGTCAGAGGGGTGAGGGCGGAAGTCGAGGGACGGAGCAGCAACACGATGACGTTTCTTGAGGAACCCAAGCGAATCAGCGCGGACGAGGCTTGGAGAATGGTCGAGGAAGGGCGCGAGCCGGTCTTTCTCGATACGCGCAACGCCCGCCACTACGCGCAGAGCGACGTGAAGATTCCCGGCTCCGTGCGTATCTGGCGCGAAGAGTTGGAAGCGCGGATAGAAGAAGTTCCGCGCGGCCGCCCGCTCGTCGCCTACTGCGCCTGACACTACGAAAATTCCAGCACCCGTGCGGCGCTGATCTTAGAAGAATACGATTTCAAGGATATCCACATCCTCGTCGGCGGCATCAACGCATGGCGCGACCGGGGGTATCCGTTAGTTCCTAAAAACAGTGACGAGTGACGAGCAAAGCGGGGGACAGTTTTGAGTTTTCAGTTTTCAGTGATGAAAGCAAAGCTGTTTTCAATTCGTCACTTGCCACAGGTCACTTGTCACTTCATTATTGATGCTTATGAAAAACGGTTGGGAAACAGTCATCGGTTTGGAGATTCACGCGCAGTTGAGCACGGAGACGAAAATCTTCTGCGGCTGCTCGACGCGCTTCGGCGACGAGCCGAACACCAACACGTGTCCGGTTTGCCTCGGATTGCCGGGCGCGTTGCCCGTGTTGAACCGGCGCGTCGTCGAACTCGGAGCACGCGCGGCGCTCTCGCTCGCTCTGAACATCAACGAGCGTTCCATCTTCGCGCGGAAAAACTATTTCTATCCTGACTTGCCGAAGGGCTATCAAATCTCGCAATACGACCGCCCGTTCTCTGAGCGGGGCGAGTTGGAGATTATGACGGCGACACGCGACGAGTCGGGCCACGCGCGCGACTGGCGTCCGTTGAAGGTGCGGGTCACACGCCTGCATCTGGAAGAGGACGCGGGCAAGAACGTCCATGAAGGCTTACCCGAAACCGAGCGCTTTTCGTATGTTGATCTCAACCGCGCGGGAACCCCGCTCGCGGAGATCGTCACCGAGCCTGACTTTCGCTCGTCTTGGGAGGCTTACGATTACGTCAACCATGTGCGGCGCGCGCTGCAATGGGTGGGCGCAAGCGACGCCGACATGGAGAAGGGCAACTTGCGTTGCGAGGCGAATGTCTCCGTCCGCCGCATCGGCGATGAAAAGTTCGGGACGAAGGTCGAACTCAAGAATTTGAACAGCGTGCGTTTCATGCAGCGCGCTATTGAGTTCGAGATCGAGCGGCAAATTAACTTGATTGAATCGGGCGGGCGCGTCGTGCAGGAGACGCGCCTATGGGACGAGCGCGCCGCCGAGACGAGAGCGATGCGCTCAAAAGAAGAGGCGCACGACTATCGTTATTTCCCCGAACCCGATTTGCCGCCGCTCGTCGTCGCGCCGGAATTTATCGAACAGGTGCGCGCCTCGATGCCGGAACTGCCGGAAGCGCGGCGCAGGCGTTTCATCGAAGAATACGAACTCTCCTTCGCGGACGCTTCGCAACTGACATCCGAACGAACGCTCGCCGATTATTACGAACAGGCCGCGCGTGCGGCGGCCAACCCGCGCGCCGCTTCAAACTGGATTAGATCGGAATTGCTGCGCGAGTTGGAAGCGAAGGGCATCAGTATCAGCGAATCGCCCGTCGCGCCCGAAGAATTGGGCGCGCTCATCCACACGATTGAGGAAGGCGGCATCAGCGGCAAACAGGGCAAAGACGTGCTCATCGAAATGTTTGCGACGGGCAAGACCGCCGCCGCCGTCATCGCGGAGCAAGGGCTGGCGCAGGTCAGCGATACGGGCGAGATTGAGAGCATCATCCGGGGAGTGCTCGACTCGAATCCGCAGCAACTCGCGCAATACCGCGCGGGCAAAGAGACGCTCTTCGGGTTCTTCGTCGGGCAGGTAATGAAGGCGTCGAAGGGTAAAGCGAATCCGAAGGTGGTCAACGAACTGCTGCGCGCGAAACTCGACGCATAGAACGGTGCGAAGCGGCAGAGTTTCGCAGTTGGGTCTCAATTTGAAATCTTCGACTCACTCAACTTTTTTTCTTAGCGTCTTGGCGCGAAATTAAGTTTCACGCCAAGACGCTAAGATAGCAGGGCTTTCATACGCTTAATTGCAATCAACTCTGGTTTCTTTATTTCAGACAAAGGGGAAGCAATGAATTTCAATGGTAAATCAGCGATTGTCACGGGGAGCACGAAGGGCATCGGGCGCGCCATTGCCGAAGTTCTGTTGCATGAAGGCATGAACGTATGCATCAGCGCGCGGAGGATGGAAGAGATTGAACAGACCGTTAACGAACTTGAAGACGCGGGCGAGGGACGCGTCACGGGAGCGGTCTGCGACGTGCGCGACGAACAGGAAGTGAAGGCTCTCTTCGAGCATACGCGCGCGGAGTTCGGCGGCGTGGACGTGCTCGTTAACAACGCTGGCATCGGCCTCTTTCAAACCGTCGAAGAAACGTCGGCGGAAGATTTTCGCGCGGTGCTTGAGACGAATTTGTTCGGCGTCTTTTACTGCTGCCACGAGGCGATTCCCGAAATGCGGCAGCGCGGCGGCGGCTATATCTTCAACATCTCTTCGCTCGCGGGGACGAACGCGCATCCGCGCATGGCCGCCTACAACGCTTCCAAATTCGCGCTCAACGGTTTCAGCGAAGCTCTCATGCAAGAAGTGCGGCATGATGGCATCAAGGTCAGCTACATCATGCCCGGTTCAGTCAACACATACTTCGGGGGCGACGAACCCGACCCGGAAAAAAGTTGGCAATTGCAGCCCGAAGATATCGCGCGCATCGTCCTCGATCTGCTCCGGCAGGACGAACGCTCGCTCCCAAGCCGCGTCGAAGTCAGGCCGAGCAGGCCGCCGAAGAAGTAAGTCTGTTGTCATCAATCTAAAAGTTGGGTCAACTCGAACAAAAAACAGATTCATCAAACGGGGGAGATCATGGAAGCCAGCGA
Organism: uncultured Pyrinomonadaceae bacterium; assembly: GCA_964246705.1. GTDB lineage: Bacteria > Acidobacteriota > Blastocatellia > Pyrinomonadales > Pyrinomonadaceae > DASZCR01. Next base: position 9,020 of record CAXTRQ010000214.1, read on the forward strand.
TGCTGCTGACCACATCTTGGAAGTCGACGAGGCGAGAGAGGACAACGAGAAATTCCGTTCGCGTGTCGCGCTGCTGATCGCGTTCATGGCGATGCTGCTGGCGATTACCAGTCTCGGCGGAGGCAATGCCGCTGAAGACATCATGAACTACAACATACAGGCCAGCGACACGTGGTCTTTTTATCAGGCCAAGAGCATCCGGCAGACCTCCAATAAACTCGCCGCAGACGCCTTGGAAGCGGAACTGACGACGCAGGCGAGTTCGCTCTCGCCCGAAGCGCAGCAGTATCTACAACGCCGCATCGAAGATTATCGAAAGACGGCTGACCGTTACGAAAACGAGCCTGACCCGAAAGACCCGGACAATCCTCTGAAGGGTGAGGGAAGAAAGCAACTCACGGCGCGCGCGCAGAATTTTGAATCGCAACGCGACCGCGCGCAACTTCAAGACCCCAACTTCGATTTCGCCGAAGCTCTCTTCCAAATTGCGATTGTGCTGTCGTCGGTAGCGATTCTGGCGACCTCCCGGCGCATCCTGATTTTTGCGTTCGTCGCCGGACTGCTCGCCACAGTGTTGATGCTCAACGGTTACTTCCTGTTCTTCAAACTGCCTTTTTGAAATTCCGAATCTTCAATCGCTCAACTTTTATGCTTCTTCGCGCCTTGGACGCGACCACCGAAAAAAAATTTTAAAACGAGGGGCGCCCAACCC
>CAXTRQ010000214.1:9741-10150 GCA_964246705.1 uncultured Pyrinomonadaceae bacterium
CTGATTCGGCCCCCGTGCCCGCCCCCACCTAAACAAAATTCTCCCCGGGGGGCCCGCCAAGACGCGAAGAAGCAGAAGGATGCTCTGTAAATTCTTGATGAGGCAGAGGGGTTGGGCTATGCTTGGGGCGTAATCCGGCAGACCTCCAAATTCCTTTCGTTTAAGGAGAATCAAGTCTCAGATGAAACTTCAAGATATATCCCTCCACGATTTAAGCATTCCCTATGCTTCGCTGAGTAAGGACGGCGAACTGACGGGCCAGATTCAAACTCTAATCATCAGCCACGGAATCCCCGTCAAGGGCGGAGCGGACGGCAGATACGGCAACAACACTAAAACCGCGATGGATACTTTTGCCGCCGCGCGCGGGTTGACGCCCGGCACGGTTAACAAGCAGTTTGCCGACATG
>CAXTRQ010000215.1:0-5952 GCA_964246705.1 uncultured Pyrinomonadaceae bacterium
TCCTGAAGGCATTCTTCTCTTTTCAATTACTCCGCCCGCCGGAGATGGAGTCGGAGCGATGACCGGCGCGGGCGGCCTGCTCGGCATCGAAGTTGAAGCGTTGGCGGAAGGCACAACTCCGTTCACCTTTGATAGTGAGGACGTTCATCTGATCGCCAGTGATGGCCGCAAAGTGTTCTTGAAAGTTCTGCCGGGACAGCTAACCGTCACGCCCTAATCGCACACGAAGTCACACCCGACACACTCCCGACGCCCGCATGCACACAGATTTTCCCTCACCCTCACCTCGATTGTCTCGTCGCCGTAGAGCGTTGACCGGCCTCAGTCATAATGAACACATCCTCTCGCAGACTGACCGGGACGCGGACAACTCCTGACCGTGGCAAAATTCAGAAACAGGTCAAAACCCTAAGAAACGCGGTCTTTAATCTCGCAAGAGGGTCGGCACAGCACTTGCCGGAAGAAGTTGCGAGCGTGTCGCAGCTTTATTGCTCACGCAACCCCCACTCAACTCTTTAGTCTGGATGGTTAACGTTAAGATGAAACACGCCAAACGAGTTCGGTTCGGGTCATGGTTGACCACAATCTCGCTGCTTCTCTCTCTGGCGGCGGGAATTATGGTGGGCGACTTTTCGCATGCGCGCGCAGCCGGTAGCGGCTGGCGTGCAGGCGACGACGATGACCGTGGCCGGGACAAAGCATCTTCCGCATTGCGCTCAAAGATCAAGGGCAAAAAGGCCAAGGATAAAGTCAAAGTCATTATCCAGTTGAGAGGTGCGCTGAGCAGCAATCTGACCATGCTGCTCAAGAGCAGCGGCGTGCGCGTTCACCAAATCTTAAAAACCCTCGACATGCAGACTGTCGAATTGCCTCAAGAACTCATTGACCAACTCGCAGCATTCGACGAAGTCGCATACATCTCCGCCGATAGCGATGTCGAATCGTTGGGCGGACACATCTCTACGACGACGGGAACCGACTCAATCCGCTATCAGACCTCGACCAACCAAACTTCGGCGCTTGACGGTAGCGGTATCGGCATCGCCGTCCTCGATTCCGGCATTGACCCCAACCACGTTTCGTTTCTCAACTCGGCGGGCGCGTCGCGCATTGTCTTCAACAAAGATTTCACGGGCGAAGGCCGCACAGATGATCCCTTCGGTCACGGTACTCACGTCGCTTCTATCGCCGCCGGAAACGCACGGATTTCACAAGGCAAGTATGTCGGCATCGCGCCCAACGCGAACCTCGTCAATTTACGCGTGCTGAACTCCGCCGGGACGGGCACGACTTCGGCAGTCTTGAGCGCGCTCGATTGGGTGCTGAACAATCGCACGACCTATAACATCCGCGTCGTGAATATGAGTCTGGGGATGTTGGCGGTTGACTCTTACAAGAGCGACCCGCTCTGCCAGTCCGTGCGCCGTCTCGTCAACGCAGGTATCGTCGTCGTCGCGGCGGCGGGCAATTCCGGCAAAGACAGCGCAGGCCAGAAACTTTACGGACACATTCATTCGCCGGGCAACGAACTCTCGGCCATCACCGTCGGAGCCTCGAACACCTACGGCACGGATTTTCGCAGCGACGATCAAGTTGCGACGTTCAGTTCACGCGGCCCGACGCGCAGCTATTGGACGGATGCGAGCGGCCGGAAGCATTACGATAATCTTCTCAAGCCTGATCTCATTGCTCCGGGCAACAAAATCATCGCGGCGGAATCGCCGAACAATAAGCTCGTCCGTGATAACCCGACTCTGGATACCAAAGTCAGCGCCGCTCCCCAGCGTGACATGATGCGCCTCAACGGCACCTCAATGGCGACGCCCATGGTGGCCGGAGCAGCGGCGTTGATGTTTCAGGCAAACCCCAAGCTGACGCCTAGTCTGGTTAAGATGATCTTGATGTACACGGCGCAACAGCTCGCAGGTTTCAATACACTCGAGCAGGGCGCAGGCGAGATTAATGTCGAGGGCGCGATTCGTCTCGCCAAGCAGGTTCGCACCGATTTGACGGCGACGACGACGGTCGGCTCGCCGCTTTTAATATCGTCGACTCCGCCCACGCCTTTCACAACCATTAACGGTGTGAAATTCCCTTGGGCGCAAGGCATCGTCCTCAACAATACTTTTGCGTCCGGCACGGCTCTCATTACCAAGTACCAAAAAGTCTACGGCACGGGCGTCCTTCTAAGCGACGGCGTGACGATTTCTGAAAGCACGCTCTTGTGCAACGGCGTGCTCTTGAGCGACGGCGTTCTGCTGAGCACTTCATTATTGACGAGCAACGGTGTGACTATCAGCGAGGGCATGCCGTTCCTCAGCACGGGCGTCCTCTTGAGCGACGGCGTGCTCTTGAGCGACGGTGTCCTCTTGAGCGATGGCCTTATGAGAAGTGACGGCGTGTTGCTGAGCGACGGCGTACTCCTGAGCGACGTTAAGTTGCAGTCTTATTCAAGCTCGGTCGGCGGTGATGGCACGACCGCAATGGCGGCAGATGTTGATACAGGGGTTGATAACACTGGCTATTGATTCTCGCAGCACCTTCCGGTGCTGCGAGAATCCGTCTCGACCTATCCACCCCCCAACCGAGGCAGAGCGCCATGTCCCAACGAAATGCAACGACCGTGAAAAATGAGACGACAGTGCGGACGCCTGACTCGGTTGCTGTTCCGCAGCTTCAGGTTGAGCAGTTGACCGGGACGCGCAAAGTCGAAGTCCTTAATTTTCTGGCCGCCCGTCCGCAGCATACCGTCTACATGAGAGGGCTAATCCATGACAACGGTCTGGTCAGCCCTTTGAATCGCGGAACGTTTTACGGTTGCCGGAACTCTGAAGGTACGCTCGAAGGCGTCGCTCTCGTCGGCCATGCGACCCTCTTTGAAACGCGTAACGACGCGGCGCTCGAAGTCTTCGCCGCGCTCGCACAAAATCATGTGACGGCGCACATCATCGTCGGCGAACAAGAGAAGATCGAACAATTCTGGCATCTCTATTCGACAGAAGGTAGCGCGCCGCGTCTGGTCTGCCGTGAGGTTTTATTTGAACAACGTTGGCCGGTCGCGGTCGTCGAAAAGTTGCCGAACCTGCGCCCTGCCACAGCCGCCGACCTCGAACTAATCATTCCCGTGCATGCCGCGATGGCCTCTGAGGAGAGCGGCGTCAATCCCCTCGACGTTGACCCGGAAGGTTTCCGTCGTCGGTGCGCCCGTCGCGTCGAGCAAGGGCGTGTGTGGGTGATGGTCGAAGACGGCTCACTTATTTTCAAAGCCGATGTGGTGTCGGACACTCCTGAGACCCTCTATCTCGAAGGCATCTACGTTGCGCCACAGGCGCGGCGCAGGGGATACGGACGCCGCTGCCTCATACAACTGTCCTGTGAACTGCTGTCACGCTGTTCGTCTATCGTCCTGCTCGTCAACGAGAAGAATTCTGAAGCAATCAACCTCTACCGATGCGCCGGGTTCAAGCTTCAAGGCTTGTATGATACAATTTTCCTGCAACGGCGCGCTTAGGCGGAAACGTTCCGCTCTCAATCAAACAAAATCGAATAGATGATCTGGCAGAGACTATTTCGACCATATGCGTGGTTGGTCATCGCCTTTGGCGTGGTGGTCGTTCTCTTCGCGGCCTATTACCTGCCTGTGCACACGCTCGACCTGCTGTTCTTCGTCCTCGTGGCGATGACGCTCGGCATCACGTCTCACATCTCGATTCGGATACCCGGCGTGACCTCGGAAATCTCCGTTTCGGACACCGTCATTTTTCTCACCATGCTGCTCTATGGCGGAGAAGCAGCCATCCTTTTAGCTGTCGCCGAGTCTATTCTGGTCTCGCGTCGGATCAGTAAAGACAAGCTCGTTATCGCGTTCAACAGCGGCGCGATGGCTGTCACTACTTTTGTGACCGTGTGGTCGCTCCGACTCTGTTTCGGGCGGGTCGTAGATTTGTCCGAAGGCATTACGCACAATTTCTTGGCGGCCATCTGTCTGATGGCGATTGTGCAATACATTATGAATTCAGGTCTGGTCGCTATTGCTCACGCGATCAGGACTAATCGCCCGCTGGTAGAGACGTGGCGCAAACATTATCTCTGGACATCGGTCACTTATGTGGCGGGTGCATCGGCGGCGGGTCTCATCTCGAAGCTCATCGGTCTGGTCGGAAGCTACGCCGTCATCGTGACGACGCCGATTATCGCCATCGTCTATTTCACGTACCAGACTTACCTGAAAAACGTCGAGACCTCCGCCCTTCAGGCCACACAGGCCGAACAGCACGTCGCAGAGCTTTCACACTACATCGCCGAACAGGATCGCATTCGAGAACAGTTTTCGCAGATTGAAAAACTCTCGGCGCTCGGCGAACTCGCCTCCGGCGTCGCGCATGATTTCAATAATACTCTGGCCGGAATTCTGGGACGCGCGCAATTACTGCTGCGCACCGAGGATCCTGAGAAAATCCGCAGAGGTCTCCAGATTATCATCAAGACGGCGGAAGATGGCGCGCAGACCGTGCGGCGCATACAAGATTTCGCACGCCAGCGGCGCGACCACGATTTCGAGCCGGTCGCCGTCGAACAGCTTCTCTACGATGTCAGTGAAATGACGCGCCCGCGCTGGAAAGACCGCGCAGAGGCCGCCGGTATTGATATCAATCTCAATGTTGAAGCGCCGACGAATGCGTGGGCGCTCGGCGATGATTCCGAGCTTCGCGAAGTGCTCGTCAACATCGTCTTTAACGCCGTCGACGCGATGCCCAAGGGAGGCACTCTGACGCTCGCGGCGGAGGAGATGGAAAATTGCGTCCAACTGAGCATCAGCGACACAGGGACGGGAATGAGTCCTGAAGTTCGTTCGCGCATCTTCGATCCGTTTTATACGACGAAGGGTAAGACGGGACTCGGACTCGGACTTGCCGTCAGCTACGGCATCATCCGCCGCCACGAGGGAGCGGTCGAAGTTGAGTCGGAGGTCGGGCGCGGCACGACCTTCCGCATCAAACTTCCCAAAGCGAAACTTGGGACTCCGGCGCAGGCCGAGAGCGAGGCCGTCGCTGCGCCCGCGTCGCCTCGTCAGATTCCCGCACACTCGGAACAGATTAGAGTCTTGGTCGTTGACGACGAAGCTTCCGTCTGCGAACTACTGTGCGACATTCTTGAGAGTGAAGGCTTCTCCGTCATGCAGGCGGCGAGTGGGGGCGAGGCTCTGGCGCTGTTCGACGAACATAAATTCGCCGCCGTCTTCACAGACATCGGAATGCCGGGGATGAGCGGTTGGGAACTGGCGCGTGCCATCCGCGAGCGCAACGATTCCCTGCCGCTCGCCATCATCACCGGATGGGGGGAAGCCGTCGGCTTAAACGAACAGAAGGCCGCAGGGGTTGATTGGGTCATCGCCAAGCCGTTCAGCGCCGACCGTATTGTTGAAGTTGCTAGGGAGGTTTCCCGCCGCCACGGAGATACTGATGGTGGTGTCGCCCTCACGCTTGTCGCTTAGACGAATTCTTTTGCACTCAACTTAAATTTGTTTTAAACGGCGGCGGGAATTCAGTTCTCACAGCGGCGCTTTTCGATGCGCGTGCGGTGCTCTTCGATAGCGCGTGCGACGCTTGCCTCGACAGCTTCCAATCGAAACGGTTTCAATAGATAGTCGAATGCTCCGAGTTTGATTAAGCCTTGCGCGTGCGCCTGATCGCTGATGCCTGAGATGATGATCACGGGCGTCTCAGGCTGGCGCTGTCGCACGATACCGAGCAATTCCAAACCGCTCAAGCCCGGCATCGAGATGTCCGTCAACACCACGTCGTAGCTCTCCGCTTCCAGAAAGACCAGAGCGGTTTCGGCGGTATCCGCCGCATGACAGAGATGCTGTTCGGAAAACAGATCGTAGAGCATATCGCGAATTGTGTCGTCGTCATCAACGACTAGGACAGCAGCCATCGAAGGTATCCTCAA
>CAXTRQ010000215.1:5962-10148 GCA_964246705.1 uncultured Pyrinomonadaceae bacterium
ACCTTTGAAATATTCAATCCTATTTTTGCAACCTTATAAAACAAGGGTTTGAAGAAGCGAGTATTTGCCTCTCAGGGCACTTCTTCTGCTCGTGGGCAAGATTTACGAGACGCGCCATCTTAACATAAAAGCTTCCCGACGCAGAGAACAGTGATTGAAGATTAGGAATTTCAAATCTTCAATCACTCAACTTTTTGTTTTCTTTTGCGTCCGGGCGTGAGATAAAATTTCACGCCCGGACGCAAAGAAAGAAGGACGCTAAGTGGCCGGCTTTCTGACTGTTTGTTCTAATACTTCGACGCAGTAATAAAGGTTCAGCCGGGAGCATGTGCTTTTCACACGCTCCCGGCTGAATTTGATTCGTCGCTGTGGGCGATGATGTTAGGCCAAGGTTTCTGACAGACGTTTATCTGTTGTTCGGCGCGCTCGCGCGAATGGTGACCTCCGTGCCTTTCAAGAGTTGAAGATCATCCTGCCCCTGCACGTAGACCGAGCCTGCGCCTGCGCCGCCGCCGAGAACCGCGCCGATGGCTGCCCCTTTACCGCCACCCGCAATCGCGCCGATAATCGCGCCGACCGCCGTACCGATGGCCGCGCGCTGCACGGTCTTGTCGGTCTGGTTGTCGTCTTTCACCGTGCCCTCGTTGTCCACCTTGACGGTCTCGCCGCTCAGCGTCCGAATGCTATCAACGAAACCGGCGAACTGGTATGTCTGCCCGTTGCGCAGGCGAATCGTGTCGAAGTTGAGCGACATTTCCGAGCGACCGGAGACGCGCCCCGAACGATTGACGTTCGAGATTGTGCCCTCGATGGTCGCGCCTTCGTACTGCGTCGGCTCGCGGACGGTCATCGAGAAGCGGTCGCCGTTCTGCGATTGTCTGGTCGAGAGATCGGTGTTGAGAACCGCGACCAACGTATCGCCGTTGTTGATGATGAAGCCGCCGTTGCCGTTGCTGTTTCCGGTCGTATCGTTCGGGAAAGTTTGCGAGCCATTGTAGATGTCAAAGCGCGCCACGTCCGAAGTCCGGTCATAAATATTCTGCACGATGACCGGATTTTGGCCGAGCCGCTCGTTGTAAATCTGGCGCGTCACGCGCAGGCGACGACCGTTTTCAATCGGATCAAAGGTCACTGTGAAATCGTTCTCTCTGACCCCGGCGGAACTGACAACGAGTTGTTCACCGTTAAGAGAAGCACGCACGCGCGAAGTCCTTCCGTTGGGAAGTTGCTCGACGCGCTCACTCCCGTCGGCGTCGAAAGTGGTCTGCGGCGCACGCGTCGAAGCGATGTTGACGGTCATCCCCCGTCGCTCGATGGCAATTTGGTCGGGCGATTCCAGACGCGCCAGCACGCGGTCGTAGATGCGCTGCCGATCAGTCGTCGGCAGATTACGCGTCGCGCGGTCGGCCACGTCGCGCGCGTTATCGCTGCGCGAAGGGTCGAGGCGGTACGTGCCCGTCAGGCCACCGTTGATTCCGACAACACCTGTGTTGCCATTGCCGTAAACGCCGCCCGTGGTCGGGAAGCTGTTCCTGTTGTCCCAGTTCCAAGCGATGCTGTAAGCATTCGCCAGCGCGCTCAAATCCGTGCGGAGCGTTGACCAACTGTTCTGCGCGCGGGGCGACAGGCGGTTGTTACGCATGAAGGTGTCAATGCTCGACGCGCTGCTGAGCACGTTCTGCACGTCGGCGGCGACGGCCTGACGATTATTGAAGCGTGTGCGAAGTTGGTCGGTCGCATTCTCGAAGTTACGAACGAAGTCGTTGATGTTGTCCTCGGTGCGCGTGCCGTCATAACGGCGATTGCGGTCGAGCGCGGTGTCGAGGCTCGCGCGGAAATTGTTAGCGCCGGTTTCGATGCGGCTGATGATCGCATCAACTTCGCGGTCGTTAATGCGGTACGGTCGCTGCCGACCGTTGTTGGACGGGAACGTGTTCCCTGCGGTATCCGACGGACGCGTGTTCTGATCCCAATTCCAAGCCACACTGTAAGCATCAGCCAGCGCGCTGAGGTCTGTCCGCACGAGCGCCCAATCACTTTGCGCGCGCGAATTGAGACGCGTGTTGAGCATGAAACTGTTGATATTGGCGGCCTGACGAAGAACGTTTTCCACGTCGGCGGCGACAGAACTGCGCGCGTCAAAACGGGTGCGTAGTTGAGCGGTCGCGCTCTCGAAATCACGGACGTATGTGTTGATATTGTCTTCAGTTCTCGACCCATCGTAGCGGCTGCGGTCGAGCGCGGTGTTGAGCGTCTGGCGGAACGTATCCGCGTCCGTTTCCACACGGCGAATCAATTCTCCGATTTGTCTATCGCTCATCCGGCTCGTGCGCCGCTGCGCCTGCACACTCATCGTCATGCCCATACTTACCAGAGCGATGACAAGCACTGAAGAAATCGCCTGTCTTATTCTGTTCATAAACTCTTCCCTCCAACTTTTAGGTTTATCATTTCTTTAATAGAGCAACGTGGTTTGGCGGCCTGACTTGATATGTGTGCCGCCACACTCTCACCTGCTCCGAATTACAGGGAGTTCTGCGGCTGATTCAGGGAGAAGCTTTCGTAGTCAGGCAGAGGCTCAACTGATTTACACAAGGCAAGCACCATGCCGACCGTCTTCGGGGTTTCAACGCCGGAAATTAAGCACATAGAGTTTCAGGGAGCGCAGGGTTACACCTGTGATTCATTGAACAGGCGGTGGGGTTGCCGCCAATAAACTTTCGTTGCGACTCGATCAGAACTTTTTTAGCAGCATAAAAGCTGTATGAAACTCGTCGCCCGCGTCCTAGTAGCATACAAATTCACTGAGGTATAAACGTGCACATCGGCTTGAAAGGTTGGCGGGCTTCGCCTCTATGCTATGCTTTGGCTGCGGTTAGAAGGAGGTGAATGGATGGATCAGAGTGATGTCAAAGCGACCGTTTACTATGCAGGCAACGACCTCTTTATCGGCGTCAGTCCGAGCGGTCACGCGCAGACGCTTGAGACGAACCACGAGCGCGCAAGCGCCGCGACGCCAGTTGAATTACTGCTCATCGCTCTCGGCAGTTGCACGGCTGTCGACGTGATTTCAATTCTCAAGAAGAAGCGCGAACAGGTGACTGATTACCGCGTTGAGGTGCGCGGTGAGCGGCGCGCAGAACATCCGCGCGCCTACACGCGGATGGAGGTTCACCACATCGTACGCGGGCGCGGCGTGTCTGAAAAATCTGTCGCACAAGCGATTGAATTATCTGAGACGAAATATTGCAGCGTCGCGGCGACGCTCCGCCCCGGCGTCGAGTTAGCCACGAGCTTCGAGATTATTGAAGATGCGCCGCAGGAATCTCTCTGAACATAGACGGCGCGGGCGCGGCGAAAAGCAACTCGGCGACGGTATGTGCGCGTCTATGCTGGCTGGCGCTTCGACATCGGTTGCGCGAAATGCATAGCCGTTTATCAATGACGGTTGTAGAATGGCAGCACACGTTCATTTCCAACTTCAAAGGAGAGATAGCTCATGGCCGACGACGAGAAAAAGCAGTGTGCCCATCCGAGCTGCCTGTGCGCGGCAGACGAAGGCAGCAAATATTGCAGCGCCTACTGCGAGGGTACGGGTGGTACGGCAGAATTAGTTTGCGATTGCGGGTGTCCTGAGTGTATGCCGTAAACTGCATCTAATATTCCTGACCGGCTGGCTCGATGCGCCTGACGCCGAAGGCCGCCAGCAACGCACGCCGTCAGCCGGTCTCTCTCAATCCTCCTCACCTGCGCGCGCTCACTGAATCGGAACCCGTGGCTATGAATCGTTCAGGCTCAATCCAGTCGAAGCGCGGTCGGGCGCGAATTTTCCAACGACGACGATCATTTACAATGACATCACTCGCACAGATTATCTTTGTCTGCCTGACGACGCTCCCGCTCGCCTGCATGCGCGTCGAGGAGTCGGCTAACAAACAGACCCCGACACAGACGACGACGGCGGCCATCTCGGCGGCTTCCGTCATCACTCTCTCGACCGAAGACCAAACAGACGGCGCGCTGGCGACGACCAGAGCATCCGACAGGAACGGGCGCACCCCGGAGGGTCAACTGCCGCAGTTGACGCCCGAAGAACACCTGCGCCGCGCGGCCATCTATCAAACCAACCGCGCCTTCAACGAAGCTCGCGCCCATTTTCAGGCTCTCATCTCGCGCTATCCTGATA
>CAXTRQ010000216.1:0-10036 GCA_964246705.1 uncultured Pyrinomonadaceae bacterium
GCTCCGGCGCGCCGAGTATTTCCGTCACTTCCGTGGCCCAGATGAAGTCAATTTTCTCGTTTTGAACCGCTTTCTCCTGCATGATCTTCGAGGCGCGCAGGTGGTCGCGGCGATGGACGATGGTGACGCGCGAGGCGTAGCGCGTCAGAAACGTCGCTTCCTCCATCGCCGTATCGCCGCCGCCGACGACGACAATCGGTTTACCTTTAAAGAAGAAACCGTCGCAGGTCGCACAGGCCGAGACGCCGAGTCCGCCGAGTCCGTGCGGGGCGGGCGCTTCGCCGGGAATCCCCAGCCACTTGGCCGACGCGCCCGAAGCGATGATAAGTGTCTCGGCGCGAATCGTGTGCTCGTCCGTCTCCAGCCTGAAGGGGCGCTTCGAGAGGTCTGCCTCGCTAATCATCGAGACGAGAAAATCCGTCCCGAAACGGCGCGCTTGCTCTTCAAACTCTTGCATCAACTCCGGCCCCTGAATGCCTTTGGAAAAGCCGGGGTAGTTTTCGACATCGGTGGTGATAGTCAGTTGCCCGCCGGGCTGCGGGCCGTGGATGACGAGGGGCTTCAGGTCGGCGCGCGCCGCATAAATCGCGGCGGTTAAGCCCGCCGGGCCTGAGCCGACAATGACCACTTCTCTATGTAGAATATCTTTCGCCATTTAACTCTTATCCGTCTCCTTCGGGGATTTCAAACCGTGGGTTACCTCGGCTCCGGCATTTCACAGCAGGGGCGCTCCGCTTGTTTCGGTAGCCTTTTCCCTTGTGCGTATAGTATAACGTCTCTCGCAAACGTAGTCGAATCAGAGTTCTCCAGCGAGGACAGAGGAGCCTTGGGACTGAAAGCCTCCGAAGCGACTCCCGCCACTGCTGCTTTAACACACTTGAGCACACCGGAAAATTCCAGACCGGCGAAAATCAATACTATTGCCGTGCTCGGCGCGGGCACAATGGGGCACGGCATCGCGCAAGTGGCCGCCGCGTCCGGCTACTCGGTTGTCCTTAGAGACATCAGAGACGAACTGGTGGGGCGTGGCCTGCGTGCCATCGAAGCGAATCTGGCGAAGGGCATCCAGCGCGGCAAAGTTACGGCTGAAGAGCGCGCCACGACGCTTCTCAACATCCGTGGCGCAGTCGCCTTGGAAGACGTGCGCGACGCAGACCTCTACATCGAAGCCGTGCCCGAACAAATGGAGTTGAAGCAGGAAATTATCAGGCAGGTTGAACAGGTCGCCGCGCGCCCTTTCATCTTCGCCACGAACACCTCTTCGCTCTCAATTACGGAAATTGCGCGCGCCTCGTCCAGCCCACAGACATTGGTCGGGATGCACTTTTTCAATCCCGTCCACATTATGCGTCTGATCGAAATTGTCGTCGGAGAAAAAACCTCCGCAGAGACCATCGAAGCGGTCAGAGAAGTCACGCGGCGCATGCGTAAAGAGCCGATTACGGTCAGAGACGTGCCCGGCTTCGCGTCGAGCCGTCTCGGCGTCGCGCTCGGTCTGGAAGCGATGCGGATGGTCGAAGAGGGCGTGGCGAGCGCAAAAGATATAGATACGGCGATGGAGTTGGGCTACAATCATCCCATGGGGCCGCTCAGACTTACCGATCTGGTTGGCCTCGACGTTCGTCTCCATATCGCCGATTATCTCTATCGCACGCTCGGCTCGGAAAATTTCCGCGCGCCCGACTTACTGCGGCGCATGGTCGCCGAAGGCAGACTCGGTAAAAAGAGCGGGGAAGGCTTTTACAGTTGGGAGCAAGAATAGACAGCACACGAGCGGCCAGAGCATCTGAAGCAGTCAGCCATTCGAGCGAGTTTCGTTTCGCGTTCTCCTCGCCGCACTTACTGCCGACCTCCGCGACGAATTGCAACTGCTTACTGCTTCGAGAGAAACACGCTTGCTTAATCATATGAATATGCCGAACGACGTAGAGAGACGCGAAGAGAGACGTTTTGCGCTGCGCATGGCGCTTCGGCTGCCGGTTGTCGTCTCCGGTCGTTCCGACGACGGCGCAGCGTGGAGCGAGCCGACCGAAACCGACGACATCTCCACGACGGGGACACTCTTTCATCTCAATCAAAAAGTCTCGCGCGGCGACCAACTCTACCTGCGCGCACATCGCCCGGACGGCGCGCCCATCGAAGTCACGGCGCGCGTCATCCGCATCGCGCCCGCCATCTACGGTACGGCGCGCGTCGGCGTCCAGATTTTAGAGCCGACCGACAACTGGCTCCGCCTCTTCGTCTCGTGGGTCGCAGACGAACAGGGTACAGCGCCCGAAGGCGAACAACAATAAAGCAGTGACGAGCGACGAGTGACAAGTGACGAGCAAGAAAACCGAGGTCTTTAACTTGTCACTCGTCTCACTTGTCGCTGCACTTAAATTCTTTGGGGAGCATCCTTATGGCATCATACGAAACACTTCTCATCGAACGGCGCGACCGCGTCGCTCTCATCACCATCAACCGCCCGCAGAAGATGAACGCGCTCAACATCCAGACGCGCGAAGAGGGGGCGCACGCCCTCGAAGAGTTGCGCGCAGACGAATCGGTGCGCGTTGTCGTTTTCACGGGCGCGGGTGAGAAAGCTTTCGTCGCCGGTGCGGACATCGCCGAGTTCAAGGGACGCACCGCCGTCACGCAGCGCGACGTGATGACCGGACGCTCACTCTTCACCGCGATTGATACTTTCCCCAAACCCGTCATCGCAATGATTAACGGCTACTGTCTGGGCGGCGGCTGCGAACTCGCGCTCTCGTGCGACCTGAGAATCGCGGGCGAGAACGCGAAATTCGGTCAGCCGGAAATCAACCTCGGCATTATTCCCGGCGGCGGCGGCACACAACGCCTGACGCACCTCGTCGGCGAAGGCAAAGCGATGGAGTTGATCTTGACTGGCGACATTATAGACGCGCAGACGGCTTACCAGTTCGGCCTCGTCAACATGGTCTTTCCGGCAACCGACCTCGAAGCCAAGACGTTGGAACTCGCCAATCGTATTGCCGAGAAAAGCCCCGTCGCCCTCCGGATGGCGAAAGAGGCCGTCAAGACAGCTTCGCGCTCAACCTTGGATGAAGGCTTGCGCCGCGAAATTGATCTCTTCGCGCTCTGCTTCTCCAGCGCGGACAAAGATGAAGGCGTCAACGCCTTCCTCGAAAAGCGCAAACCTGAGTTCACAGGCAAATAGAGCGCAAGGCCGTCTTGCAGATGAAAATCCTTGGCCTTCTCTTCGGCATTGTACTGGCGGCAGCGGGCGGCGGCGTCGCCTACCGCGCCGCCTTCATAGACCCTCGCGCCGCCGTCGTCATCTCCGAAACCAGTGCACAATCGCGCGAACTCCCGAACATGCTGCGTCTCTGCGGCGGCATCGCCTTACTTATCATCGGCACGCTCATCGCCCTCATCTCCGCCCGCCGCCGCACGCCCTGAAACCCACGCTCGCTTGACGAATTTTCACGCGCTACGTTACTCTCTCAATTCGCTGCATCAACTGTAAGTCGCAGCACAGGGGGCCGTAGCTCAGCTGGGAGAGCGCATGACTGGCAGTCATGAGGTCAGGGGTTCGATCCCCCTCGGCTCCACCAGTATCAGCAATAAGTTAGGGGCAGTCGCCGGGCTGCCCTTTTCTTTTTTTGTGTGGGAAACGTGTGCCATCTCAACGAGCTTTGAGTAACACAGCCGCGCAGAGTGGCGTGTGACATTTGGAAGACCAGTCCCTTTGAAGGTTTCCTCAACCAATGGATTCCGTGCGCGGGGCGCAGGGCAAGCGTGATTTTGACGAACTTGTGAGAAGTATTCGGAAGGGTGGCGAAAGATGGGGCAGACAGATGCGTTGGAGCCGGTCGTGATGGTGGTTGAAGATTTCGACGACGCGCGTCTGATGATGCGACGCTTTCTTGAGACCAGAGGGTGTCGCGTGGTCGAAGCCTCGAACGGGCGTCAAGCGGTCGAGATAGCCGAGCGCGAACGCCCGAACTTAATTCTCATGGACTTGAACATGCCCGTGCTCGACGGCTTCACGACGACGCTCCGCATCCGCGAGAACAATCTTGTGTGCGACGTGCCGATTGTCGCCGTGACGGCTTACGACTCCGATGAATCCCGCGCCGCTGCGCGCGCCGTCGGCTGCAACGAGTACGTGGCGAAGCCCGTGGATTTCAATCAACTAATGACGCTCATCGAACGCCTCGTGTCAGGCGCGCACACTCAGATACAGACCGGCCACGCCGCCTGAAAAACCTCACGCTCCGTTTTCAAAAAGTTGGATTTAAGAAGCATAAAAGTTGAGCGATTGAGGTTTCGAGATTTCAAATCTCAAAAAGCAAAGCCCCCGGCCTACAAGACCGGAGGCTTTGCTATCCCGATAAATTAACGCTTCCGTTTTTTAGCGCGACCCTATGCGGCGCAGGATAGCCCACCCGGAAGGCAGCACCGCTGCTGCCAGCGCAATCTTAACGAGGTCGCCAATGATGAACGGCGCGACGCCTGTCTGGAACGCCGTCGAGGCGGACGTGAAACGCGCGAGCCATGCCCAACCGCAAAGCAGAATGACGATTGAGCCTAACGCCATCGCCGCCGCCGCGCGGAGGTAGCTCCGATCCCAACCGCGTTCGGAGAGACGACCTGTCAGGAACGCGGCGAGCGGGTAGGAGAAGAGATAACCGGCGGTCGGGCTAAACAGCAAGTAGGCCGCGCCGCCCTGCCCCTGCCGGAAGAATGGAAGGCCGATGGCTCCTTCCACAAGATAGGCCAACATCGCCAGCGCGCCGAGCCTCGAACCCAACAGCGCGCCCGTCAAGAGCACGGCGA
The DNA here is from genome assembly GCA_964246705.1 of uncultured Pyrinomonadaceae bacterium. Lineage (GTDB taxonomy): Bacteria > Acidobacteriota > Blastocatellia > Pyrinomonadales > Pyrinomonadaceae > DASZCR01. The sequence continues at coordinate 4,807 of CAXTRQ010000216.1, forward strand.
AGGTCTGTCCCGTGATGGGCACGGGCGTAAAGGGCAGCGGGATCACCACCTGTGCCGAGAGCGCCGTTAGTAGACTGAAGGCGAGGACGAGCGCGACTGAGCGCGCCCCGTCAAGCGGCGCGACAAACGCTCCGACGAGCGTTTCGGGTTTGGCGTAAGAAGTGTTCACGAAAGTTAGCCTCTCTAACGAATGATGCACGGACGTTGAACAACAAGCTGGTAAATCACGAATCAAGAAGCCGGAGCGGGAGCAGCCCGCCCCGCCTCTATTCACGATTGACGACTGAAGATTCGCGGCTCTGCTCATGAATCAACGGCCTGCTGTCCGGGGCATGCAGCGCGCCGACAGAGCGCGTGCCCTCACCGTCGGTTCCCATCGTGCCCGTCGGGGCGGGCGTCGTCTCAGTCCCGATACGCATCCCGTAGAACGAGCGCCAGACGAAGAACATCGAGACGATGAAGAAGGCGGCGGCCAGCAGGTGTGTCACCATCAAGCCGTTCTCGCCGAACTGTCCTCTCGAATCCGCGACCGACACCGCCAACTCGACGGCGAGCAACCCGAACAGCGTGGTGAACTTGATAATCGGATTCAAGGCCACCGACGAAGTGTCTTTGAAGGGATCACCGACCGTGTCGCCGACCACGCAGGCATCATGGAGCGGCGTGCCCTTAGCCTTCAATTCTACTTCGACAATCTTCTTCGCATTGTCCCACGCGCCACCGGCATTCGCCATGAAGATCGCCTGATAGAGTCCGAAGATGGCAATCGAAATCAGGTAGCCGATGAAGAAGAAAGGCTCGACGAAGGCGAACGCGAGCGTCGAGAAGAAGACGGTCAGGAAGATGTTGAACATCCCCTTCTGCGCGTACTGCGTGCAGATCAGCACGACCTTCTTACTGTCTTCAACCGATGCCTTCTCGATTTCGTCGCCAAGCTTGATGTTGGCCTTGATGAACTCGACCGCGCGATATGCGCCGGTCGTCACGGCCTGCATCGAAGCGCCTGTGAACCAGTAGATAATCGCACCGCCCGTAATCAGTCCGAGCACGAACGGGGCGTGCAGCAGCGAGAGGTTTTGCGTGTTGGCGGTCAGGCCGTTGGTGAGCGCCATGATAATCGAGAAGATCATCGTCGTCGCGCCGACGACCGCCGTGCCGATGAGCACGGGCTTCGCCGTCGCCTTGAAGGTGTTGCCCGCGCCATCGTTCTCTTCCAGCAGGTGCTTGGCGCGCTCGAAGTTAATCGTCACGCCGAAGTCCCTTTTAACCTCAGCCTCGACATCTGGCACTTGCTCGATGAGCGAGAGTTCATAGACGGACTGCGCGTTGTCCGTGACCGGGCCGTAAGAGTCCACGGCGATAGTGACAGGCCCCATGCCGAGGAATCCGAAGGCGACGAGGCCGAAGGCGAAGACCGCCGGAACGACCATCAGCGCATCAAGCCCCTGCGTGCTGAAAAGGTAAGCGATGGACATCAACGCGACGATGCTCATGCCGAGCCAGTAGGCGGAGAAATTACCGGCGACCAGACCCGACAGAATATTGAGCGATGGGCCGCCCTCGCGCGAAGATGTGACGACCTCACTGACGTGGCGCGATTCGGTCGAAGTAAAGACCTTGACCAGTTCGGGGATAATCGCCCCGGCCAGCGTCCCGCAAGTGATAATCGTCGCCAGCTTCCACCAGAGCGAGCCGTCGCCGAGCGTTGGGATGATGAGATACGACACGAGGTAGGTCAGCACGACCGAGACGATGGAGGTAATCCAGACGAGAGAAGTCAGAGGCTTCTCGAAGTTCATCCGGTCGGCATGCTGGTATTTCGCTTTGGCGATGGCTTCGTTGATGAAGTAGGACACGGCGCTCGCCACGATCATCATAATACGCATGACGAAGAGCCAGACGAGCAGTTGCACCTGCACGGTCGCGTCGGCGACGCCGAGCAGGATAAACGAGATGAGCGCCACGCCCGTTACGCCATAGGTCTCGAAGCCGTCCGCCGACGGGCCGACCGAATCGCCCGCGTTGTCGCCCGTGCAGTCGGCGATGACGCCGGGGTTGCGCGCGTCGTCCTCTTTAATCTTGAAGACGATTTTCATCAGGTCAGAGCCGATGTCGGCAATCTTCGTGAAGATGCCGCCCGCGATTCTCAGCGCCGCCGCGCCGAGAGATTCGCCGATGGCGAAACCGATGAAGCACGGCCCCGCATAGTCGCGCGGGATGAACAGCAGGATGCAGAGCATTATTAGCAGTTCGACCGAGATGAGCATCATGCCGATGCTCATGCCTGCGCGCAACGGAATCGCATAGATCGGGTAGGGCTTGCCGCCGAGGCTCGCGAAGGCCGTGCGCGAGTTGGCGAACGTGTTGACGCGGATACCGAACCACGCTACGCCGTAGCTGCCCGCGATGCCGACGAGGCTGAAGAGCAGAATGACAATTACCTTCAAGGCCGGGAAACCGCGCGTGACAGCGCGCGTCACAGGGTCAACCGACGCAGCCAGCCAGCCGAAGTAAAGCGTGACGATGAGGCCGATGAACACCCAGAGAACAAGGATGAATTTCCCTTGCGTGATGAGATAGGTCTTGCAGGTCTCGTAGATTAGTTCGGAAATCTCCCGCATCGAGCGATGGACGGGCAAATTCTTCAACTGCATGAAAATCGAGAGGCCGAAGAGCAATCCGAGCGCACAGACGCCGATACCGATTAGCAACAACGTGTGACCGTCGAGACCGAGAAACTCGACGCGCGACAGATCGGGCAAAATCAAGTTGGCCTCGCCGCCCGCATGATGCTCTGTGGCCTGCGTTGAAGGGCCTCTCCCATGGCTATCGGTCGGGACGGCGCGCTGAGTCGGCGCGTTGCGCTGGTTTGGATTTTGAGCCAGCGCCGCAGACGTTAAGACCCCCACCACGACGAGACCGGCGGCGGCGACCTTCAGCGCCCGCCCTCCGGCGCGCAAAGCAAATAATGTTGATGTTGTGTGGCGCATCTCCTGAGGACGGCGCGCGTGCTTGCCAGTCTTTGCGGCCAGCAACGCGGCGAAGCCGAGCGAGAGAATGCTAATAACCAGAATCAGCGATAGTTCCACGATTAAGCAATTCCTTTCTGTTCGTTAAATACTATGGCGAGTTTGAAACGTGCCTGACGACGAGCGCGAGCCTTGCCACGAGAGACAAGGCGGAGCCGGCAGCGAGCGCGCATAATTTATGCGTCCCTACCAGCCCGACCCCCCTGAAATATAGTCGCGCTTAAAAACAGGCATTATTGCTGATTTAGGCTCGAACTGTCCACCCGCAAACGGACACTGCCCGCGCGCTCCGGCGACTTTGAAGGGGAAATGCTTCCGCGCGTCGTGTTAGTAATTAGCACAACCCAAATTTTTAAGCTACTCTAAAGCGAAGGCGTCTGTGCCAGCGCCGTGGGGGCTGCCTCTGCCTGTCTGACGGCAGCAGGGTCGCGCCGCCCGCGCGTCCAACGGCGGATTGAATCAAAGAGGATGATGACGGAAGCGGTCATCAAGAGCGCCGTCAGCGCCGTGTTGATATAGCCTTGCGCGGCGGTGTCCGGCTTCTGCGAGAGCGGCCAGAAAATGTCTGTGATGGATTGCCAACCGGCGACGAGCGTCGTCGTCGCGACGAACGAAAGCGGCAGCAGCGTCGTCCACGCATAACGAGCGTTGCCCATATTGATGATGATCGTCGTCGCGACGCAGAGGGCGACCGCCGCAAGCAGTTGGTTGGCGATGCCGAACATCGGCCAGATGGTCGAAATCGAACCCGACCAGATGAAGGCCGCCCACCCGGCGACGACCACGCCCGTCGTCAGCATCGCGCCGGGCATCCACGTCGGCTCTTCAAATTTACGATAGAAGCGCCCGCCGAACTCTCCGACCAGAAAGCGCGCGACGCGCGTGCCCGTGTCAATCGTCGTTAAGATGAAAAGCGCCTCGAACATGATGGCGAAGTGATACCAGTACTTCATCAACCCGGCGAGTCCCGGGATCGCATCGAAAATCTTGGCGATACCCAAGGCCAGCGTCACCGCGCCGCCCGTCCGGCCTCGCAGGTTCTTCTCGCCCGACTCCTGTTCGAGACGGGCGATCTCCTGCGGTCGCAGGTTGAACCCCTCGCCCGTGTGATGTTCGACCATCTGCACGTAAGCGGCTTTTTGCGCGTCGGTTTTCTGCTGCGTATTGATGGCGAAGTAGTCGCCGGGGAAGAGGGAGGTCGCGGCGACCAGCGCGACGACCCCGACGACGCCTTCCATCAACATCGAGCCGTAGCCGATCATGCGCGTGTCCGTCTCTCTGGCAATCATCTTCGGCGTCGTCCCTGAAGAGATGAGCGCATGGAAACCGCTGATTGCGCCGCACGCGATAGTGATGAAGACGAACGGATAGACTCTGCCGGGAATGACCGGGCCGCCGCCGTGGACGAACGGCGTCCATGCGGGCATGTTCAGATTCGGATGGACGAGAATGACGCCGATGATGAGAAAAGCAATCGTGCCGATTTTTAGATACGAGGAGAGATAATCGCGCGGGCATAGCAGCATCCAGACGGGCAGCACAGAGGCGATGAAACCGTACCCGGCCATCAGCAAGATGATCGTGTTGCGCGACAGCGTGAACGATTCCGCCCAAGAAGATTCGGCGATGCGCCCGCCGAGAATGACGGCGAGGAACAGCCCCACGACGCCGATGATGCTCGCCTCCTTGATGTGGCCGGGACGAATCCGGTACATATAAAGTCCCATCAACAGCGCGAGCGGAATCGTGAACCCGACCGTGAAAGTTCCCCAAGCGGACTCGGCAAGCGCGTTGACGACGACGAGACCCAATCCCGCCAGCGCGATGACGACGATAAACAGAATCGCCAGCCCCGCGACCAGACCGGAGAGAGGACTAATCTCTGTGCGCGCAATCTCGGCGAGCGATTTCCCGCGTCGCCTGACGCTCGCCACGAGAATCATAAAGTCGTGCACCGCGCCGCCCAGTGTGACGCCGATGACGAGCCAGAGCAGGCCGGGAAGGAAACCGAACTGCGCCGCGAGCACCGGCCCGATTAAAGGCCCCGCGCCCGAAATGGCCGCGAAGTGATGACCGAACAGCACCCACTTGTTCGTCGGGTAATAATTGTGCCCGTCGTTCATCGTCTCCGAAGGCACAGGGCGCGAGTCGTCGAGCGCGAGCACCTTTGCCGCCAGAAAAGCCGAGTAATAACGATACGC